>NZ_JBFRFB010000002.1:0-506535 GCF_052114605.1 Microvirga sp. 2YAF29
TCACCAGCTTCTCGGTGGGCACCCTGGATGGGCGGGATGCGATGATGGTGATCGAGCTGGCCACCACACCGGAAGAATACGAGCGTGGCGTGCGGCATCAGATGCCGGTGGCGATGACGCCGGAGCATGCGCGCGAGCTCGGCGAGGCCCTGCTCCTCGCCGCAAAGGCCGCGCTCATGGGCGACACACCCTCCTACGCCGTCAACTAAAAAGCATCGAACGCAAAAAGCGGAAAACCGCGTTGCGTGGAAGATGATCAAGACATTGAAACTCGAAGCATCGGCAGTGGATTCGAACTCGTGCTCGATGCTTAAAACCAGCGCCTTGGGGCAAGGGCGCTGGTTTTCTTATTTCCAGAGCTGTTTTACCGACACGCGCGAAAGCGGCCCATGTCGAGATGAAAATGGTCGTGGTGTGCGGCGTTGTAATCGGGACTGAGCACCACATCGAAGAAATCGCATGCGCCGTCCCGCACGGCTCTCAGGAAAACCTCATGGCGGCTGTTTCCGTTCCAGTCCCTGCGTAGAGTGATCTGCTTTCCATCTGCAAGCACGAAGCCTGAAATGTCCATGGCGTTGGCCGTCGCGTGCTCGCTGCGTCGTCCCCTCTCACGATGATCGATGTTGCGGCACGCATAAGTGCCGAGATGGAGCACGCGCGCCACATCCTGCCCAAGATACTCTCGCGCTGCCTGACCTATCACATTCCTTTCGAACAGCGCCCAGGCGACAGCCAAAGGGCATGTAGCGGTAAAATTTCCGCTCAGACCGATTGACGCATCTATCACTTCGACTGCGTTCGAGAGCCCGCATCCATCGGCGAGATCGCGATCGGGCACAGGCCTGTGGGACAAGGGCGATTCGGCCAAAACCGCGCGGCATTGCAATTCATCCCGTTCGAGCCGCGAGAGCTTGTGGCGTGTGAGCCAATTTATCTCATCCGTGATACGCAACGGCGCGAAGGGATTGAGGTGACGAGGGATCTGCACGACACCGCCCCAGACCAATCCGCCGGTAATGCCGAGACCGAGAGCGGCGGCAAGAGCGAGGCGCCCGATAATGGTGAGGACGACATGGTGCCGCTGTGAAGGGTTATGCTGTTCTTCCACCCTCGTGATCTGGGGTGCCTCACCCCTCGCCGCCAGCCTGCAAGATTCGAATCTCTGGACTTCTCGCCAGGTCCGTTGAATCCTCAAGCCTATAAGAAAGCGAGGCGATGATGACGCTCGATACGACAGAGGGGCGCGAGGCGGTGATCCGGACGATCGCCATGCCTGCGGATACGAATCCGGCCGGAGATATTTTCGGCGGCTGGCTGATGTCGCAGATGGATCTTGCCGCCGGCAACGCCGCGGCCAGACGTGCTAGAGGACGCTGCGCGACGGTTGCCGTCGACGGCATGGTCTTTCACACGCCCGTTCATGTGGGCGACGAAGTATCGGTCTATGCCGATCTCGTTTCGACCGGCCGGACTTCCATGAAATTCCAGGTTGAGGCATGGCGCCGTTCCCGCGATGGGGACGAGCAGATCAAGGTCACGGAGGCGATCTTCACGTTCGTCGCCATCGACAGCGGTTCACGCCCCCGTCCGCTCCCACCCGGCTGACGGGAAAGCTCAGATAGCCTTGAACACGCCAGTGTCGAGAAACGTCTCGATCATCTCGCGATAGGGCGCGATGTCGATCCCGTTCGCATCAAGCCAGTCCGGGTTGTAATAGGTCGAGGTATAGCGGTCGCCACTGTCGCAGATGAGCGACACGAGCGACCCCTCCTCGCCCGCCGCCATCATGCAGCTGGCGATCCAGCACAGCCCGAAGAAGTTCGTGCCCGTCGATCCGCCGACGCGGCGGAACAGGCGCTCGGACAGCACATGCATGGCGGCGATGGAGCCCGCATCCGGAATCTTGATCATGTGGTCGATCACATCCGGAATGAAGGACGGCTCGACACGCGGACGCCCGACGCCCTCGATGCGTGAGGGACGTGCGCACGTGACAGTCGGATCCTTGCGGCAATAGGAATCGTAGAAGGCGGAGTACTCCACATCCACCACGCAGAGCCGCGTGTCGTAGTTGCGATAGCGGATGTAGCGGCCGATGGTGGCGGAGGTGCCGCCCGTTCCCGCGCTCATCACAACCCATGCGGGGCGCGGATAGCGCTCGGCTTCCATCTGCTCGAAAATGCTCTCGGCGATGTTGTTGTTGCCGCGCCAGTCGGTGGCGCGTTCGGCGTAAGTGAACTGATCGAGATAATAACCGCCCGCCTCACGGGCGAGGCCTGCGGCGACATCGTAGACCTCACCGGGATTATCGACGAAATGGCAGCGCCCACCGAAACGCTCGATGGCCTCGATCTTCTGCCGGCTCGTCGTGCGCGGCATGACGGCGATGAAGGGTAACTGCAGCAGGTGAGCGAAATAGGCCTCGCTCACCGCCGTCGAGCCCGACGAGGCCTCGACCAGCGTCATGCCCTGCCTGATCTTGCCGTTGCAGATGCCGTAGAGAAACAGGGAGCGCGCCAGCCGGTGCTTGAGGCTGCCCGTCGGGTGCGTCGACTCGTCCTTGAGATAGATCGAGATGCCCTTCAGCCCGCGAAAGACCGGGTTGATGAGATGCGTGTCGGCGGAGCGCCGTCCATCGCCCTGAAGAATGGCGATCGCCTGTCTTGCCCATTCCCGGTCGACGCAGGGCGGCAGGCTCATGATGGGCGGACAGGCTGGACAGGACGCGGCGTCGCTCAACTCACTCTCCCGGAAGATCCATGAACCACCAAACGCTTCACGAGGCGGTGGCGCAAGCAATCGATTATACAGCTACTCCCTATACCCTTTTACTCCTTCGAGGGAAGTTTGCCGGGAGAAACCGCGCTTTCCACTCGCTCCGACAGGCTCCCCCCCTGCCAAGGTCATAAAACTGAGATATCGGGCCGGTATCGGGTGGGCGCCATGAAGACAATTGATCGAGATATTCGCGATCAGGCTCTCGATGCCGAGGATAGCTCCAGTCACTGCCCGGGATGGTTCGTTCTCTCAATCCCTCTGGCGGCCTTGGCCTGTGCGGCCGCAGCCATGATGTTCGGCTGAGAGCAAGCGCGTTGGCCGCTTGGCCGAGAGCTATTAACCATAAGACTAATTGCCTTACGTAAGCAGAGCCGGCTAATGCCGTTCCATGCATGATCGACACACACGCCCTGGCGAAGATGTTCTTGCAAAGATCTGCAATGTGTTCGCGCTGCTGTGCGGCCTGGGGCTCCTGACCCTGGCCATCAATGTCGTCCACATTTAGAGCGGACGCAGCCATGCCGGATCTGACGAAATCGCCGACGACGTCTCCTGCAATCTGGAGGATGACCGACTGGCCCGTCTATCAAGATGGGTCGGCCTGTTCAGCGGATTGTTTTTCCTGGTCTTCGCGCTCTTCATCGCTCTTGAAACAGCCGGAACCTGACAAGCGCGTCCCGGCTTCTCGGATGTGTCATTCACCTGCCTATCCGACCTGACCCGTCTCCATCTCTCCGCACCCGGCGGCCGGCTTATGATGGAGACGAAGTGGTGTTCAGGTTCGCGGTCGCCCATGTGGCGGCCTGGGTCCGGTTGGAGGCATTCGTCTTTTTCAGAACGGCTTTTACGTGAACCTTGATGGTCGCCTCGGATAGCCCCAGTTCCTGAGCGATGAGCTTGTTGGTCGCTCCCTTCATCAGGTACCGCAAAATCTGCGTCTCCCGTGCAGACAAATCTTTCGACTGCACTGCGACATTGTCGGCCAGAAGTGCATCAAGGCCTCGACCATCTTCAATATCGGCGCGAGCCAACTCATCCATGAGCTGGTTCAGGAAAGCCGAAGGAATGGAGGTCTCGCCTGATGCCACGAGTTCAAGCGCATTGATCAGAGCCTCACGCTCCATGTTCGGCCGGCAGAACCCGTTCACTCCCGCGCGCCAGAGATAGATGATAGCTTCGGTATCGAGTTTCTCCGCAATGAGCACGATCCGCACGTCAGGATGATCGGCCCTTATCTGTTCAATGCACGCCAGAGCGCTCTCCCGTGTGGAGGGCTCGCAAATGAGGAACATGCGAGGGCGCTCGGCAGATGCATCCGGCCTGTCATCCGAAATGACGAAACGTGTGCCGGACAAGAGGTGCCTGATGCCGGCGCGGAGCAAATTGTTCCAGCAAACCAAAGCAGTCGGCACATCGCTCGACGCGATGGAGGACAGGGATAAGCCCTGCTCTCTCGAAGCGACAGAAATTTTAGCCATGGAATGCCCCGATAGACATTCGGCGAGCATCGGCGAGGGTCCTGACCACATCTGTAATGTGCTCATCGGTCAGGCAGCCCCCTTGCGAGCGGGGCGAATTCCCCTGCTCTGCGATGAGAGGGGCGACAAGGCACGGATCTGGCATTGCCAGTAACGAGACAGGCTTCAAGGATCCCTCACAGCTAAGCTTTTTGAGAAGGCTAGAGCAGGTGCGCTGAGGGTCAGATGAGCCTAGTGGGTTTACCACTTTTTATTGTCTCAGTCGGAGCGGCGCGGGAGGGGTTATAGCGGGGCTATTTAGGAATGAAAGGAGAATTGCGTCATTTTGCATAGCGGCAAAGCGTCACTTTGACCCGCTCTCGAGGCATGATCGAGCAATCCCGCATGTGCCGTGATCAACTCCGACTCGAGACCAGATTCTCAGGCAATGGCCAGGCCGAGACAAGCTGTAGCGCTTTCATATCTCGAAAATTCGAATGGCTAATTTTCCCAATTTTCACTGCCTCACTGAAGAGGTGAGACGCCCTCAACTATAGAATTCATCCATTTGGATATTCCTAGCCTTTTGGATAAAAATGCAATCCCAAAGGATTACCACCGATGTATTGGTGCGGCTGAAAGCCGGAACGCATTCCTCTTATTACTGTTAAATTCTCATCCAACCAAGCCGATTAGCCTCGGAGCCCCTTCCTGGACTGAGAGTTTATTATGAAGTCGACCCATCAGCTTGCCTTCGCAGGCCTCGCTACCCTTTTGTCTTCTGTCAGCGCATTCGCCGCCGATCTGGGCCGTACAGAGGCGATGCGTCAGCCTCACCACACGCGTGGCGGGCAATGCATGCCTGCTGTGGCGAACCCGGAAGATTATACGAACTGTCGGTTTCGATATGTGAGAGGCGAGGAGATCTGCCGCTGCCAAATCACGGCTCCGGCGCAGCGGCTTGTACGCACCCCGCTCGACCGGACGGATCTCACGACCGGGTCCATCTCGGGAGCACCAAACTTCGGCGGCGTCGGTTCGATCACTCCGAACACCCCGCGTGATCGAGGCGGCCCTGACTATGCCTCTTCGTCCGGCAACCCATCGCGCGGCAACGGCCCCGAGAGTGCCCCCGGCGCGGGACCTGGAAACCCGAATGGCGGCCAAACGGGCAATCCCCCTGGCCGTAATCCCGGATCAGGTGGCGGGACCAATCATGGCGGAAGCACGCCTCCTGGTGGCGGCACGAGCTCCGATGGCGGCACGTCGCCTGGATCCAATCCCGGAAATGGCGGCTCCGCTCCGGGTGGCACGGATAATGGCGGGAATCCCGGAAACAACCCGGGTGGACCTGGAGACAATCCTGGCACCCCCAGCGGTGGTGATACGGGCACTCCTGGCAATCCCGGCGGCAATCCCGGTTCAGGTGGAGGTCATCCCGGACATGGTGGCCCCGGACACGATGGTCCTGGAGGCGGTAAAGGAGGCCACGGTGGAAAGGGCGATCACGGTGGCGGCAAGGGCGAACACGGTGGCAAGGGTGACCACGGTGGCGGCAAGGGCGGACACGATGGAAAAGGTGACCATGGTGGCGGCAAAGGCGGCCATGGCGGGAAAGGAGACCACGACGGCGGCAAGGGTGGCCATGGTGGAAAAGGAGACCACGGTGATGGCCGCGGTGATCATGGAGGCGGCAGAGGCGACAATGGCGGCAAGGGTGACCACAGCGGTGGCGACCATGGCGGTCGAGGTCGCGACTAACCGATTGTCATAAGGAGGAGCCGCGGAGATCACGCATCCTCCCAGATTAAAGGCCCTGCCAGAAGTCGATTCTGGCAGGGCTCCCCGAATTGGTGAACGTGCCCGGTCAGACGACGAAGAAATCGTGCGCATGAGCTTGTTCGATAGCATCGCAATTTGAAAAAATTGGTGGGCCCGGCAGGACTCGAACCTGCAACCAGACCGTTATGAGCGGCCGGCTCTAACCATTGAGCTACAGGCCCTTCCGAGGAAGGCCAGGGGTGTCCGGAACCTTGGTTCCTCACCCCTTTTTCGGTGGCGGGCCGGGTGCTCCGACCGTCCCTTGTACCTGTCTTACAATAGGTCCCGCGTCAAGCCGCTTTGGCTCTGGAAGGCAATCTACAGCTACCCTTTTACGGCATCCTGCGCCATGGGCACCGTTGGTGCCGGATCCTGCTCCCCTATGTAGAGGCTCAACTTCCGGGAGGATGGAATGGGATTGCTGGTGGATGGCGTCTGGCAGGATCGCTGGTACGAGACGAAGAGCACGGGTGGGCGCTTCGTGCGCAAGGATGCCGCATTCCGCAACTGGGTCACTCCCGACGGCGCCGCCGGCCCTACTGGCAAGGGCGGCTTCATGGCGGAGCCTGGGCGCTACCACCTCTATGTCGCCCTCGCCTGCCCCTGGGCGCATCGCACGCTGATCATGCGCAAGTTGAAAGGTCTGGAGGCGACAATCGGCCTCTCCGTCGTGCACTGGCTCATGCTTGAGCACGGCTGGACCTTCGAGGAGGGGCCCGGAACCATTCCCGACCCGATCCACAACGCGCGCTATCTCCACGAGGTCTACACGGCCGCCGCACCGGACTACACAGGCCGTGTGACGGTGCCGGTTCTGTGGGACAAGAAGACATCCACCATCGTGAGCAATGAATCCGCCGAGATCATCCGCATGATGAATTCTGCCTTCGACGCGGTGGGCGCGAAGCTCGGCGATTATTATCCGCAGGCCTTGCGTGAGGAGATCGATGCGCTGAACGCGCAGGTCTACGACAAAGTCAACAACGGCGTGTACAAGGCGGGCTTTGCCACCACGCAGCAGGCCTATGAGGAAGCGGTCCGCCCATTGTTCGAGATGTTGGACAGGCTCGACGAGCGCCTGTCCTCACAACGCTATCTTTTCGGCAGCGCCATGACCGAAACGGATATCCGCCTGTTCACGACTTTGGTGCGCTTCGATCCCGTTTATGTCGGCCACTTCAAGTGCAACCTGCGCCGCATCGCGGATTACGCGAACCTGTCAGGATATCTGCGCGACATCTACCAGATGCCCGACATCCGCGAGACCGTGAACATGCATCACATCAAGAGCCATTATTACGGCAGTCACAGGTCCATCAACCCGACTGGCATCGTGCCGATGGGACCCGTGCTCGATCTCGATGCTCCGCACGACCGCGCGGCATTCTAGGATGTCAGGCGATCACGCGCAGATGCAGAGCGCATCGACGATCCTGACATCGCCGCTGCCTTTTCGGATGACGACCGGGTTGAGGTCGCAGGCGATCATGATTCCATCGAGGTCGCTGGCGAGCCGCGAAAGATTGACGGCGGCCTGCACAAGCCCATCCCAACTCGTCTTCGGCGAGAGGTTCCGATAGCCGTCCAGGATCTTGGCGAGCTTCGTGCCGCCCACCATGGCCCGCGCATCGTCCTCGCTCAACGGCCCAAGCTTCGCCGCGCGGTCTGCCAGGATCTCGACCATGACGCCGCCGCTTCCCAGAACCATGAGAGGCCCGAAGGGTTCAGCCGCGGTAAAGCCGGCCATGGCCTCGATCCCGCCGATGATCTGCTCCTGAAGTTCGTACCCGTCGATAACGGCGCCGGGCAAAGCCGCACTCACCTTCGTGCGGATCGACTCGATTGCGGATCGCAGCGATGCCTCATTCTCGACGCCGAGCACGACGCCGCCCACATCGGAACGGTGCTGGATCTGTGAAGATGCGACCTTCACCACCATGGGGAAGTCTATTTCGCTTGCACGCCGGACCGCCTCGTCCGCATCTTTTACGACAATCGACCTGACGAGCGGGAGATCGTATTCCCGTAAGATCCGGAAGGCTGTTGCCGGATCGAGCGGGCCGGATTGCTCCGCCAATTCGCGGCGGAAGGAAGCTGCGTTCGGATGGAAGGGCTGGCGCTGAGGCTTGCGTGCATCGGCCCAGGCGGCGGCGCGGCCCGGCCTGCCGAGGTTCAGGTTGCCGACGGCCAGGAGCCCAGGCCTCAGACCCCGAAGCAGAGGTACATTGTGCTCCGCCATCAGATCGATCACCTTTGGGTGAAGGTTCTCGGAAGTCGGAGAGATCACGACGAGCGGCTTCTTCGCTTGTGCGCCGGTTTTCGCATAGACATTCAAAATGCCCATGTAATTTTCCAGCCCCGCGGGATTAAGGCTTTCCTGGCAGTCCTGGAACGCCACAATCGCCCCGACGTTGGCATCGTCGGACACGGCTGCAATCGCCTCGTCGGGATTGCGGTCAGCACTGATGCTCGCGCCGAAATCGACTGGATTGAGGCCCGAGACTCCCGGCAGGGCTTGCAGCAGCCGCTGCTCCGTCGCATCACTGAACTGCGCGACCTCGATCCCGCTCATCTCGGCGATGTCGCAGGCAAGCGCGGTTTGGCCGCCGGAAATTCCGACAATGCCGATGGCGCTTCCTCCGACCATTCTCTTGGAGACCGCACCGCATTCCAACGATGCAATGAGCTCGTCGTAATCAGACACGACGGCGATGTCTGTCGACTCGAAAAAGTCATCGTAGGCATCACTGCTGCTGACCAGCGCACCGGTATGGGCCTGCGTGGCCGCAAGGCCGCTGGCTGTGCGGCCAACCTTCAGGATGACCAGCGATTTTCCTGCCGCATGGACGGCCTCGGCGGCATAGGCCAGAGCCACGGGATCCTTGATCGATTCCGCCACGACGCCGATTGCGCTCGTTGCGTCGTCGTCGGCCAGCCAGCGGATATAATCGGCAGCGGCGACATGAAACTCGCTGCCCATCGTGACGACCTTCGAGAACCCGGCGAGGGTCGAGTTCATCACGGAAATCGCAGCTGAGCCCGATTGCGCGACCAGGGCGACCCGGCCAGGCCGCAGGCGCTTGGATGGGCGGGCGGGATAAAGGGGAATGGAATCCGTAAAGTTTACGAGCCCCATGCAATTGGGTCCATGAACCTTGATACGGCTGGACTGCCCGAATGCGCGGATGGACTTCTCCTGCTCATCCGTGAAGCCGTTCGTGAACACGATGGCCGACCGGACAGGACTTTGCTCGAGTTCCGCGAGCATGCCTGGAACATGCGCGGCCGGAATCGCGACAATCGCGAGATCGGTATCGCGCGGTAGATCGGCGACGGAATTGATCGCCCTCAGCCCGTCGATCTCCTTGGCCTCGGGATGAACCGGCAGAACGTGACCGGCATAGCCCCATTCCTTCAGGTTACTGATGACGACGTTTCCCTGCGTCATTCTTTTCGCGGATGCGCCGACAATTGCGACGGCCCGCGGGCGCATCATCGAAGTTACGTCAATATGCAAGGTCGTGTCCTCTCAGAAGATCGATGATGCGGCACAGCCGATGAGGCTATGCCGCAGATATCAATGGGCGTTTTACTGCTCGCTCTTCGGCAACCAGGCCTCGGCCCAGTTCGGGTGCGTGTTGAAGGAGAAGTTGAACTGCGCGTCCAAGCCCTTCAGGTTCGTCGTCACCGCCTCGAAGACCTGCGAATTGGTCAGGGCGAGCTGGTTCAGGTCCCGCGCGACGATCTCGGCATACTTCTTATAGTGGGCCTTCTGCTCGCTGAGCGGTGCAGCCGAGGCATCGAGCGCCACTTTGTCGAACTCGGGATTGCAGTAACCCGTCGGATTGGCGAACGGCACGTTTCCTTCGTTGCAGACGAAGCTGCGATCGACGCCGAGCACAGGATTGGTGCGCCCAGTGAGCGAGATGACCGAGGCGTCGAAATCACGCTTGGTATAGACCTTGTCCGTCCAAATCTGCTGGTCGAGTGCGCTCAGCTTGACATCGATGCCGATGGCCGACCACTGCGATTGCACCACCTGCGCCACAGCATCGTAAGGAGGCTTTCCGATCACGGTCAGCTCGATGCTGAAGCGCTTTCCATCTTTAAGCGGATAGCCTGCCTCGTCGAGAATCTTGCCGGCCTTCACGGGATCGTAGGCGAAAAGCGTATCGTAGTTGATCGAGGTATCGTGCAGATCCTTGAACTGGGTCGGGATGGCGTTCTTGGCCGTGTCCGCGAGGCCCTGATAGACGTCCTGCACGATGCGCTGCCGGTCGATGGCATGGAAGAGAGCCTGCCGGACCTTGATGTCCTTCGTCGGCCCACGGGTCACATTGAGATCGACGACGGCCGTTTCCGGCGCGTTGTTGACGATCTGAACAACCTTGATCTTGCCGTTCTTCGCCGCGTCCTGTGTGGCTTTGACCTGCACGACTTCAGGACGGTACCAGTTCACCTCGCCGTTGACGATCGCGTTTAGGCGCTGCTGCGGAGCGGGGATCAGGGCGAACACGACGGAGTCCAGATAGGGCTTGGAGCTTTCCCAGTAATTCTCGTTGCGCACGAAGGTGATCGACTGTCCGCTCTCCCAGCTCTTGAACTTGAACGGTCCAAGGCCGACAGGCGCGCGGTTGGCGGGGTGAGTTGCGATGTCCTGCCCCTGATAGACATGCTTCGGCATCAGGGGGAAGACCTCTTTGTCGAAGAGATCGAGCGTTGCCGTCAAAGGCTGCTTCAGCTTCAGGACGAAAGTCTTCGCATCCGGGGCGGAGGCCTCCTCGATCAGCGGCATGAGCTTGGTCAGATAGGTGTTGTACTTGCCGAAATCATTGAGCGTGAACACCACGTCTTCGGCAGTGAACGGCTTGCCGTCCGACCATTTTACGCCTTCGCGCAGATGAAAGGTGTAGGTCTTGCCGTCCTGCGAGACGTCCCACTTGGTCGCTAGGCGCGGAAGGCGCTTGCCCTCACGATCGTAGGTCATCAGGCCGTCGGCCCACACATCGGCCGCGAACAATGCGGGGACGGAAGACGTCAGCTGCGTGTTGAGCGTCGGGATCGTCGTCGCGTTCAACGCCGCAACGACCGTGCCGCCCTTAACGGGCTTTCCGTCATCGGCTTGAGCTGAGGCGACACCCGCTGTGCAGGCAAGGAGCGTGGATGCGAATAAGGCACTTGTTGTCGAACGGCGAAGTGTCAGTCTCATTGGCGTTCTCCCGTTGTGATCGTTGCTGCGCATTTCTTGCCGTTTGTTCAGCCTCGGCCTTCGTGCGCTTTCTTCTCCGTCATCCATCCGGCAGTGAGTTCTTCCGCGCGATGGCAGGCGGCCAGGGTCGTGCCTACGCCAACCGGCCGCAGGGGCGGGCTGGATTGGGCACAAATCTCAATCGAATAGGGGCAGCGGTTTCGGAAGCTGCATCCGCCCTCGACCGGTGTCTGAGACACGGGCGCGGGAGGCTTGATCACTGACGACCGGATGCGGCTGCGCCGAGGATCGGGCGAGAGCCTCGCATCGAGAAGCAGGCGCGTATAGGGATGAACCGGTGCGGTGTAGATCGTGCTGCCGATCTCGACGATCTTGCCGCGATACATGACCGCCGTGCGGTCGGCGATCGATTCCATCGCGCCGAGATCATGGCTGATGATGACGAAGGCGACGTTCGTTCTGCTCCGCAGGTCGCGCATGAGCTGAAGCACCTGCGCCTGAATGGACACGTCGAGGCTGGAAAGAGGCTCGTCGGCTATGATGACGCTCGGCTCCAGCATCATGGCCCTGGCAATCGCGACACGCTGCTGCTGACCGCCGGAGAGCTGATGCGGAAAACGGCCGGTATATTTCTCGGGCGGAGTGAGACCGACGGCATCGAGCTGCGCTTCGATGAAGCGTGTCTGATCCGCAGGGGGAACGAGATCGTGGCGTCTGACCACATATCCCAAGGATTGCTCGACCGTCATGCGCGGGTTCAAGGACGACGACGGATCCTGAAAGACGGCCTGGACGTTGCGCCGGTACTCGGCGCGGACAGCACCCGCGAGTTTGGACAGGGATTGCCCGCGATAGACGACCTCCCCTGCCGTGGGACGGTTGAGCATCAGCAGCAGCTTGGCCATGGTGCTCTTGCCGGAACCCGATTCACCGACGATGGCGAGCGTTTCACCCTGGTTGACGGCGAGATCGACTCCGTCCACGGCACGCACGGTCGTCCAGCCCCAGCCCGTCGCATCGCGGCTGGTATAAGTCTGGCTGACTTTCCTCAGTTCGAGAATGGGCATGTTCATGACAGGACACTCTTCTCATGCCGACCATGCGTGCTCAGCCCGATGAGGCGCGCCGAGTACGGATGTTGCGGCCGCTCGAACAGATCGATGGTCGATGCGCTCTCGACGGTCTGACCGCCTTTCATGACGTAGACGCGGTCGCACAGCTCCGCGATGACGCCGAGATCATGGGTGATGATCGCAACCGCCATGTTCCTTTCCTTGTGCAGCCTGTAGATCGTCTCCAGGACCTGGAGCTGCACCGTGGCATCGAGCGCCGTCGTCGGCTCGTCAGCGAAGAGAATTTTGGGATCGCTCGCCAAGGCCATCGCGATCATCACCCTCTGGCGCATGCCGCCCGAGAGTTCATGCGGGAAGCGGCGCGCGACATTGCGTGGATCGGCGAACCCGACCTCGTCGAGAAGATTGCAGACCCGTTGGCCCGCCGATTGACCGCGTGCATTGTCGGACAGGGCTTCGGCGATCTGACGCTCGACGCGCTGCGTCGGGTTCAGGTATCCGAGAGGGTCCTGAAAGATCATCGAGAAGCCCCGCGCACGCCGCAGGGCACGCAGGTCGCGATCGCTCATGCTAAGAAGATCGCGGCCCTCGAACTTCACATCGCCGGACAGTTCCTCGATGCGCAGGTTCGGCATCAGCCGGGAGACGGCCCGCACCAAGGTGCTCTTGCCCGAACCGGATTCTCCGACGACTCCGACGCATTCGGACTGATGGACCTTGAGGTCCGCGCCATCGACGGCCCGGACGATCTGATCCGACACGCGAAGGTGAACCTTCAGGTTCCGCACATCAAGAAGCATGTCTCCAGCGGCGTGCAATCCCGTATTGACCGCGTTCATTGGAGACCTCCCATGCCGCGCGTGGCGCGCGGATCGTTGATCTCGTTGATGCCGTCGGCGAAGAGGTTGAGGCCAACGACGGTCAGGCAGATCGCGGCGCCGGGAAACACGCTCATCCACCACGCGCTGTCCATGTAATCCTGGGCGACGAAGAGAAGCTGTCCCCAGCTCACCATCGAGGGATCACCCAGCCCGAGGAAGCCGAGGCCGGCTTCGATGAGGATGGCGATGCTGGCATCGAGCGCGACCTGGACGATGATCGGCTGCGCCGCATTCGGCATGATCTCGCGGAAGATGATGTGAGATGTCGACAGATCGGCCACGCGCGCCGCGGCGATGAACTCACGCTCGCGGAGCTTGATATACTGGCCATAGACCAGACGCGCCTCCATCGGCCAGATCGCCAGCGCGACGGCGATGACGAGCAGCCAGAAATTGGACCCGAAGAGCGCAACCGCGCACAAAACGAGCATGATCACCGGCAACGTCTGGAAGAGCTCGATGACGCGCATCAGGATCACTTCAACCGGGCCCCGGAAATAGCCCGCGAGGATTCCGATGGTTCCGCCGACGAGAAGAGCGGCGAGTGCTGCACCCAATCCGACGAGAAGCGACGATTGCGCGCCGTAGAGGATGAGCGAGAATATGTCTCTGCCGATATTGTCCGTGCCGAACAGGAATTCCTTCGACGGCGGCGCAAGGCTCTGCGGTGTCTGCTGCAGCGGATGATAGGGCGCGAGGACCGGCGCCAGGATCGCGATGAGGACGAGCAGCAGCAGGATCACCGCACCGATGGCGCCATGCCGGGTTCCGGCCATGTTGCCGACCAGCGTGAGACCCCGGTCGAACCTGGCGCGAAAGCCGGACGTGACGGGTTTTGAAGTAAGGCTTGCCATAAGCGGATTACCCCTTCGTCCTGATGCGCGGGTCGAGCAGCGCATAGAGCATGTCGACCACGAGGTTCATCAGAATGACGGCAAGGGCCGAGAAGATGACGACGCCGATGATGGTCAGGTTGTCGCGAAGGCGGATCGAATCCACCATGAGCAGCCCCAGGCCAGGCCACGTGAAGACGGTCTCCAGCAGAACCGCGCCGCTCAGGGCCGAGCCGAAGGCGTAACCGGCGATGGTGACGAGCGGCAGGCTGGAATTGCGCAGCACATGGCGACGGATGATCTGGCCACGTGTGAGCCCTTTCGAGCGCGCCGTGATGATGAACCCTTGCGACAGCGTATCGATCACGCTGGCACGCATGATGCGGGCGAACCGCATGCCCTCATGGATGGCGAAGGCAGCGACCGGCAGCGCCAGATACTGCATCTTTTCCAACAGCCAGTTGAACCCGCGAGCACGGGACACGAGCGGCCCGATGCCTTGCGTGGGGAACCACCCGAGATTCAGGGCGAAGAACATGACGAGGAGCTGAGCGAGCCAGAAGGTCGGCACCGCGTACATGATGAGCGCGGACGTGGTCCAGAACTTGTCGGTCCGCGCGCTGGGCGTGGTGCCGGCAATCACGCCCAGCAGGATTCCGAGCGGGATTGCGAGGGCAAATCCGACGGATGCCAGCAGGATCGTGCGCGGCGCACGTTCCAGGATGATGTCGAGCACGGGCCGCTGGTTCTGATAGGAATATCCGAAATCGCCGTGCAGAACGGAGGTGAGATAATTCCAGACCTGCAGCAGGAAAGGATCGTTCAGCCGATACTTCTCTTCGATGGCCGCCCTATAGGCGGGCGGCACGGGAAAATCGCCAACGAGGGACTGAACCGGGTCCCCCGGGATCAGGTGAAGAAGGGTGAACATCACCACGATGATCACGAAGATCAGCGGCAGCGCGTAAAGAACCCGTTGTGCGATGAACCGGAGCATGCCGGACCTCCACCGTCAGAGGCGATGGAAGTTGGCTGCGTTGCCGTACAGCCACTTTTCGATCACGTGATCCTTGAGCGGCAGGTTCTTGTAATCGTCGATCAGGCTCTCGAACGACGTTCCGAAGAGATAGCGCGACAGGCCGACCATCACCTTGTCCTGCAGCAGGGTGTTGCCGAACTGGAGGAATTGCTCCCAGCCGGAACCATTCTGCGCGAAGTAGCGCGGATGATGGGCCGCGGTGTCGACGTAGAGATTGGGGTGCCTGCGCAGGAGCCCGACCATGTCGTTGACCCAGGGCCAGCCGGCGAGACCCGCCACGATCCTCAATTCGGGGAAATCCACCGCGACATCGTCGAGATAACGCGGATGCCCCAAGTCGTAAGGCCGGTCGTTCGCATAATTCATGGATGTGTAGATGCGCACCGGAACGTCGAGTTCGGCGGCTTTCGCATAAAGCGGGTAATAGCGGCGGTCGTTGGCCACCACGCCGTTATAGAGAGCAGAGAGGCGCAGGCCGTTCGCGCCTTCTTCCTTGACCAGACGCTCGAATTCCCGGACGGCGCGCATGCCGTCCATCGGATCCATGGTCACGAACATGAAGAAGCGACCCGGATGGGCGGCGTGGATCTTGCCCGTCGCGCTGTTCTCGGCGCCGACCAGCAATCCGCGCTCGACTCCCGCGCGGTCCATGTCCTCGACAAGACGCTTCAACCCGCCGTCATCGACCGGCTGTTCGGGCGTTTCGCCGCGTTCGCGGGATTTGAAGACGCGACCGTAATTGGCGAAACCATAACCCTCAGGACGCGGAAGCGATTGCGCGAAGGGAGTGCCGGGACGCCCGCGTGCGATCCGCTCCAAGTCCGGGTTGGCCTCGCTGGCCGGCAGCCCGATTTCCATATCGATGACACGGGTCATTCTGGCGTCTCCCTGACAAGCCTTTATGGCTCTTGGCTTTGCTTCTGCCTGATTTGATGACCTTGGGTTACCTCTGTCAACTAAATTTACATTTGTAGTGCAAAATGTCGAATATGTTGACACTATTGACCGGATAATGTTTTATAATGCTCAAGAGCAGGCATCAGGTGGCCTGGCTTGGGCAGCCTCTACAGGCATGCTTCCGGTTTTCGACGCTGCTGGCAGGGGGCATTGGCGTGCAGGAGCTTGATGTGACGGAATCAGATCGTGATGCCGGATTCGCGACGACATTGGCGAAGGGCCTCGCCGTTCTCGAGGCATTTCGGCCTGACCGGCCTTCGATGAGCAATGTCGAGATCGCCAAGCATACCGGCCTGAATCGCCCGACCGTCGCTCGTCTCACTTACACACTCGCGAAGCTCGGCTATCTCAAACAGGAGGCATCCAAGTTCAGGCTCAGCTGGGCCGCGCTGATGCTGGTCAACCCGCTGCTCGTCAACACGAAGATCCTCCAGATCGCCCGCCCCTCCATGCAAAAGCTCGCGCAGGACGTGGGTGGCACGGTCTCCATCGGCGTCATCGACCGTTCGAATTTCGTCTATCTCGAAACATCCCGCGTCAACGAAAATGTCTGGACGTCCCAGGACCTCGGCACGATCGGCCCTTTGGTTCCGGCCGCGATCGGCCATGCGCTGTGCGCGCAACTCACAGATGAGGAATTCGAAGTCAAAATTCGGCAGATGAAGCGCAACACGCCGGAGCTGTGGAACAAGTACTCCCCGGCATTCATGGAGGGCGTGGAAAGCTGCAAGAAACGCGGCTTCTCGGTTGTGCGCGGGACATGGATTCCGGGGACGCATTCAGCCGGCGTTCCTCTGCTCCGCGACAAGAACGGAGAATGCTTCGCCATGAATTGCCGAGTGCCGGTCTTCAGGCTTCAGGGTAATCAGATCGAGGATGAAATCGGCCCTCGCCTGATCTCTCTTGCCGAGAGCGTCAGAAACCAACTCGCTTTCATTTTTCCATAGGGGCGCACCGTCCCTTTTGGCAGGCCGCGCTGGAAACCGACTTCGTCTTCACATTCGCTAGAGGTGGAAGATGCGTAAGCTACAGGTCAGACGTTTGGCGCCGACAATCATCGCGCCAGACGATGACCCACGCTTTGTGATTGCCCTCGCACGCGGCTTGAGCGTGCTCAGAGCATTCAGGCGCGGCGAACCGGGACTCGGCAATCAGCATATCGCGGACCGCACCAGCCTCCCGAAATCGACCATCTCGCGACTGACCTATACCCTGAGCCGCCTGGGCTATCTGGAATACTCGCCGCTGACCGGGCTCTATTCACCTTCCGCCGCCGCCCTTGCCCTTGGCTTCAGCGCACTTGGCGGATTGTCCATTCGCGATGTGGCGCGGCCGATGATGCAGACCCTTGCTGATCGGATCGGATGTTCCGTCTCCATCGGCGTGCCGGACCGCGGAACCATGGTGTATATCGAGCATTGCCGCGGCCCGGGCCTGCTTCATATCGGCATCGAGATCGGCGCGCATATCGACATGGCGATGTCCGCCATAGGGAGAGCCTATCTTGCGGGCCTTGATCCGGCCACGCGTGACAATGTGCTCGACGAGATATGTCCGCCTGAGCCACGCGGCGATGCCGTTCGCCTGGGAATCCAGCGCTCCATGGAGCAGTTCAGTGCACAGGGATATGTCACCATGGCCGGGGAATGGAAGGAGGAAATCCACTCCGTCGGCGTGCCCCTCACGCTGCGCGGTTCGCAGCCTTACGCGGTCAATTGCGTGGGGCCGGCGCATCTTCTTCGCGGCGACTTTCTGGAGGATGTCGGTTGCAATCTCGTCGACCTCACGGCACGCATTCGTCGCGCCATGAGTTCGGATTGAGAGCGCATCCGCGTTCCCTCAGATGTGAATGGCGCGGCCCTGCGCATTCAGCACAGCCTCCTGAAGGGCCTCTCCCTGTGTCGGATGAGCATGGATCGTGCCTGCGATATCGTCGAGACAGGCACCCATCTCGATTGCCAACCCGAAAGCCGTGCTCAACTCCGAAATCCCCTGCCCCACCGCCTGGATGCCGAGAACCAATTCGTTGTCCGCACGTGCGACGACGCGCACGAAGCCGTCTTCCTCCAGCTTGGTCATGGCGCGGCCATTGGCCGAGAACGGGAAGCGCCCGACACGAACGTCGATACCGGATCGCTTGGCCTCGTCGGGCGACATCCCTACCGAGACGATTTCGGGATCGGTGAAACACACCGCCGGAATGGCCCGCTTGTCCCAGACGCGGTTATGTCCGGCGACGATCTCCGCCACCATCTCTCCCTGCATCATGGCGCGATGGGCAAGCATCGGCTCGCCGGTGACATCGCCGATGGCATAGATGCCGCGCATAGAGGTTTCGCAGCGGCTTCCGATGCGAATGAACGGCCCGTCCATGTCGAGCACGAGATTCTCGATGCCCCATCCTTGCGTCAGAGGCTTTCGCCCGACGGTAACGAGAATCTGTTCGGCCGCGAGTTGTCTCTGCTTTCCGTCCTCGCTTTCGACCAAGAGGGAGCCCTTCTCCTTCGCAAGGCCCAGCACCTTCGTTCCCGTCATGACCGTGACGCCGAGCCCCTGGAGCCTCTTGGCAACTGGCCGCGTCAGATCGGCATCGTATTGCGGGAGGATGCGCTGCTGCATCTCGACGACCGTCACATCGACACCGAGCTTGGCGAATGCCGTTCCGAGCTCCAGCCCGATATAGCCGCCGCCGACCACGGCGAGGCTTTTGGGAAGCGTCGTCGAACTGAGCGCATCGGTCGAGGAGATGACGGTTCCGCCGAAGGGGAGGTTCGGAAGCTCGACCGAGGTCGAGCCCGTTGCGATCACCACATTCTCCGCGCGGATGACCTGCATCCCCGTTTCCGTCTCGACTTCCACACTCTTTCCGTCGCGAAAACGAGCCCAGCCATCCACCACTTTGACGTGGGATTTTTTCAGGAGACCTGCGACGCCGTTGGTCAGCCGGCCGACGATACCGTCCTTCCACGCGATGGTCTGAGAGAGGTCGATTTCGGGCTGCGCGACGCGAATGCCGAGCGGGCTGTGGCCCGATCCCATATGCGTGATCTTGGCATATTCTTCTGCCGCGTGAATGAGCGCCTTGGAGGGGATGCAGCCGACGGTGAGACAGGTGCCGCCGAGCCTCGTCGCCTCCACGAGAACCGTGTCGATGCCGAGCTGTCCGGCGCGGATGGCGCAGACATAGCCGCCGGGTCCTCCACCGATCACGAGGAGCTTGCAGGAAATGTCCTTCATCGGCTCAAGCCTCCACGAAGATCATGGCAGGGGTCTCCAGGAGCGTCTTGATACGCTGGATGAAAACGGCGGCATCCCAGCCGTCGACGACACGATGGTCGAAGCTGGAGGAGAGGTTCATCACTTTACGAGGCACGAATGTCGATCCGTCCCACACGGGACGTACGACCATCTTGTTGACACCGATGATCGCGACCTCGGGATAATTGATCACCGGCGTCGTCACGATGCCGCCCATTGCGCCGAGCGAGGTAATGGTGATCGTCGATCCGGTGAGATCATCGCGCTTCGACGTGCCGTCCTTGGCTGCATCGGTGAGCCGTTTCAGCTCGATGGCGCATTCCCAAAGATCGAGCGCTTCCGTGTGGCGGACGACGGGAACGACGAGGCCGGAATCGGTCTGCGTCGCGATGCCGATATGCACGCCTTCATGCTGATGAATGATGCCGGCCTCGTCATCGTAGATCGAATTGAGGCGGGGCTGCTCGGCAATCGCCTTCACCATGGCGCGCATGAGGAAAGGCAGAAGTGTCAACTTCGGCCTGTCGGCGCGCTTGCTGGCATTCAGCTCCGAGCGGAGATCTTCCAGCGCGGTGACATCGACTTCTTCCACATAGGTGATGTGGGGAATCCGCGATTTCGAGATCGCCATCTTCTCGGCGATCTTGCGGCGCAGGCCCACGACCTTGATCTGCTCGACGGCGGTCTTCGCGACAAGTCCGGTCCCCCGGAATGTCTGGACCCCATGCGCCATGAAGGCATCGAGATCTTCATGCGTGATGCGCCCGGCGGGACCCGTGCCGGGAATCTGGCGCAGATCGAGACCGGCTTCGCGCGCACGATGGCGTACGGATGGCGGCGCAATCGGCTTGTCGCCCTCTCCACGCGCCATCGCTGGCCTCGGCACTCTCGGCGTATCGCTCGGACCCTCGCGCGGCGGGCGCGGCGTGGTCAGCCTCACAGGCATCGACGGCTTTTCCCGAACCGCCGGCTCAGCCGCCGCAGGAGAAGGCGCGGCCTTCTCGACTTCTTTCACCTCGGAAGGAGGCGAGGACGCAACAACATCTTCGCCTTCGATCTTCAACCGGATGAGAGGCGAGCCGATCGGGATCACGTCGCCGATATCCCCGCCGAGCCAGGTCACCTCGCCATGAACCGGAGAAGGAATTTCCACCGTGGCCTTGTCGGTCATGACCGCGGCGAGGATCGTGTCCTCGCGAACGAGATCGCCCACCTTCACATGCCACTCGACAAGCTCGGCCTCGGCAACGCCCTCCCCGACATCGGGCATCTTGATCACATGCTCGCTCATGTCAGGCCTCCATCGTCTCAAGGAGTGCGCGGCCAACGCGGGAGGGACCTGGGAAGTAATCCCATTCCTGCGCATGGGGATAAGGCGTGTCCCACCCGGTCACGCGCGCAATCGGAGCTTCGAGGTGATAGAAGCAGGCCTCCTGCACGAGAGCCGCCAATTCCGCGCCGAAGCCTGACGTGAGGGTCGCTTCATGAACGACGACGCATCGCCCGGTCTTCCTGACGGATGCGGCAATCGTTTCCAGATCGAGCGGCACGAGCGTCCGCAAATCGATGATCTCCGCATCGACATTCGTCTCCGCTGCTGCTGCCTGGGCCACATGAACCATCGTGCCATAGGCCAGCACGGTCACGGCCGATCCTTCCCGCACGATTGTCGCCTTGCCGAGCGGATGCGAGAAATAGCCGGAAGGGACTTCACCCAGTTCATGCTTCGACCACGGAATGACGGGACGATCATGATGGCCGTCGAAGGGACCATTGTAGAGGCGTTTCGGTTCGAGGAAGATCACCGGATCGGGGTCCTCCATCGCCGCGATCAGCAGGCCCTTGGCATCGTAGGGGTTCGACGGAACGACCGTCTTCAAGCCCGCCACATGCGTGAACAAAGCTTCGGGACTTTGGCTGTGCGTCTGCCCGCCGAAGATGCCGCCGCCGGTCGGCATGCGAATGACCAGTGGACAGGTGAACTCGCCGTTCGAGCGATAGCGCAGGCGCGCCGCCTCCGACACGATCTGGTCGTAGGCGGGATACATGTAATCCGCGAACTGAATCTCGACACAGGGGCGAAGGCCATAGGATGCCATGCCCACCGCCGCGCCGACGATTCCCGATTCACTGATCGGCGCATCGAAGCAGCGTGTCCTGCCGTATTTCTGCTGAAGTCCTGCCGTGCAGCGGAAGACGCCGCCGAAATAGCCGACATCCTCGCCGAACACGATCACCTTTTCGTCGCGCGCCATCATCACGTCCATGGCGTCGCGGATGGCCTCGATCATTGTCATGCGTGCCATAGTCAGACACCCGCCTGCTGGCGCTGACGACGCAGATGCGGCGGCATCTCCTCGTAGACGCCTTCGAACATATCGCGGGCGGAAGGCTTGCCGCCCGCATGAAGCGTGCCATGGCTCTCCGCCTCCTTCTGCGCAGCGATGACCGTATCGAGAATTTCCGCCTCCGCCTGCTTGTGCCGCTCCTCGGACCAGGCGCCGCGAACGATCAGGTGGTTCTTCAACCGCTCGATGGGATCACCGAGCGGCCATGCATCGGACTCGGTCTTGGGCCGGTAAGCGGAAGGATCGTCCGATGTCGAATGCGCACCGGCGCGATAGGTCACATATTCGATGAGCGTCGGCCCGAGATTGCGTCGGGCGCGCTCAGTGGCCCATGCGGCGACCGCGTGAACCGCGAGATAATCATTGCCGTCAACCCGCAGAGACGGAATGCCGAAGCCCAAGCCCCGCGCGGCGAAGGTGCCCGCCCCTCCTCGCGCAATTCCCTGGAAGGTGGAGATGGCCCATTGGTTGTTGACGATGTTGAGGATCACCGGCGCCTTGTAGGTGGAGGCGAAGACGAGCGCGGCATGAAAGTCCGATTCCGCCGTCGAGCCGTCGCCGATCCAGGCGGCTGCGATCTTGGTATCATTCTGGATCGCGGATGCCATCGCCCAACCCACGGCCTGGATGTATTGCGTGGCGAGATTGCCCGAGATCGTGAAGAACCCGTGCTCCTTGGATGAATACATCACCGGCAGCTGGCGGCCCTTCAAGGGATCGTGCGCGTTCGAATAGATCTGGCACATCATGTCGACCATGGAATAGCCGCCGGCGATGAGAAGCCCGGCCTGCCGATAGGTCGGAAAGTTCATGTCTCCCGGCGAAAGCGCCTTCCGGAACGCGGAGCTGATGGCCTCCTCGCCGAGATGCTGCATGTAGAATGAGGTCTTACCCTGCCTTTGCGCGATCAGCATGCGCGCATCGAAGGTGCGCAGCGTCATCATGTGCCGCATGCCCTCGATCAGTTGCTCATCGGTGAGCAGCCCCGCCCACGGCCCTACCGCTTCGCCCGCCCGATTGAGGACGCGGATGATGGAAAACGCGAGCTCGCGGATATCCTCCGGGTTCGCATCCACCTCGGGCCGCGGCACGGTTCCCGCCTTGGGGATTTTCACATTGGAGAAGTCGGGCGCGCCGCCCGGGCGGACAGCCGGTTCGGGGACGTGAAGGGACAAGGGTCGGACATCGTTCATGGCGATTGGATCTCCCGGAGAGGGAAATAGGCGCGCAAGCCACCTAGGCCATAGGCATTGCCGGTTTCAAAGCGGATGGATGCTTCCAGCCCGTGAAGCGCCGCGCGTGTTCCCTCCCCCTTGCGGGGAGGGTTAGGGTGGGGGTGGTGCGACCGGGTGAGTGCTTTGTGAGTCTGGCTCAGTGTCATCCCCGGCGAGCGTCAGCGAGGGAAGGGGATCCACGGTCAAGCGCAGCGCTATGGATTCCCTTCCCCTCCGCTGCGCTCCGGCCGGGAATGACACTGTAAGGCTGTTGTGCTCGCTGGACGAAGCGCATCGCTCCGACTTTGCGACCCCCACCCCCACCCCTCCCCGCAAGGGGGAGGGAAACATGCGCTGAATCTTTAAGGCCGGTAAACCTCGACAGGCTCCGTGAAACCCTGCACCTGATGCATGCCGAGCGTCGAGGGATTGCCCCAGAGATGTTCCACGAAGGGCTTCGACATGAGAAGCGGTTCGCTCAAGGTCTTGTTGAGATCCGCGATGCGGCTCGCCAGGTTCACGTCGCGCCCGATCACGGTGAAATCGAGCCGCTGGCCCGAACCCACATTGCCGTAGGCGGCATCGCCATGATGAAGGGCGATGCCCACCTCGATAGGCACGGGAAAACGGCCTTCGTTGTTGGCGGCCTCCACCCGGCGCAATGCCTTGGTCGCCGCGCTCAGTGCCGATTGCGCCGCGCCGCCGGTATCGTCGCCTTTGTCGCGGACAATGGCGAGCAAGCCGTCGCCCAGGTATTTCAGCACCTCGCCGCCCTCGTCCTCGATGGGCGGGACAAGGCAGTCGAAATAGTTGTTCAGGAGTTCGACCGCACTCTCGGGGCTGAGCGTCGATGAGATGCGCGTATATTCGCGCATGTCCGCGAACAGGATCGCGGAGCGGATCCGGGTGACCTGTCCGCGCTGGATGGTGCCGCCGAGGATCGCCCGGTGCGGATCGTCGCCCACATAAATGCGCAGCACCTCGTCAAGCCGGTTGCTCGTGGCGCGCAGCTCCGTCACGAGCGCGAAGGACGGCAGGATCAGGCGCAGGATCGTGAGGCTGCGGGAGTTGAACCCCTCGGCCGAGCGGGTCGCGAAAGAGATCGCGTTCTTGGCGCCGTTCGTGAAATTGATCGGAATGGTGAGGTAGTGGCGGTAACCCACTTCCTTGAGCTCCGGCACAATGGCGAAGAGCGAATCCGGCGTCTCGTCGAGATTGAGGAACAGCCACTCCCCAGTCCGGCTCACATGGGCGAAGGGGCTCTGCTGATAGACCGCCTCACGCCGGTCGCCGTGGGGCAGGTAGCGCACGATGGTGCCCTCCTCCCGGGTCCAGAACCGCCCGATGCCGGCATATTCCGAATGCAGCGCCTCGATGGCCGAGGCAGCCCGGTCGATGGGAAGCCCGAGATCGATCAGCTTGAGCAGGAACCCGGTGAGAACCTCGTTCGCATCCTCCATGCGTGAGGCGGTCATTTCCAGCCAGTCCCGCAGGGCGATGACGCGAGTGAGCGTCTCCGGCTCCAGGCTTCGGGCCAGGGACAACAGATCGCTCGGAAGCGCCGCGTAGGGTGAAGCTGACATCATAAGGCCAAGGTGTGTTCTCCCCCATCCTCCTTCAAGCCGTGAGGACGGGTCGGATTGGAGAAAAGTCTTATGCAATGAAAAGTGGCAAGGATTTTGACAGAAGGCCAGCCACATAATAGAGCCGAGGCATGGCAACCATCGATACCTTCTTCGTCACCAAGATCTACCGCGCCGAAATGACGGACGCCAAGGCCGAGCGACGCAATGCGGAGCTGGAAGCCGCCTGCCTGTCCATCGCCGAGGACGACGAGGCAGGCCAGCGCTGGTGCGACAAGAACGGCTATCCGGGCTACACCTCCTATGCCTCCCTGAACGACCTGCCCTGGCGGGTGCCGGTGTTCGGCGAGCTGCTGAAGGAACTCGACAAGCACGTGGCGGCCTTCGCCAAGGATCTCGAGTTCGATCTCCAGGGCCGCAAGCTGGTGCTCGACAGCCTGTGGATCAACATCCTGCCGCCGGGGGGCATCCACACCTCCCACCTCCACCCGCATTCGGTGATCAGCGGCACCTATTACGTGACCATTCCCGAAGGCGCGAGCGCCCTCAAGCTCGAGGACCCGCGCCTCGGCTTCATGATGGCCGCCCCGCCGCGCAAGCCGAAGGCCAAGCCTGAGAACCGCCAGTTCGCCTATATGAAGCCCGCCCCCGGCACCGTGCTGCTGTGGGAAAGCTGGCTGCGCCACGAGGTGCCCCTGAACGAGGCCGAGAGCGAGCGCATCAGCGTGAGCTTCAATTACGCCTGGCAGTAACTGTCACCTCCCGTCATCACCGGCCTTGTGCCGGTGATCCCGATGGTTTGAGGCGTGGCGCTTTTCGCATCGGGATGGCCGGGACAAGCCCGGCCATGACGGAAAAGGAAATGCACGCCTCCCAAAATCAACGCCTCGTTTCCGGCGGCAGGGCCTTGCGGGATGGGCTATAAAATGCCCATGACCCGTGATGACGACACCCTCTATGCAGCTCTCCTCGCCCGCGATCCTTCTTATGAAGGCTTCGCTTATGTGGGCGTGAAGACGACCGGCATTTTCTGCCGCCTCACCTGCCCCGCCCGCAAGCCCAAGCGCGATAACGTGGTTTTCTTCGGGAATTGCGAGGATCCACAAGGCGCAGGCTTCCGCCCTTGCCTGCGGTGCAAACCCTTGGGCCGGCAACGGCCGGTGAGCGGCGCACTGGAAACCTTGCGTGAAAAGATCAAGGCCGAGCCGGACCGGCGCTGGAGCGCCGAAGACCTGAAAAGCCTCGGCTACGACCCGTCCACCGTCCGCCGCGCCTTTCAGCGTGAATACGGCGTGACCTTCGCGCAATATGCCCGGTCGCAACGCCTAGGGGTGGCCGTCAACCGCTTGAAGGAGGGAGGCTCCGTGATGGATGCGCAGCTGGATGCCGGATACGAATCCGGAAGCGGCTTTCGCGACGCGATCACCAAGCTCGTCGGCGATGCCCCCGCGAAGGCCACGGGACGCGCGATCCTGACCGCGCAATGGCTCGACACGCCCATCGGCGCGATGCTTGCCATCGTGGACGATGTGGGTGTGCAACTTCTCGAATTCGTGGACCGCACGGCGCTCCCAACCGAGATCAACCGCCTGCGCAATCGCGTCGGTCCGATCTGCTTCGGCAATAGCCCTGTGCTCGAAGAGCTTGCTCGACAGGTTGCGCGCTACTTCTCTGGCCAGTTCACCGATTTCGACATTTCGGTGGTGCAGAGAGGCAGCGCCTTCGAGGCAAGCGTATGGACGGCACTGCGGCAGATCCCGATGGGCAGCACGCGCAGCTATGGCGAGATCGCCCGCTTCATCGAGCGGCCTGAGGCGCCGCGCGCCGTGGCGCGGGCGAACGGGGCCAATCAGGTGGCGATCATCGTGCCCTGCCACCGGGTGATCGGCGCCGACGGAGCCTTGACCGGCTATGGCGGAAAGATCTGGCGCAAGAAGTGGCTGCTGGAGCATGAACGGCGCATGGCCGATCAGATTGTCAAAGCTTCACAGCATTCAGCGCAGCCGACATTCGCGCTTTAGGATTTTCTCTGTCGCCAATACCACCCGCTCACGTCATCACCGGCCTTGTGCCGGTGATCCACGCCTTCACTTCCTACCCACCAACCTCATCCTGAGGAGCAGCAAAGCTGCGTCTCGAAGGATCGTCCAGCCATCTCTGGACACGCCCTCGTCCTTCGAGACGGATTGCTGACGCAATCCCCTCAGGATGAGGGCTATGGGGAAGGCGTGGATGGCCGGGACAAGGCCGGCCATGACGAGGTGGAAATGGGACAGTCGTGCTCGCTAGATCAGGCCCGCGCCCTTTCGATCCTCGGCAGGAAGTATGTCAGCAGGCCGATGGCGGGCAGGAACGACACGACCTTGTAGACCGTCTCGATGCTCGTCATGTCGGCGAGCTGCCCGAGCACTGCGGCACCGAGGCCGCCCATGCCGAAGGACAGGCCGAAGAACAGGCCCGCGATCATGCCCACGCGGCCCGGCACCAGCTCCGTCGCATAGACGAGGATGGCGGAGAAGGCGGAGGCGAGAACGAGACCGATGATGATGCTCAGCACCGAGGTCCAGAACAAGTTGGCATAGGGCAGCATCAGCGTGAACGGCAGCACGCCGAGGATCGATATCCAGATCACGTAGCGCCGCCCGATCCGGTCCCCGATGGGACCGCCGATGACGGTGCCCGCCGCCACCGCGCCGAGGAAGGCAAAGAGATAGAGCTGCGAGTCCTGCACCGACACCTGGAACTTCGCCATCAGGTAGAAGGTGAAGTAGCTCGTCATGCTCGCCATGTAGAAGTTCTTCGAGAAGACCAGCACCATCAGGATCGCGATGGAGATGGCGACGCGCTTCCTTGTCAGATTCGACACGGCAGCGGCGGCACGGGGCTTCGTCCTGAGGTCGACCAGCTTCGCGTTATACCAGCCGCCGACATTGAACAGGATGACCATGGCCAGCAGCGCGACCACGGAGAACCAGGCGATGCTGGTCTGACCGAATGGCACAACGATGAAGGCCGCGAGCAGAGGCCCGAGCGCCGAGCCCGCATTGCCGCCCACCTGGAACACCGATTGCGCGAGGCCATGCCGCCCGCCGGACGCCATGCGGGCGACGCGGGAGGATTCAGGATGGAAGACGGATGAGCCCATGCCGACGAGCGCAGCACCGAGGAGAAGCATGGGATAGGAATGGGCCTGCGAGAGCGTCAGCAATCCGATCAGGGTGAAGCCCATGCCGATGACGAGCGAATAAGGCTGCGGCTTCCTGTCGGTATAGATCCCGACAAGAGGCTGGAGCAGCGAGGCCGTACACTGGAAGGTGAGCGTGAGCAGGCCGATCTGGCCGAAGTCCAGGCGGTAATTCTCTTTGAGGATCGGATAGATCGCCGGAAGCAGGGACTGGATCAGGTCGTTCAGGAGATGGGAGATGCTGATCGCCGCGAGGATCGATACGGCCACTCCCTCCACCTTCGGCTGAACGGGAGCGGCGGTGAAAGCGGGCGATTTGGTATCCATTGCGGCGTTCTTCTGATCCAGGGGCAGAGCCTTAAGACAAAAGCCCCATGTTTGGCGTTTCTTAGCTGCCTATAATGCAGATTGCCTCATGAAGCGCCATGTTATCCTGCAAGGCAGGGTTGCCGCCCAAGCACACCCCTACTTCTTTTCCTCCCATTCATAGACCTCCTCGGGGCCATCGGCGTAGGGAGCGACCTCTTCCTCCACTTCGCGGAAGATGATCTTGACCTGGGGGATCACGTTCTCGTCGTTCTGCTGGATGCGCTCGAAGCGCAGCACGTCGTAATAGGCGCAGCGCGAGCGACCTGGATAGGAACGGCAGACCGAGGGACGTCCGTGATAGATCGTGCAGCCGCGGGTCTTCTGGTCAAGGAACATGCAGGTGCGCTCGAAGATCACGTCCTTGACGCGCTTGAGCACGCGCTCGCCTTCGAAATCGGTCGTGTAGCGACGCTTGGCCTCATCAATGGATACGCCGAAGAACTTGGCCAGCCGCGTGATGTCGCGTTTCGTCACCACCACGCGCTCATAAATCGAACAGCAGAAGGCCGGGCACTTGTTGCAATCGAAATAGACGCGGGGCTGGTCGTCCTTGATCACCCGTTCGGACATGAAGGCTCCTGTTGCGGACCAGGCCGGGAGAATGGTCGGACAAACATATCTATAGGAGTACGCCGCTCAATCCAGCGCCTTCCCTCACTCATTCACAAGCGTAACTTCAGTGGCTTCATGCTGCGTCCCTGCGCCGCGCCCCGGTCAAGCTTGCAACGCCCCCGGCGTCACAAGTTCCGCTCATTCGCCCTCTAGTTCCGGTTGCAAGAAAAATCACGGAACAAGGGGTCCTCTTCATGGCACAGGCAACGGCTTATGAGCAGCTCATGCTCGAACTGGTGAACGCAGCGCGCGCCAAAACCGGCGCACAGCCGCTCACCTTTAACGGCAACCTCAACGCCTCCGCCGATTCTCATAGCCAGTGGATGATCGACGTGGACGTCTTCTCCCATACGGGTGTGAACGGTTCCGCGCCGACGCAGCGCATGGAGAGCGCTGCTTATGCCTTCACCGGCTCGTGGGGCTCTGCCGAAAACATCGCCTGGGCCAGCACGCGCGTGCCGAACGGCTTTCAGGATGAGGTGCGATTGCTGCACACCAACCTCATGAACAGCCCGGGCCACAAGGCCAACATTCTCAACGGCGATTTCCGTGAGATTGGCATCGGCTTCAAGGTCGGTCCCTATCAGGGCTGGGAAGGCGCCTTCGCGACGCAGAACTTCGCGCTCTCCGGCGGCAAGGTGTTTCTCACCGGCGTCACGATGGACGATAAGGACGGCGACCGCGCCTACGATATCGGCGAAGCGCTAGGCGGCCTGACTGTCAGTGCGGTCAGCTCCACCGGCGCGCGCTTCACCACGAAGTCGGGAGGAGCGGGCGGCTACAGCCTCGCGCTCGATCCCGGCTCATACAAGGTGACCTTCTCCGGCGGCGGTTATGCCTCCGTCACCAAGGAGGTGACCATCGGCACCAAGAACGTGAAGCTCGATCTCATCGATCCGGCGAAGGCTGCGCCGGTGAAGGTCCTCGTGGGCGATGCGCTCGCCAATGTGCTCAACGGCACGGGCGGAGCGGACCGGATCCACGGAAAGGCCGGGCACGACAAGATCCATGGGAAGGGCGGCAACGACACTCTCATCGGTGATGCCGGCAATGACTGGCTTTACGGCGAGAGCGGCCGCGACACGCTCATCGGCGGCGCGGGCAACGATGTGCTTACCGGCGGCTCGCATGCGGACAGCTTCCGCTTCACCGGCAAGTGGGGCCGCGACAAAATTCGCGACTTCCAGGACGGTATCGACCGCATCGACCTGCGCGGCAACGGCCTGAGCTTCGACAAGCTGTCGATCGCCACGGGTAACGCCGACACGGACCGCATCGCCGACGACGTGATCATCAAGGCGAACGGACAATCGATTGCGCTGCTGAACGTAAAGGCCGCGCTCATCGGCGCTTCGGATTTTCTGTTCTAAGCTGCCGCGCTTCATCCCTCCCTCCTTCTGGCAGGGAGGGATGTATGAACCCGACCCTGGCGTCAGGAGCCGGAAGTTTTCCGCTTCGATGCATTCAACGCCACAGCCGCACGAATAAGCGCCTTCAGCGCCTCTTCATCGATCGTGTCGCCTTCGCGAAGATCGATGGCGCGTCTGGTGTTGCCCTCCAGGCTGGCGTTGAAGAGGCTGGATGGATCCTCCAGCGAAGCGCCCTTGGCGAAGGTCATCTTCACGACGGACTTGTAGGTCTCGCCCGTGCAGATGATACCGGCATGCTCCCACACGGGAACGCCTCGCCACTTCCATTCCTCGACCACGTCGGGAACGGCCTGCTTGATGAGAGCGCGGACACGGGCAAGCGCCTCGCCGCGCCAGTCGCCCAGCTCCTCGATCTTCGCATCGATCAGCTCAGACGGCGAAAGCTCGCCGATGACGCTCGAACCGGGCTTGTCTTTCTTCACGATTGCCATCTCACATTTTCTCTCCGGGCAATTGGCTGGCCTGTTTCACCCAATCGACGAACCGGGCTTCATCGAGCCGATCGTTCTCATGAATATCGAGATATCGCACCTCCTTCTGCTTGGACATGCCAGGAGGAACAGGTGTCAGCGATGTGCCGCGAAAGAAGACTATCTTTACGTATTTCGTGAAGCAATGGAAGCTGAGGAACCACCCCTCGCCTTCGACGCCGTAGAATGGCGAGTTCCATTTGACCGCCTTGCTTACTCCGGGAATTGCGTTCTCGATGAGCGCATCGATGCGGCGCCCAAGATCGCTTTTCCAACTGGGCATCGCGGCGATATAGGCCTGCACCGGCGCATCGCCGTAGCCCTTCGCTATCTGAGGATTTCCGCCCGAGAGAAGAACGGGTTGCGCGGAAGGCGCCGCAGTATTCGCCTTCTTCGCAGTCGTTCGTTTGTGTGCAGCGTCGGTCATTGTCTCAATCCAGCAGCCACGCCAGCACTAGCGGCAGAAGCAGCGCGGTGACGAGCGCGTTGAGGCCCATGGCGATGCCGGCGAATGTGCCGGCGAGCGAATTCACCTGAAATGCCCGCGCCGTGCCGATGCCGTGCGAGGCGAGCCCCACGGCGAATCCACGGGCGCGCCAATCCTTCATGCGCAATGCATTCATCAGCGGCGTCACCATGATGGAACCGACAACGCCCGTGAACATGATAAGGATCGCCGTCAATGCGGGGGCCCCGCCCAACGCCTCAGTGATGCCCATGCCCACCGGCGCGGTGACGGATTTCGGCGCGAGCGAGATGAGGAGGTTTTTCGGAATGCCGAAGAGCTGCGCGACCGCGACTGCCGATACGATGGCCGTGACCGAACCGACGACAAGCGCCACCATCATCGGCACGATGGCGCGCATCACGATGCGGCGGTTCTCATAGAGCGGGATAGCGAGCGCGACTGTCGCGGGTCCGAGCAGGAAATGGACGAATTTCGCGCCCTCGAAATAGACCGGATAGGGCGTGGCGGTCGCCCACAATACGAGCGCCACCGTCACCACGGACAGGAGCACCGGATTGAACAGGGGATTGCGGCTGAACGCTTGCGAGATCCGATCCGCGATCAAATAAGCGATCAGCGTCACCACGAGCCAGAGCAGCGGCGTCTGCGAGAGATAGACCCAGAGGGAAAAGGTCTGATCAGTCACGCCTCTCGCCCTCCTCCGCCGTTTCCATGGACGAGCCGCTGAGGCGCGACACGAGCACGAAGGTGACGACCGTCACGACGAGCGTGACGAAGGTGGACGCGATCACCGCTACGCCAAGCCCGACGCCGTAATCGGCCAGCACGTCGAGCCGCTGCACCACGCCGACGCTCGCGGGGATGAACAGAAGCGAGAGATGCGAAAGAAGCCCCTTCCCCGTCGAGTCCAGTGCCCTGCCGAATTCCGGCACCCAAATCCTGATGCGATCACGCATGCTCAAAAGCACGAGCAGGAGGATCATGCCGAGCACGGGACCGGGCACGAGCCAGCCGAACCCGCGGGCGATGACTTCGCCGAGGAGCTGGCAGAGAAGGATGATGGTGAGGCTGACGATCATGATGACGGAGGATACGAAAAAGGCGGGCTCGATGCCCGCCTTATGTTGTTGCTCAGTTATCCAGGAAGCTTCTGAGCTTCCGGCTCCGCGAGGGATGCTTCAGCTTGCGCAGGGCTTTCGCCTCGATCTGGCGGATACGCTCGCGGGTCACCGAGAATTGCTGGCCGACCTCTTCGAGAGTGTGGTCGGTGTTCATGCCGATGCCGAAGCGCATGCGCAGCACTCTTTCCTCGCGCGGGGTCAACGACGCGAGGACTCGCGTCGTTGTCTCACGAAGATTGCTCTGGATCGCCGCATCGATGGGCAGGATCGCGTTCTTGTCCTCGATGAAGTCGCCGAGGTGTGAATCCTCCTCGTCGCCGATGGGCGTTTCGAGGGAGATCGGCTCCTTGGCGATCTTCAGGACCTTGCGCACCTTTTCCAGCGGCATGGCGAGCTTCTCGGCCAGCTCTTCCGGGGTCGGCTCGCGGCCGATCTCGTGCAGCATCTGGCGCGAGGTGCGGACGATCTTGTTGATCGTCTCGATCATGTGCACCGGAATACGGATCGTGCGGGCCTGATCCGCGATGGAACGCGTGATCGCCTGCCTGATCCACCACGTGGCATAGGTCGAGAACTTGTAGCCGCGGCGGTACTCGAACTTATCGACCGCCTTCATGAGGCCGATATTGCCCTCCTGGATCAGGTCCAGGAACTGCAGGCCGCGGTTCGTGTACTTCTTGGCGATGGAGATCACGAGACGCAGGTTCGCCTCGATCATTTCCTTCTTCGCCTGCCGGGCCTCGCGCTCGCCCTTCTGCACCATCATGACGATGCGGCGGAACTCCTGGATCTCCAGGCCGGTCTCGCTCGCCAGATTGTGGATGTTCTCGCGCAGGTCGTGGATGCCGTCCTTCGCCTTGGCGACGAAGTCCTTCCAGCCCCTGCCGCCGAGCTTGGAGACGCGCAGAACCCATTTCGGGTCGAGTTCCCAGCCCTGGTAGTGCCTGAGGAATTCCTCACGCGCGACGCCGTGGCTTTCGGCAAGGCGCATCAGGCGGCCCTCATGCGAGATGAGGCGCTTGTTGATGTCGTAGAGCTGCTCGACCAGGGCTTCGATGCGGTTGTTGTTGAGCGAGAGCGACTTCACCGAGGCGACGATGTCAGACTTCAGCTCGCGGTACTTACGCTCCTGGGCCGGGGTCAGCTGCTTGTTCTGCATGCGCTGTTCCACATGCTCGACCTGCAGGCGGCGCAGCTTCTTGTAGTTGTCGGCGATGGAGTCGAAGGTCTCGAGAACGCGCGGCTTCAGCTCGGCTTCCATGGCCGAGAGCGACACGTTGTTCTCAAGGTCGTCGTCATCCAAATCGCCTTCCGGCGGGGTCACTCCCTCCTCGCCCTCAGTGGCGGCCTCTTCCTCGCCCTCTTCGCCAAGCGCGTCCACCTTGGGCGCGCCCTTGCCGTCAGGGCCGGCATAGGTGGCTTCGAGATCGATGATGTCGCGCAGCAGCACCCGGCCTTCGACGAGCTCGTCGCGCCAGATGATGATGGCCTGGAAGGTCAGCGGGCTCTCGCAGAGGCCCGCGATCATGGCCTCGCGGCCAGCCTCGATGCGCTTGGCGATCGCGATTTCGCCCTCACGCGACAGTAGCTCCACCGAGCCCATCTCGCGCAGGTACATGCGCACGGGGTCGTCCGTGCGGTCGGTCGGCTCCTTGGCCGTGGTCTCGCGCACAGTGACGGCGCGTGTCTGCGACGTCTCGACGAGATCGCCGCTCTCGGCTTCCTCTTCCTCGGCCTCGGGCTTCTCGCCCTCTTCCGCCTCTTCGGACTCGACGACGTTGATGCCCATCTCGGAGAGCTGGCCGAGCACGTCCTCGATCTGCTCGGAGGAGAACTCCTCCGGGGGCAGAACCTCGTTCAGCTCATCATAGGTGACATAGCCGCGCTTCTTCGCGAGCTTGATCATCCGTTTGACGGCGGCATCGCTCAGGTCCAGAAGCGGCCCGTCGGTCTGCTGCTCCGGAGCCGTCGTCTCGCCTTCGTCCCGTTCGGTTGCCTTCGTTGCCATGCTTCGTTCTACTCCGGCGCCCTGCCGGTCCCCTTAAGCTAGGCGCCCAATGCGCGACAGGGTGGCGAGACTCAATGAGCCTACCACCCGGAAATCAGTCCCAACCATAAAACAGCAAGTCGCTTGACTAACCGTTAACCATCTCACCCGCACCGCCTGCGCCATGCCGCGCTCTGACCTTTAGACATGGGCGCCCCCCATGGAACCGCCCTTATCCATATCGGCCTCGGCACCCTCGACGGAGGACAGCTGGTTTTGGACCTCTCGCAGCCAGGCGAGATTGGCCTCATTGTCCTCTTCGGCGAGCGCGCGCTCGGCAGCCCGAAGCTCGCTATGTAACGTGCGTGCACGACGATGCAAGGTGATGGCCTGCCGCAATGCGTCCTCAAGCCGCAAGGAATCGGCATGAGGATCGAGCATCCAGCGGTCTCCGGGACGGACCAGGGCGATCATCCGGTCGGCCGCATCAGCCAGTCCGGCCCGCTCAAGACGGGCCTGCATCACGGTCGTATCGGCCGACTCGCCGCTGGCTGCTCCGTCCAGCAGAAGACCTCTTATCATTTGGGCCGCACGCCCCTCAAGTTCAATATCTGCAAGGATTTCTGCCTGATTGTGAAGGAGCGCGGGGTGTACCAGGAAGGTGCCGAGGATCATCGCCTCGCGCGGGGATTCCGTCGAGCCGCCGGTAAAAAGCGCGTTGCGGGCAAGCAGCGGGGACACACTCAAACGAGAGCTCGGCGTGGTCGGGGAAGGCCCGCGAAAGTCCCGCTTTCCGCCCCTCTCCTGACGCTTGAAACGATTGGCACGGGAATCGGGATTCAGGGCCGAAATCCGACTTTCGACATCCTCCCGATAGTACTTTTTGAGTGTCTCATCGCGAATCAGTGCCAGTGATTCGCGCAAACGGCGTTCCAGGGCGGCCCGCCGCTCGGGGGTATCGAGCGGCCCCGCTTCCAGCTCCCGCGCCCAAAGCACGTCCACGAGAGGCTTGGCCGCGGCCAGCACCCGCTCGACCGCTGTCCTCCCGCCGTAACGAGCGAGATCGTCCGGATCCTGCCCCTGGGGCAGGAGGGCGAAGCGCAGGGATTTGCCCGACGTCAGGTTCGGCAGGGCCACATCGAGGGCGCGATAGGCTGCGCGCTGGCCCGCCTTGTCGCCGTCGAAGCACAGGATCGGATCCTCGGAGAGGCGCCAGAGCAGGGCCAGCTGGTCCGCCGTCAGCGCCGTGCCCAGCGGCGCGACCACGTTGGGAAAGCCCGCGACGGTGAGGGAGATCACGTCCACATAGCCTTCCACCGCGATCACCGTGCCCCGGTCATGGGCGGGCTGGCGGGCGTGGTGGTAATTGTAGAGAAGCCTGCCCTTATTGAAGAGCGGCGTATCCGGCGAGTTGAGATATTTCGCCGGCGCATCCGCGCTCATGGCGCGCCCGCCGAAGGCGATGACCCGTCCGCGTACGTCGCTGATCGGGAACATCACCCGGTCGCGGAAGCGGTCATAGGGCACCTTCACGTCCTCGCCGGAATAGAGAAGTCCCGCCTCCACCATCATGTCGATGGAGACACCCTTCTCGGCCAGGAAGTCGCGCAGGCCGAAGCGCTCGGGCGGCGCGTAGCCGATGCGGAAGCGCTTCTGCGTCTCGACGCTGAGCTGGCGTCCGGCGAGGTAATCGCGCGGCTTCATGCCGAAGCGGCCTTGGAGCGAGGCCTCGAAATACTGGGTTGCCAGCTCCATGGCGTCATAGAGGGTCTTGCGCTTGACCTCCTCCGCCCGGTCCTCCGGCGTGAGCTTGGGGAGCGGCACCCCCGCCTCCGCCGCCAGCCGCTCCACGGCCTCGGGGAAGGACAGCCCCTCCGTCTCCATGACGAAGGTGAAGATGTCGCCATGCTTGCCGGAGGAGAAGCAGTGATAGAACTGCTTCTGATCGTTCACGTAGAAGGACGGCGTCTTCTCCGCATTGAACGGCGACAGCCCCTTCCACTCCCGCCCCGCCTTCTTCAGGCGCACGCGCTTGCCCACCACTGCCGAAACCGGCAGCCGCGCGCGGATCTCCTCAAGGATTTGGGGCGGGTAGCGCAATGTGAGCGGAATCTCCAAACCTGCTCCATAAACTAGGGCAGTGGAGATGAGGTTAAAAACGCCAATGCCAAGCTATTCTTTGCCCATTATTCACAGGACCCGCGCCTGCTGCTCCCTCATGGCGCCGTCACGACGATGGCTGAGCAGGGAACAGCTTCCTCACACCTATAGCTATGAGGCACGTCGGAATCGAAATAGATCGCATCGCCCTCGTCGAGGATGAATTCGCTGCCGGCGATGCTGAAGGCGAGCTGTCCCTTGATGACGTAAATCAGTTCCGCGCCGTCGTGCTGGTGCGGCTGCGATTCCTTCGATGATGGCGGAAACTCCGCATAATAAGCGTGCAGCTTACGGTCGGTGACAGGGAAGTCGAGGCTTTCGAAAAAGTAGGACGGCATATCCTCTCGTGGCCTGTCCGGCAGGCGCAGCCGTTCCGCCTTGCGGACGACGGCAACCCGGGGCCGATCAGGCCGCTCGGCGAAGAAGTGCTCGAGCCCGACGCCGAAGACCATGGCGATACGCAGCAGAGTCGGCAGGGTCGGAATCAACTGTCCGCGCTCGATCTTGGACAACATGGCCGGCGACAGGCCTGTATGCTCCCCGAGTTGCACGAGGCCGAGCTTCTTTTGCTGCCGCAGCACTCGAATCTTGGTGCCGATTTCGTATTGCCCCAACCCGTCAGCCAGTGTCTCCGACAGCATTTCGCGCCTCCATTTTCACCTGAATGAATTTATGCTGCGATCTTTTTACTGTAAAGAAAATCAATGTTCATTTCACGATAATTTGAGTATTGAGAAACTCATTTCTCACCATAAGAAATATGCAGAGGCCAACAGAATGGTCTTCCCCGGTCGCGAGGGAGCGACCGAGCCACCCTGTGCAAGGAGCATGAACGATGAAATTCGAAATCAGGAATCTGGCGATCGCGACGGTTGCGGCTCTTGGAATCGTAGCCGGGGGCTCAAGCGCCCGCGCAGCCGATGTCGTCGATACGGCCGTCGCGGCCGGTCAGTTCAAGACGCTTGCGGCCGCGCTGACCGAAGCGGGTCTCGTCTCCACTCTCAAAGGCTCAGGTCCGTTCACGGTCTTCGCCCCCACGGATGCAGCCTTCGCCAAGCTGCCCGCCGGAACGGTCGAGAACCTTCTAAAGCCGGAGAACAAGGATAAGCTCACCGCCATCCTGACATACCATGTCGTCCCCGGACGGGTGATGGCAGCCGACGTCGTCAAGCTCCAGCAGGCAAAGACGGTGAACGGCAAGACGCTGAAGGTCAGCACGAAAGGCTCGGGTGTCATGATCAACGACGCCAATGTCACGAAGGCCGACATCGCAGCCTCGAACGGCGTCATCCACGTCGTCGATACCGTGATCCTGCCGCCGAATAACTGATCCTGCCGCCTGGGGCGCCAAGCAAGCGCTCCAGGCGCACATTTAGGAATTCATCGGCCCGCCGGTTCCTATGCAATGGGCAGCGTAACTCGAGCGACAAGGCCGGTCCGTCCCCGCCTGTTGGCGAGCGAAACCTGCGCCCCGATCCGGATGGCGAGAGCCTTGACGATCGAGAGCCCCAGCCCTGTTCCATCCTGCTCGCTGCTTCCGCGCACGAAGGGATCGAAGACTCGGGTAAGCAGATCCTCCGGAATCCCAGGTCCGGTATCGGCGATCTCGACCGTCACGTGTTTCGCATCCACTTGGAACGAAAGATCGATATGCCCGCCGCGCGGCGTGTAGCGGATCGCATTGTCGAGCAGGTTGGAAAACAGCATGACGAGATCATGTTTCTCTCCCCTGACCGGAACCGGTGCCATATCCACGGAGGAGAGTGTGATGCCCCTGCCCTGCGCCAGCGTCATCACGCCGGCGATGGCCTCCAGCAGAACCTCGTTGACCGGCACCGGCTGCGAGACTTCAGAGGATCGCATGCTTTCTGCGCGGGCAAGCGTCAGCAGCTGGCTCGTCAGTTCGGACATCCGATGGATTCCGAGTTCCATGTCTTTCAGGATGTCATCGACTTCGGCGCGATTCGAGACCTGACGAAGATTGCGAAGCTGAATCCTGAGCGAGGTCAGAGGCGTCCGCAGCTGATGCGCCGCGTTCGAGACGAATTGCCGTTGAACGGCCAGCATGGCCCTGACGCGCGAGAGGGCTTCGTTCATGGCCCCGACGAGAGGAGCGATCTCGCCCGGCAGGTTGGGTGAGGAAAGCTGCACCGTCGAATCGGGCCGGCGCTCCAGAAGCTGATGAGTGAAATGATCGACCGGACTCAAGATGCGACCGACGACCCATCGCACCAGGAGCCAGGAAATCGGGATGAGCAGAAAGGTGGTGACGAGAGCGGGCAAGGCAGCCTTCACGGCAAGCTCTCGCCTCACTTGCGCCTGCTGCGAAACCTGCACCGTTCCATCGTCGAGAACCCAAGTATAGCTGCGCCATCGTCCCTCCGGCGTGGCGAAATTCGCGAAACCTGTCCTCTGCTGGCGCGGCAGATCGAACCCGGGCGGAAACGACTTGAGCAATTGGCCCTCCCCGTCCCAGGCCTGCACCACGATCATATCGGTCGCGTCGAGCGGAGGTGCCGGCATCTGGGCCAGGTCATCGACCGACCCCACCACGTCGAGCGCGATTCCCCGCATCTGATCGTCCAGGAAATTATCGGGATCTTGCTGCGCGACGATATAGGCCCCGACGCCGCCCATCAGGCCGAACGAGATCAGGAGAATCGTGAACCATATCGTGAGCTGCCTGCGGAGGGAGTTGCCGTGTTTCATTTGGCGACCATCCATCCCACACCGCGAACATTGCGGATGATGTCGTTGTCGAACTTGCGCCGGATATAATGGATCAGAACATCGACCGCGTTGCTCTCCACCTCGTCGCCCCAGCCATAGAGCGCATCCTCCAATTGCTTGCGCGACAGGATGGCGCCGGGGCGTGCGAGAAGTGCCTGCATGAGCGCGAATTCCCGCGCCGGCAGAAGCTGGGTGGCGCCTTTGTACGTCGCGTGGTGACCTGCGAGATCGAGCACGATTTCCGATGATTGGACCAGCGATGTCGGATGCCCGTCGTGACGGCGCACGACGGCCCTGATCCGGGCGGAGAGTTCATCGAAATCGAAGGGTTTCACCATGAAATCATCAGCCCCGAGATCAAGGCCCGCGACCCGGATATCGATCTCGTCATGGGCGGTGACGATCACGACCGGTGTCGTGTCCTTGCGTCGGCGCATATCCTTGAGCACGTCGAGACCGGCTTTGTCCGGGAGGCCCAGATCGAGCAGCACGATGGAATAGAGCGTCGCGCGGAGCGCCTCCAGCGCATCGCCGCCGGTATGCGCCCAATCGATCGCGATCCCGGTTCCTTCGAAAGCCCTGGTCAGGCTGCGTCCGATCAGAAGATCGTCTTCCACGAGGAGAACCCGCATATCGGCTGCCCATGCTGCGACCTGAGTTCACCGCCATCGCGGCCAAGATTCAACGATGCATTTTGCCGCTCGCAGCAAAGCGCATTCGATACGCCCTCATTCTCTCCTAATTCGCCGGGGGTAGCATCAACGACAGGTACAGACGAGTACCTTCATTCGATGGAGAGATTCGATGAAAAAGTTCCTGATCGCCGCATCCGCCGTGGCCTGCCTCATGGCGGCACCCTTGGCTGCGCAAGCCGCAACAGCATCGCAGCCCTCATCCTCGTACACGGCGCCCCATGCTCAGAAGCACGCGACGGTACGCCATCATACGTCCAAGCATGCGTCCAAAAGCCAGGCCAATCGCCGCGAAGCTTCGATGAAGCATCACAAGGCCAATTGCCCTCCCGGCTCGCAGAGCGCAGCATGCCAGCCGTCCACGACGGGTTCAACCAAGAAGATGGATTGAATCGAGCGCCCTAGATCGGGCTCGTAGCGTCGGAGCTGTTCGCTCCATCCAGTCATCTCAAGCGTTACTACAGCGTATTCCCCTCTCCCGAACGGGAGAGGGGAATGAGTGAAAGGCCGATTTGCCCATTTTCACTCAGCGGTATTCGGCATCGATGCAGGAATGGCGTCGTCAGGCCTTTTCGTTTCGGGACCGGTGATAAGCCACGAGAGCATTGGCATGGCCGTGCCCCATCTCGTGTTCCGACTTGAGGGCAGCAACCATTTCCATGTGCTTCTTGTCCTCCATCGCATCGAGAAGATTCATCCAATGGCTGATGGGATGGCCATAGTTCTTCTCGATGGACGGGAAATAGGAAGCGGGACCTTTGACTTTGTTGTCTTGAGACATTCGCGCGGCCTCTCGGCGGTTACTGACCATGAATATGTAGCAGGGTTTTAAGGGCGAGAGTGCAGGGAGTTCTCCGCAAGCCCATTCAGTAAAAATGCCTCCCGCAAGTGCAGCGCAAGGCAAAAAAATTTCCTTTCGGTCCCGACAGGGGTGATGAGGTCACTCGGAAAAGAAGATGATGTGCTCGCGCGGGTGAGCTATTCGGGATAAACCTCGGCGCTCTCCGGCGTCGCCTTGTTGAAAAGGATGAATACCAAGGGGTTTCCTGGTTCTGACATTGCATCGCTGCGCTGCCCCGTTATCTCTCCGGCCACGCCGCTTGTATACTCCGCAACCACTTCGCCGAAACTATTGCGCTGGATGGCCACCTTCTGTCCGGCCACGACCTTGTCGTTGAGCTTGACCAGATGCTCGACGACCCCGCCCGCAGTGGCGAGGATCGGGAACGCACTGTTGCCGACAAAAACATTCACGTCCTTTCCCGTACGTCCCATTGGCCCGGCAAGGATGCCATGATGCTTAAGGACGTTCATTGTGCCTTCCACGAACAGGGAAATCATTGTGGGGTCGAGGACGCGCGCAGCTCCGATCTCCGGAGTGAAGGACGGGATGCCCACGTCCATAAACGCGTTATGCAGAACACCGGGATACACATGATTGTCGAAGATTTGGCCAACAGGGTAAAGCTCCACCATTGCCTTGACCTCGGGCACATCCATGCCGGCGATATTGAATGCCGTGACTTCAAATCCAGTTGTCCCAGTATGAAAGTCAATTGCAACGTCGGCGTTCGGCCGGAAGAGTCGGTTGAATAGGAGCCAGGCGTGTCGGCTGGGCGCGGTAGCGCCGTTCTCGTTCCCCGGCCACTCCCGATTCATATCGATCAGATCCATGCCCCTGCCCGAATTGGGCCATCTGCGCTGCATGCTTTCCATGGCAGGGCGGGACACGTCCGTCACCGCCATCACCGTGCCCGACATCTTCGCCGGTTCGAGCTGGTTCATCACGGTCTGGACCGTATGCACAGAACTCATTTCGTCGCCATGCACACCACTGACCAAGACGGCACGCTTGCCCGGCTTTGCTCCCTTTGCGACCGTCACAGACACATACCAGTGCTGGCCGGTCGGCATCTCAACACCCTGGAAATACAAGAGGTGCTTCTGCCCGGGTTCCAGGTCGTTAACGTCGAGCGCACTGACGACTTTCTTCCCGTCGATCACATCGCCGGTATAGGCCGTTCCCTGGGGCACTGCCGGAAGCGTGTTTGCAGACGAGGGCATCGTGCCCTGAGGGTTGGCAGCACTCGCCTTGGTGGCGAGGGCGGCCGAGGCGATGGCTGAGATCATGAAGTCCCGTCGATCAACGCTGTTACCTGAGTCTTCAGACATGGTGAGGGCCCTTCCAAGATGCCGAGGCAGCAAAGTCGAAACAGACACGCACCTGTTTTATCACAACCACGAGTTTTGCGGGTTTATTATCCGTTGGTCCCGGCTGCATCTCCTGCTTGGCAAGTAACGGGATCCGCTGAGCGGGAGGTTATGGAATGTTGAGCCGAATGGGAGAACGGATCCAAGAATTTCCAAGATGGGTCAAAAGCAGGAAAAGGACTGTAGGTCCAAGCTAGAGGGTGCCGAATGAAACGCATGTTCTCTTTTTGTTCTTGACAATCATCCTAAGCTTCGCTATAACCTGACCCGTCCTGACCCGACGAGGGGCGCGCTCGCGAGGCGTCGCATGTGTGGGGTCGGGGGCGGTCCTGCTGTGGGCTTCGCAAGCCTGCCGTCGGGAGGCCCTCCGCTGAAAGACGCGGTGTACGCCTAAAAGAACCGTGCGCGAGATGCAGCCTTGCTCTCACACACAACCATCATCGAGCCGGGCTGCCTATCGCGCCACCCTCGATCAGCTTTCAGGCTTCGGGCTGCTTCAGCCCGGAGCCCGCAAGCGCATGCCGTTTCCAAGGCAAGTCATTTTCCAAGACACATCACGTCCCAAGACAATTCATTGCAGAACGCACCATTGCCGGAGCTTTTCATGAGCCGCGCCGTATCCTCCGAACCCGAATTTCCCGATTGCGACGACACCCTGCGCCGTCTCGCCAACGTGCTGCAGATTCCCCTCACTTGCCGCAGGCAACGCTGCCGTCGCGGAGGCCAATGCGAGGGCGGGTACGGGCCGCCCTGCTATTTCGAGAACCATAGGGATTTCGTGGCGGGTGTCCGCGAGCAGATGCCGGAATACCGGGATTACTGGAGCACCAAGCGGCAGGAAATGCAGGAGGGGCTGTAGCCGTAACGGCTTCGCGTTCCAGCAGCCATCCCGGACGAAGCGCGGCGCAGATCCGAGATAGCAGGCAGAATAAGGCGCCATTCTTCGAACGATCCCGGGTTCCGCTTCGCGGCCCCGGGATGACGTGATCGGACTTGGAGGAGTTTGGAGGAGTGCGGAAAACGCCTCAGCCCTTCGGCAGCATGTCCTTCACGAGGCCACTGGCCTTGGCGAAATCCATGCGACCCGCGTATTTGGCGCGGAGCGCGGCCACGACCTTGCCCATGTCCTTCATGGAGGCGGCGCCCGTCTCGGCGATGGCGGCTTGAATCGCGGCCTTGGTCTCGGCCTCGTCCATCTGCTGGGGCAGGTAGGAGGTGATGACGGCGACCTCGTTCTTCTCCTGATCGGCGAGTTCCTGGCGGCCACCCTGCTCGTACATGGTGATCGATTCCTGGCGCTGCTTCACCATCTTCTGGAGCAGAGCGAGGATTTCCTCGTCGGAGAGCGGCTCCTTGCCGTTGCCTCTCGCCTCGATGTCCTTGTCCTTGAGGGCGGCCTGGATCAGGCGGATCGCGCCAAGCTTGGCCTTCTCGCCGGCCTTCATGGCCTCTTTCATCTCGGCGGTGAATCGTTCGCGCAGCATGCTGATCTCCTTTAAATTAAGGTGCTTGAAACGTTGACGGGACGCGAGCAGCCCCTTAAGTCACGAGGACAGTTCACGGGCGGCCCTGTACGGGCCTGTTCAAGCACGGCCTGTTGGCCTCCGGACTTAAAGAGATCATGACGATGCTGCAAGACAAAGACACCGCCGGGTCCCACTCGGGTGGCTGGGAAGAGCCACGCGCAACGGCCGTTCTCGTGCTCCAGGACGGCACGGTGCTGGAAGGCTTCGGCATCGGCGCTGAAGGCGAGGCCACCGGCGAGGTCTGCTTCAACACGGCGATGACGGGCTACCAGGAAATCCTGACGGACCCTTCCTATGCCGGGCAGATCATCACCTTCACCTTCCCGCATATCGGCAATGTCGGCACCAACGACGAGGATATCGAGAGCGTGAACGCCGCCTCGTCCTCCGGCGTGCGTGGGCTGGTTCTGGCCGCAACCATCACCGAGCCCTCCAACTGGCGAGCCTCGCGCGATCTCGATGCGTGGCTCAAAGCCCGCCAGATCGTGGGCCTGACCGGCATCGATACCCGGGCGCTGACCGCGCTGATCCGCGACAAGGGCATGCCCAACGCAGTGATCGCCCATGACCCCAACGGCAATTTCGACCTCGCGGCCCTCAAGGCCAAGGCCGCTGCCCTCCCCTCCATGGACGGCCTCGACCTCGTGCCACTGGTCACCAGCACCCAGCGCTTCGACTGGAACGAGACCACCTGGGAGCGCGGCGAAGGCTATGGCCATCAGGACGGTGAGCCCAAGCATCACGTGGTCGCCATCGATTACGGCGTGAAGCGCAACATCCTGCGTCTGCTGGTCCGGGCCGGCTGCAAGGTCACGGTGGTTCCGGCCACCGCCTCGGCCGAGGACGTGCTGGCATTGAAGCCCGACGGCGTTTTCCTCTCCAACGGCCCGGGCGATCCGGCGGCGACCGGCGAATATGCCGTGCCGGTGATCCGCAAGGTGCTGGAGGAGAAGATCCCGACCTTCGGCATCTGCCTCGGCCACCAGATGCTGAGCCTGGCCGTCGGTGCCAAGACCAAGAAGATGCATCAGGGCCACCATGGCGCGAACCATCCGGTGAAGGACAAGACCACCGGCAAGGTAGAGATCACCTCCATGAACCACGGCTTCGCGGTGGATCCCGAGACCCTGCCGAAGAACGCGGTGGAGACCCACGTCTCCCTGTTCGACGGCTCCAATTGCGGCATCTCGCTCACCGACCGTCCGGCCTTCTCGGTGCAGTACCACCCGGAGGCCTCCCCCGGCCCGCAGGACAGCCATTACCTTTTCGACCGCTTCGTGAAGCTGATGGACGAGGGCAAGGCCAAGGCCTGATCGGCTGAGCTTCAAGATCATCGCCGTCACTCTCGCCGAGTGGCGGCGCTTTCATTCGGGCAGCTTGGCATTGTGCGTTTTCTCACTTGGCCAACAGCCGCGACAAACGGGGAGATTGCCTCCCGCCCCCAAATCACGTTAACCGGTTCTTAACTATAAAACTTAATGATTTCCGGGCTTTGCTTTGGGGGTTTCTCCGATGGATCTAAAAAACAATTCCGGCGAATTCAGCCGTCTTCACAACCTCTTCACCTTCCACCTCGGCATCGCGGTCATGCTCTCCTGGGCGACGTCGCTCTATGCCGCCTTCTACGCCCCGTGGGTGCGCAACATCCGCCCGCTTCTCGACCCCACCAATGTGGGACAGGTCGAGAGCACGTGGTCGTACCTCTTCATCCTTCCCGTCGTGCTGACGGCAGCCTGGCTGATGTCGATCTTCGGCCAGAAGATCTTCGCGCAATTCCAGCTGATGAAGAACCAAGCCATCGAGTTCGGCGTCGCCGCCATCGTGGCCTTCGGCGTCTTCTACCTCTCCATCGACCGCGCCGTCGCGGCCATGCTGCTGGGCATGTAAGGCGCTGCCTCTGCCGGATACGGGCAGATGACGTCAGCTTAAGCTTGGGCTAAGACTCAGCCCCATGAACTGGCGAGATTACTGGAACCAAGACACGCCGATCTATTCGGGGGAGCGGCACAAGCTTCTCCATTATCGGCTAGTCGCGAACGATATCATCGGCCTGATCCCCTCCCACGACACCGTTGTGCTCGATTACGGGTCGGGCGAGGCCTTGTTCGCGGACAAAGTCGCGGCTAAATGCGCGAGGCTCTACCTGAGCGATGCGGCCCCGCTCGTGCGCGACCGCTTGAACGAGCGTTTCAACAGCAATGACCATATCGTGGTGCTGTCGCCGGAGGATGTTGCGGCCATCGACGACAAGTCCGTCGACCTGATCGTGGTCAACTCGCTTCTGCAATATCTGTCGTTGGATGAACTGCGCGGGCTTCTCAAGCTGTGGAAGTCAAAGCTCAAGAGCCGCGGCCAGCTTGTCGTCGCGGACATCATCCCTCCCGATCTCAGCCCTGTCACTGACGCAAAGGCTCTCATGAGATTCGCGTGGGAGGGGGGCTTCCTGCGATCCGCGATCCTCGGCCTCGCTCGCACGGCCTTCTCGGATTACCGCAAGATCCGTGAGGATATCGGCCTGGCGCAATACAGCGACGAGGAAATGCTCGACATCCTGAGCGAAGCGGGTTTCACGCCTGAGCGAGCCAAGCGCAACCTCGGTCATAACCCGGCGCGGATGACCTTTATCGGAAGCGTCGCTTAAGCAGCCGCCGCACAGACACGCTGCGTGCGCCGGTCGCTGGCAATGGAGAAGCCCAGAACGACGAGGCCTGCAACTGCGAGAATAGCGCCGACCCAGCCTGTCGCCGCAAAGCCGTAACCGGCGCTGATTGCCAGACCGCCAAGCCAGGCGCCGAGCGCATTGGCGATGTTGAAGGCGGAGTGGTTCGAAGCCGCTGCCAGGGTCTGCGCATCAGCCGCCACATCCATGAGACGCGTCTGCAAGGCGGGACCGATGGCCACGCTGGTGCCGACGAGGAAAACGCAGATCGAGAGCGCGTAAGGATTCTCCGCCGTCAGCCAGAATAGCGTCATGACCACGGCACTGCCGATGAGCGTTCCCGCGATCATCGGCATCAGCGCCTTGTCGGCGAGCCAGCCCCCGATGAGATTCCCGACGATCATGCCGGAGCCGAACAGGGCCATCATCACCGGTACGGCGCTATCGGGCATCTGCGCGACCTGGGTCGCCGTCGAGGCGATGTAGGAAAACACGGAGAAGAGGCCACCGAATCCGACGGCGCCGATGGCGAGCGTGAACCAGACCTGCTTACGCTTGAAAGCGCCCAGTTCTCGCATGGGGCTTGCACCCTCTTGAACCTTGTCCTTTGGCAGGAAGATCCAGATGAGGAGGACCGTCAACGCCCCCATGAGACCGACCGCGCCGAAAGCAATGCGCCAGCTCATGATCTGGCCGAAGAAGGTTACAACCGGCGTACCTATGAGAGTCGCGACGGTGAGTCCCAGCATGACCCGCGCCACGGCCTGCGTACGCTTGTTCGGCGGCGCCAGGGACGCGGCGACGAGCGAAGCCACGCCGAAATAGGCGCCATGCGGAAGCCCGGTCAGGAACCGCACAAGCACGAAGGATTCGAAATCCGGCGTAAGGGCGCTGACCACATTGCCGACGGCAAAGATGGCCATAAGCATCAGCAGAAGGGTCTGGCGCGAGAGCTTGGCCGCAAGCACCGCGATGATTGGAGCTCCGACCACGACGCCGAGAGCATAGGCACTGATGGCATAGCCGGCCTGAGGCTCAGTGATGCCGAACTCCTTCGCCATATTGGGAAGGAGCCCCATGATGGCGAATTCGCCGGTTCCGATGCCGAAGCTGCCGACGGCAAGAGCCAGTTCGATCAGGGCAACCGCGAGGCGCGAGCGAGGAGCCTCAACAGCCTCCGCGAACTCCGCAGAAGAGCTCTCGTCAACAACTGCCAAATTGGACATGGACCCCCCGAAATTTTGAAAGGCGGACGCACCTCCGGCGCACGGCTCCAAGGGTCCACGGAAAGTTTATTGCACCGCAACAAGATTCTGAGGAGCCATGAAAATGCAAGCCTGGACTGCATGGGAAGACTGGAGCGCAAAAATTCGCGCCAGCGCCTCCGTTTACGCGAAGGTCCAGGTCTTGTGGGCAATGAAGCTCCACAACATCACCACTCCCGTCGTTATGACCTGAGCCAGAAGATACGGTCCCTCGAGCCACACCGTGAGCGCATGCATGAGGAACCAGGTCAGCAGGAAGCCGACGAAGGCCACCATGGCGAAGCGCCATGTCGCCTCCCGGTGAGGCCGATCGCTCTGATAGGTATGTTTTCGGTTCAGGGCATAAGAGATCAGCCCTCCCGCCACATAACCGGCGAGCGTCGCCGGAACCGGGTGTACGCCTCCGCCTTCCACGAGCAGGATGAGAAGCCCGTAATGGGCCACCGCCGCGGCCAGACCGACCCCGGAGAAGGCGACAAGCTGGCGGACCAAGCGATGAAAGGGAAATGATGCGTTCACAACCCTCTCGTTAGCGTGTCGGCACGTCAAGGTCATCTTGTTTCGTGGGGCACGCTTCCCCCAGCCAGGTTGCCTTTAGGCCTTCCTTTCCCGGCCAAGGCCGTGTAAGAGCCTCCCTCAACCTTAAATCTGACACACACCAGCTGCGCTCGAAGCGCCGCATCATGCGGCCGCGCGGCTGGACACGCCTGGGTGGGCCTATGCCGAAGCGGACAGACATCTCCTCCATTCTCATCGTCGGCGCCGGACCGATCATCATCGGTCAGGCATGCGAGTTCGATTATTCGGGAACGCAAGCCGTGAAGGCCCTGAAGGAGGAAGGCTTCCGCATCGTCCTGGTGAATTCGAACCCGGCGACGATCATGACGGACCCGGATCTCGCGGATGCCACCTATGTGGAGCCGATCACGCCCGAGATCGTCGCCAAGATCATCGAGAAGGAGCGCCCGGACGCGATTCTGCCCACCATGGGCGGCCAGACGGCGCTGAACTGCGCCCTCTCCCTCAAGAAGATGGGCGTGCTCGACAAGTTCAACGTGGAGATGATCGGGGCTACGGCGGAAGCCATCGACAAGGCCGAGGACCGGCAGCTCTTCCGCGAGGCCATGACCAAGATCGGCCTCGATACGCCGAAGTCGCGCCTCGCCAACGCCTCGGCGCTCAAGAAGGCCGACCGGGACGCCTATCTCGCCGAGCTGGCGCGCATGGAAGCCATGGACATGCATCCCGGCGACAAGAAGCGCACCGTCGCCGCCTACAAGCTGAAATGGGATGCCGCCGAGAACGACCGCCGCAAGCGCTACCAGGAGCACGCCCTGGGCGAAGCCCTGATCGCGCTTTCCGAGGTCGGCCTGCCTGCGATCATCCGCCCGTCCTTTACCATGGGCGGCACCGGCGGCGGCATTGCCTATAACCGCGAGGAATTTCTCAGCATCGTGGAAGGCGGCCTCGACGCCTCGCCCACGAACGAAGTGCTGATCGAGGAAAGCGTGCTCGGCTGGAAGGAGTACGAGATGGAGGTCGTCCGCGACAAGGCGGATAACTGCATCATCATCTGCTCCATCGAGAACTTCGATCCGATGGGCGTACATACCGGCGACTCGATCACCGTCGCCCCTGCTTTGACGCTCACCGACAAGGAATACCAGATCATGCGCGACGCCTCGCTGGCGGTGCTGCGCGAGATCGGCGTCGAGACCGGCGGATCGAACGTGCAGTTCGCGATCAACCCGGAAAACGGGCGCATGATCGTGATCGAAATGAACCCGCGCGTGTCGCGCTCGTCCGCCCTGGCCTCCAAGGCCACCGGCTTCCCGATCGCGAAAGTCGCGGCGAAGCTCGCGGTCGGCTACACGCTCGACGAGATCGCAAACGACATTACTGGCGGCGCGACGCCCGCTTCCTTCGAGCCCACCATCGACTATGTGGTCACGAAGATCCCGCGCTTCGCCTTCGAGAAATTCCCCGGCGCCTCGCACACGCTCACCACGGCCATGAAATCCGTGGGCGAAGCCATGGCGATTGGCCGCTCCTTCCCGGAATCGCTGCAGAAGGCCCTGCGGTCGCTGGAGACCGGCCTGACCGGCCTCGACGAGATCGAGATCGAGGGCATGGGCAAGGGCGACGACCGCAATGCCATCAAGGCAGCACTCGGCACACCCACGCCCGACCGTATCCTCAAGGTCGCACAGGCCCTTCGCCTCGGCATCAGCCACGACGAGGTTTATGAGAGCTGCAAGATCGACCGCTGGTTCCTGGAGCAGCTTCAGGACATCGTCGACATGGAAGCAAAGGTGAAGGCGAACGACCTTCCCAAGACGCCCGGCGCCTTCCGCCAGATCAAGGCCCTCGGCTTCTCCGACGCGCGCCTCTCGGTGCTCACCGGCACGACCGAGGCCGAGGTACGCGAAGCACGCCGCGCTCTCGACGTGCGCCCGGTCTTCAAGCGCATCGATACCTGCGCGGCGGAATTCGCCTCGCCGACCCCCTACATGTATTCGACCTACACCGCACCCTTCGCCGGCCAGCTTGCCGACGAAGCCAATCCTTCCGATGCCAAGAAGGTCATCATCCTCGGCGGCGGACCGAACCGGATCGGCCAGGGCATCGAGTTTGATTATTGCTGCTGTCATGCCTGCTTCGCGCTCAAGGATGCGGGCTATGAGACCATCATGATCAACTGCAACCCGGAGACGGTCTCGACCGATTACGACACCTCCGACCGGCTCTATTTCGAGCCGCTGACGCAGGAAGACGTGCTGGAGATCATCGAGACCGAGCGCTCGAAGGGCACGCTCCACGGCGTGATCGTGCAGTTCGGCGGCCAGACGCCGCTGAAGCTCGCCCATGCCCTTGAGGAAGCTGGCGTGCGCATTCTCGGCACCTCGCCGGACGCCATCGACCTCGCGGAAGACCGCGACCGGTTCAAGCGCCTCCTCGACAAGCTGCACCTGAAGCAGCCCAAGAACGGCATCGCCTATTCGGTCGAGCAGGCCCGCCTGATCGCAGCCGATCTCGGCCTGCCCTTCGTGGTGCGCCCATCCTACGTGCTCGGCGGCCGGGCCATGGCGATCATCCGCGACGAGACCCAGTTCGAGGATTACTTGCTCGGCACCCTGCCGACCCTGATCCCCTCTGACGTCAAGGCGCGTTACCCCAACGACAAGACGGGTCAGATCAACACGGTTCTGGGCAAGAACCCTCTCCTCTTCGATCGCTACCTCTCGGACGCCATCGAGGTGGACGTGGATTGCCTCTGTGACGGCAAGGACAGCTTCATCGCCGGCATCATGGAGCATATCGAGGAAGCAGGCATCCACTCGGGCGACTCAGCCTGCTCGCTCCCGCCGCGCTCCCTGTCTGAAGAGACCATCGCCGAGCTGGAGCGCCAGACGAAGGCGCTGGCGCTGGGCCTCGACGTCGGTGGCCTGATGAACGTGCAATACGCCATTAAGGACGGCACGATCTATGTGCTGGAGGTGAACCCGCGCGCCTCGCGGACCGTGCCCTTCGTGGCCAAGGTGATCGGCGAGCCCATCGCCAAGATCGCCGCCCGCGTGATGGCAGGCGAGGAGTTGGCCAAATTCGGCCTCACCCCGAAGGAATTGCCGCATATCGGCGTGAAGGAAGCCGTGTTCCCCTTCGCCCGCTTCCCCGGCGTGGACGTGCTGCTTGGGCCGGAAATGCGCTCCACGGGCGAGGTCATCGGCCTCGACCGCAGCTTCGGCGTAGCCTTTGCCAAGAGCCAGCTCGGCGCCGGCAGCCAGGTGCCGAAGACCGGCACCCTCTTCGTCTCGGTGCGCGACTCGGACAAGGAACGCATCCTGCCGACCGTGCGCATGCTCGAGGAAGTGGGCTTTAGGGTGCAGGCCACGGCCGGAACCCAGAAATTCCTGGTGGAGAACGGCGTGAAGGCGACTCGCATCAACAAGGTGCTGGAAGGCCGCCCGCACGTGGTCGACGCCATCAAGAACGGGGATATCCAGCTGGTCTTCAATACCACCGAAGGGGCGGGCGCCCTCTCGGATTCCCGCAGCCTTCGTCAGGCTGCCCTCTTGCATAAGATACCTTACTACACCACTCTTGCAGGAGCGATTGCTGCAGCCGAAGGCATCAAGGCCTATCTCGGCGGTGATCTCGAGGTTCGGGCGCTTCAGGACTATTTTGCCTGAGGCATTTGGCCTCCACATTGGAACTGCGAAGCTTCATGGAAGTTTTCGTTGACATGCGAGGGCGCTGGAAACAGCGGCCTCGTACCTCTTTTTAGACGAGACAAACGATGGACAAGGTCCCTCTGACGATCAAGGGTTTTGCGGCGCTGGAGGAAGAGCTCAAGCGACGTCAACAGGTTGAACGCCCCCGGATCATCCAGGCGATCGCGGAAGCCCGCGCGCTTGGCGACCTGTCGGAGAACGCGGAATACCATGCAGCCAAAGAAGCCCAGTCCCTCAATGAGGGCCGCGTCCTTGAGCTGGAAAGCCTCATCTCCCGTGCGGAGGTCATCGATATCGCCAAGCTCTCGGGCGACCGGATCAAGTTCGGCGCAATCGTGAAGCTGGTGGACGAGGACACCGAGGAAGAGAAAACTTACCAGATCGTCGGTGAGCCCGAGGCCGACGTACGCTCTGGACTCGTGTCCATCGCGTCCCCCATCGCCCGCGCCCTGATGGGCAAGACCATCGGCGACACGGTGGAGGTTTCGACCCCCGGCGGCGGCAAATCCTACGAAGTCGTCGGCGTTCGTTTCAGCGCCTGATATGATGAGGGGGCAAGTAATGAGAAATCAGACCATGCTCCCTCAATCCCGCCGTTCTTTTCTTCACAAGCTCGCCTGCGCCGGTCTCGCCGGTGCGGGACTGCTTGCGTATGCCCCGGCGCAGGCGCAGGGCTTTCCCCAGGCCTTTTCCGCATTCTCCGTGGATGTGAGCGCCCTGAAGGCCAAGGGCCTCGGGCCTTTTGCCGATCTCGTCGCCCAGGCGGCCCTGGACGAGCTTCACCGTTCCTTTGCGGATCGGGTGGACCCGCGCGGGCCGCGCTTCGTGCTGGTGATCACTGGAATTTTCCTGACGCCCTTCCCTGACGGCGCCGTCGGCTGGCGCCGCGAAGGTGGCGGAGGCGGCGGAAGCGATGGAATGGACGGCGAAGCTCTGGCCGTCGGTCGGAATGGCGAGATCCTCGCCCGCCATCCGCAGCACGCGACCCTTCAGGCGGATAGAAGCATCCGCGACCCGGACGAGCTGGGCCGCGCGGCTGCGATGGCCCGGAACTACGTACTCTGGCTGCGGCGCAGGCTTTGACTGAAGCTTAGTTGTCGGCCTTACTCGGTCGCCTCGGCCACGTCCTCGATGGGGACCAGCGGCTCGTCCTTGATCAGGTCGAGGGTCAGGGCCGTGCGGACGTTGCGGACGTTCGGCAGGGATGTGAGTTCGGAGACGAGTTCCTGGAACGAGGTCAGGTTCGGGGCTACGCATTTCATGATGAAGTCGATATCGCCCGAGAGAATCCAGCATTCGCGGACCATGGGCCAGTCCTTGACCCGCTGCTCGAATTCGCGAAGCTCCTTCTTGCCCTGAACATCGAGCTGGACCATGGCGAAGCAGACGATCTCGAAGCCCAGGCCCTTCGGGTCAAGGATCGCACGATAGGCCTTGATGATGCCGGCGCTCTCGAGCGCACGCACCCGGCGCAGGCATGGTGGTGCCGACAGGCCGACGCGACGGGCCAGCTCCACATTCGTGATGCTGCCGTCGGCTTGCAGTTCCCTCAGAATGGCCCAGTCGATGGAATCAAGGCGTCCGCGCACGGTAACTCCAGGAAGACATGACCCAAACGGCGGGTAAAAACCCTTTTGCGCCTGGATCATGAAACATTGGTCAAAAAGCTCGTCTTGGCTGAGTAGACCGTGTAGAGGGTCTGCACAAGAAGGGCAGACGATTAAGTCGCAATGAACTTCATGAACTCCACAGGCTCATTGATCGAATGTTGCGCGATTTGACCGGCCCGACCTCTTGGGTGCTGACCGACGGCAAGGCCGGAGACGAGCTTCAGGCCCTGAGCGTCGCCGAGGCCCTCGGGCTGGAACCGGAGATCCGCCGCGTTGCTCCCAAAGCGCCTTTCGTATGGGCCATGCCCTGGGGGCCCATCGACCCGCGCGAGCGTCCCGGTGCGCCGAACAGTCCACTCGCCCCGCCTTTTCCCGATATCCTGATTGCCTCCGGCCGCCGGGCCGTTCCTTATCTGCGCTTCGTGAAGAAGGCTTCTGGCGGCAGGACCTATACGGTTTTCCTGAAGGATCCCCGCACGAGACCCAAGGTCGCCGACTTCATCTGGTCCCCTGATTATGACCGCGTGCGCGGCGGAAACGTCCTCACCACCCTTACCCCGCCTCATCGCGTCTCGGCACGGAAGATTGCCGAGGCCCGTGCCCATCCGGATCCCAGGCTGGCCCACCTGCCCCATCCCCGCGTTGCGGTTCTCGTGGGCGGCGATAGCCGACATCATCGCTTCCAGGACAGCGACATCGCGCGCCTCGTCGCGCACCTGACCACTTTGGCCGAAACCGGCGCTGGCCTGATGATGACCGCCTCGCGGCGCACACCGCCTGCCTTGCGGACGGCCCTAGCTGCATTGGCGAAGAAGCATGACGGCTTCTTCTGGGCGGGTGGAAGCGAGAATCCCTATGTCTCCCTGCTGAGCCTCGCCGATTTCATCGTGGCGACCGCCGATTCCTTCAACATGATCGGCGAGGCCGCCGCCACGGGACGGCCGATCCTGGTCTTCGAGCCCTCCGGCGGACACCCGAAACTCACTGTTTACATGGATCGCCTGAAGGCCCATGGAGTTGTGCATGCCTTCGAGGGCAGACTTGAAGGACAAGCCTACCAGCCCTTAAATTCAACACCTCAGATTGCGGATGCCATCGCGCGGGGCTTCAGCCTTCATCGCCGCGCCCTCGGTTTGCCGGACATCGCCTTTTCACTGGAGACCTCCTGATGGCCCATTCTCACTCCAAGCTCATCATCATCGGCTCGGGCCCGGCAGGTTATACGGCGGCGATCTATGCGGCGCGCGCGCTCCTCGAACCCGTGATGATCTCCGGCTTCCAGCCGGGCGGCCAGCTCATGATCACTACCGACGTGGAGAATTATCCGGGCTTCGCCGAGGTGATCCAGGGTCCCTGGCTCATGGAGCAGATGCGCCTCCAGGCCGAGCATGTGGGCACCAAGATGATCTCGGACCACATCACCAAGGTGGACCTGAAGCAGCGCCCCTTCCGCCTCGAGGGCGATTCCGGCGACGTCTATACCTGCGACTCCCTCATCGTCGCGACGGGTGCCCAGGCCAAGTGGCTGGGCCTACCCTCCGAGGGCCTGTTCCAGGGCTTCGGCGTTTCGGCCTGCGCCACTTGCGACGGCTTCTTCTACCGCAACAAGGAAGTTGTGGTGGTGGGCGGCGGCAACACCGCCGTCGAGGAGGCGCTCTATCTCGCCAACCTCGCTTCGAAGGTCACCCTGGTTCACCGCCGTGATTCCCTGCGAGCTGAGCGCATCCTCCAGGACCGCCTGTTCAAGCATCCCAAGATCGAGGTGCTCTGGAACCATGCGGTCGAGGAGATCTGCGGTACCGAAAACCCCTCCTCCGTCACCCATCTTCGCCTGAAGAACATCAATTCCGGCGAAATCTCCGACTTCAAGACGCACGGCGTCTTCATCGCCATTGGCCACAAGCCCGCGACGGAGCTGTTCGCGGGCCAGCTCGACATGAAGCCGGGCGGTTATCTTCAGGTGAGCCCGGGCTCTACGAGCACCAATATCCCGGGTGTCTTCGCCGCCGGCGACGTGACGGATGACATCTACCGCCAGGCCGTGACTTCGGCAGGCATGGGATGCATGGCCGCTCTTGACGCCGAACGCTATCTGGCGGCCCTGGAGGTCACTCAGGAAGCCGCCGAATAGGTTTATTAACAACTGGTTAGTGCTGCGCTCGGATTCCTGTTGCGTCAGGCGGCTGCCTCATTGGAAATAAGGTGCCCCGCGTCATGTGCATGCGAGGCATGAGGGAAGCGCCGTGGACTGGGACAAAATCCGGATTTTCTACACCGTCGCGGAAGCGGGCAGCTTCACGCGGGCCGGCGATGATCTGGGCCTCAGCCAGTCGGCGGTGAGCCGCCAGATCAGCGCGCTCGAACGCGAGCTGAAGGCCCCCCTCTTCCACCGCCATGCCCGTGGGCTCATTCTCACCGAGCAGGGCGATCTGCTGTTCCGCGCCGCCCGCGACATGCGCATGCGCCTCGAGACCACCAAGGCGCGTCTCGTGGAGACGAGCGAGCGCCCCTCAGGCGAGCTGAAGGTGACGACCACGGTCGGCCTAGGCTCCATCTGGCTGGCCCAGCGCGTCGCCGAGTTCCTCGATCTCTATCCGGATGTGCGGGTCGAACTGATCCTCTCCAACGAGGAACTCGATCTCGCCATGCGCGAGGCCGATGTAGCGATCCGCCTGCGTCGCCCGGCCCAGCCTGACCTGATCCAGCGGCGCCTCTTCACGGTGCATTTCCACGTCTATGCATCGCTCGATTACATCAAGCGCTTCGGCGAACCGAAGACGCTGGAAGATCTGGACGAGCACCGCATCATCTCATTCGGCGGCGACCAGCCCTCCTACCTGATGTCCGTGCACTGGCTCGCGACAGCCGGGCGCGAGGGCAAGGAGCCGCGCCAATATCATTACGTGGTCAACAACATTACCGCCTTGAAGATCGCGGTGGAAACGGGAGCCGGCATTGCCGTGTTGCCTGATTACGCAGCGGTGGGCAATCCGAACCTCGTCCAGATCCTGCGGGACGTGGAGATGCCGTCGCTCGACAGCTACCTCGTTTATGCAGAGGAAATGCGCTCGGTCGCCCGTGTTCAAGCATTCCGCGACTTCCTGATTTCCAAGGCCCAGCGCTGGACGTTCTAACGCATCGTGAGCAAAAACAAGGCTGATGTTCTAAGGTAAGAATCGCCCCTACTTGTGCAAGCTTGACCGGAATATGACCGTCCGCAGCTTAAGCCATGCACACAGCGCAGCCCTTTCATGAGGCATATTGCATTGCAAATAAGCGGTGAGCAGTCGATATGAGCCTTGGCTGATTTCACGCGGCATCGCTTTCTTCCTCCCGGCGACGCCGTGTCGGCCGTTCCCTCTGGAAGGTTTTGACTTTTTTGTCGGACCTCTACTTTATGCCGGGCCCTTGGCCCGGCTTTTTTTTGCCCTGAAACACGGCGCGCTATATAGAGCCGGTCCGGCTCACCTCTTCCTTGAGCATGCGGCGCAGGATCTTGCCGACATTGGTCTTCGGCAGGAATTCCCTGAACTCAACACGACGCGGGACCTTGTAGCCGGTCATGTTCTCGCGGCAGAAGTGGCGAAGGTCTTCGGCCGTCAGCGACGGGTCCTTGCGGACCACATAGGCCACGACCGCCTCCCCTGATTGCTCATCCGGCAAGCCGATGACGGCGGCCTCCATAACGCCGGGATGCCGGGCGATGACGTCTTCGACTTCATTCGGATAGACATTGAAGCCTGAAACCAGGATCATGTCCTTCATCCGGTCCACGATCTTGATCTGACCATCCGGCAGGATGGTGCCGACATCGCCCGTGCGGAAATAGCCATCCGGCGTCATGACCTTGGCGGTCTCCTCCGGGTTCTCCCAGTAACCGGCCATCACCTGCGGACCCTTGACGCAAATCTCGCCGCGCTCGCCGGGCGGCATGGTGGCGCCGTCCGTCGAGCGGATGGCGACATCGGTGGATGGCAGCGGATAACCGATGGTACCGGTGAACTCCTCGATGTCGAGCCGGTTGGCGCAGACGACGGGCGAGGTTTCGGACAAGCCGTAACCCTCGACGATGGGATGTCCGGAGACTTCCTTCCACTTGCGCGCCACCGTTTCCTGGGTCGCCATGCCGCCTGCGACAGCAAAGACGAGCTGCGAGAAATCGACGTCCTTGATACCTTCCGCATGAGCCAGCGCATTGTAGAGCGTGTTGACGCCGGCCATGAGCGTGAAGTGGCTCTTTTTGAGAATCTTCACGAAGCCTGGGATGTCGCGCGGGTTGGCGATGAGAAGCTGGCATCCGCCGATCTTCGTCATGAAAAGCGCGCAGACCGTCAGCGCGAAGATGTGGTAGAGCGGCAACGCGGTGACCATCGTGTGATCATCACGCTCGCCGAAGAACGGCCGCATCCAGGCCTCGCATTGCAGCACGTTGGCCGTCACGTTGCGATGGAGCAGGACGGCGCCCTTGGAAATGCCGGTCGTTCCGCCCGTATATTGCAGGAACGCGACGTCGTCAGGCGAAACGTCCACAGGAAGCGGCTTCTTCGTGAGCCCCTGTTTGTGGATGCTGGCGAACGAGAGCGCGCCCGGAATGTCGTACGGCTTGACCGCCTTCTTCACATAACGCGACACTAGATTGACGACCTGCCCTTTGAGACCGAGCAGATCACCGGGCTTCACGATGATGACCTTGGTCAGCGTGACATTCGCCATCGCCTCCTGCACGGTCTCGGCGAAATTCTCCAGGACGAAGAGCGTCTGGACGCGCGCATTCACCAATTGATGCCGCAGCTCGCGGGCTGTGTAGAGCGGATTGATGTTGATGACGACGCCGCCCGCCAGCAGCACGCCGAACATGAGCGCCGGATAGGCCATCACGTTCGGCAGCATGATCGCGACGCGATCACCCTTCTTCAATCCCTGGCTCTGCAGCCACGAGGCCACGGCTTCAGCGCTGCGATTGAGCTCGGCATAGGTCATCTTGCTGCCGAAGCTCTCGACGGCGGCACGGTTCGCGTATTCGACGACAGCGGCCCTGTAGATGTCGACGACGGTGCCGATGTGGCTCTCGTCGATGGTCTGCGGCACATTCGACGGATAGGATTTCAGCCAAGGGCGGGTTGAGGCGGTTCCAGCGGCATCGTTGAGGCTGGGCGCTGATGTCGTGGCGTTCATCGTTCTTCCTCCCGCCTGTGAGCGAGGCGTGTCCCTGATGGAGATGATATCTCCTTAAGGCAAAGATTGGCGCGGATACCCCCCTTTGTCGATGGGCCGAAGGAACGAGAAACGGCCGGCTTTGCGAGAGCCGGCCGTTCCAAAGGGTGTTTCAAGGTCAAAACCTGCCGATCAAAGCCCTAATGAGCCTTGTGGAGCACTATTTCAGCCGGCTTGCCGCTCAGTTCGGACAGATGGTCGAAATGCGTGGAGAACGTGCCGACACCGGCCGTCACGGACCGCAATTCGATGATGAGGTCGCCGATTTCCGCTTCCGGAATCGTTGCGCTGATTATGTCCCATCCGGTCCAGCCCGGCCTGCTGTCGTAGCCGAGGATCTGCCCGCGCCTTGCCGTGACGAGGCCGGTCGCCTTGGACAGGGCCTCCGTGGGGATCGCGATCTCGGCGGCGAGCACGGGTTCGAGAAGTACGGGCTTTGCTTTCGGCAGCGCTTCGGCCAGGGCGAGCTTGGCCGCTGCCTGGAATGCGGCATCGGATGAATCCACCGTGTGGTAGGAGCCATCCGTGAGCGTCACGGCGATATCCACCAGCGGGAAGCCGAGCGGACCGCTTTTCAGCGCATCGCGCACCCCCGTCTCCACCGATGGAATATACTGGCGCGGCACCACGCCGCCCGTAATCCTGTCCTCGAACAGGAAGCCTTCACCCTTCGGCAGCGGCCTGATTTCGAGCATCACATCGCCATACTGGCCATGGCCGCCGGTCTGCTTGCGATGCCTGCCGCGCGCCGATGCGGGACCGCGGATCGTTTCACAATAAGCCACGCGCGGCTTCATCATTTCCACGCCAACCTGAAATCGCGCCGCGAGCTTCTCGACCGCGACGCGCAGATGCATCTCGCCCTGCCCGAGCAGCCTGATCTCGCCCATGTCGGGACGGGTTTCGACGATGAGCGAAGGATCCTCCTCCGTGATTTTCGTCAGCGCACTGGAAAGGCGCACATCGTCCTTGCGATCCTTCACCTTGATCGCAAGCATGTAAACCGGTTCGGGCGGTGCGGGGGATACGATGGCGTCCGGCCGCGTCTTTCCGGATGAGAAGCTGTCGCCTGTCGCGATACCTTCCAAGCGTCCGAAGCCCACAGTGTCGCCGGCTTTCGCCTCCTGCACACGCGCGGTGCTGGTGCCGACAATCGTCACAAGGCTGCCGATGCGTGCCTCCGTGCCGCGCGATGCCAGGACCGTGTCGCCCTCATGTAACTCCCCGCGCAGAATGCGGGCGAGCGAGAGCTTGCCGCCCTGCCCCATATGCTGGGTTTTCATGACCTGCGCGAGAGGAGGCCCATCCTCGGACAGACCAAGACGAGTGCGGGTTTCCTCCAATCCAGGCGCCTCGTGGCGCAGGGCCTTGAGAAGACGCGTCACGCCGTTTCCGCGCTCCGCGGAGCCGATGAGGGCAGGCACCACATGCCGCTCCTTCAACTCGCGAGAGAGATCGTCGAACACACGGTCACGCGGGGGCTCGATCTCGGAAATCAGTTCTTCCATCAACGCATCGTCGTAATCGGCGAGACGTTCAAGCATGGCATAGCGTGCTTCGCGCTCGCGGGAATCCTCGCCATCGGGCATCTCCACGATCTCGCTCGGCGCGTGTTCGCGATAGATGAAGGCCCGCTCCAACGCGAGGTCGATGAATCCTCTGACGATGCCGTCCTTCCATAGCGGGATCTGGCGCAGGAGCAACGGCGTGCGTGAGGCCTGCTGCAGCAATGCCAGCGTTTCGCGCACGCGCTGCGTGGCCACGTCGATCTTGTTGATGAACAGGAAGCGCGGAATGTCGGCTTCCTCGAGCTCACGAAGGATCACTTCGAGAGCAGGCACCTTGCGCTCGTCCGCCTCGCACACGACGATCGCGGCGTCGCAGACCGGCGTGACATTGCGCATTTCGTGCAGAAATTCCATGGAGCCGGGGCAATCGACGAAGGTCATCGTCTCACCCATGAAATCGACTGTCGCGACATTGGGCTCGATGCTCATGCCATGCGCGCGAGCCTGGGCGCTTGCATCACCGACGCTGTCGCCATTGGCAACGCGGCCCGCGCGGGAGATCGCGCCTGTCCGCTCAAGGATCGCTTCGAGCAGAGTGGTCTTGCCGCTCTGGAATGGGCCGACGATGGCAACGCATCGCGGGCCCGCAGCTTGTCTGCCGTTGGGTGCCATGAAAAGTCTCCTTCCCTTGCCCCCAATGATCTACGCCCTGTGCGTTAAGGCGTCTGGCAGTCTCTTTTCAAGAATGCTCTGCTCATTGAGCAGCCTTGGCAAGGTGTCTTTTGTGCAAGCAAAACGGCCAAGCTTTCGCCTGGCCGTCGAAAATTTTCCGGTCTCGAAGGATTACCGCGCTGCACGCAACTCGAAGTCGCTGACGCCGAGAGCGAAATTCAACCCGGTCTGGCCGCCGACCGAAAGCGGTTGCAGAGCGACGGACCTGTTGGAGCCGCCGACCAGCACATTCGCTCCCAGGCCCGCGCCGACACTCGCTTCGGCTGTGGCACCGACATAGCTGCCGGCCAAGGAGCCAGGCGCAAGGCTGCCTCCTGAGAAGACTGCCCAGGCGAGAACGCCCCGCCCCGTCACGCCCACATCGAGCCCGAAACGGCGGATCACGCCGACATAGCGTTCGTTGCGGCCTCGGCGGGGATCGAAGGTGCAGGCTGTCGTCTTCTGCGATGTCACGATAAGCCCGATGCCGCCCGACACGTTGCAGGTCAGAACGCCCAAGCGGGTACGGCTCTGGGCTTGCGCCTCGTGGAAACCGGACGATGCGATGAGGGCAAGGATGGCGGCGGGAAGAGCGGCGCGAAGCATGGTTGAACTCCTAAGCTCTATGAAGCTTAGCGAGCAACCGGCAGACAGGAATGTCGTTCCATCGTTAGGCCGACACTCCTGCAGCAATATAGGATTGCCTCGGGAGTTAAGCTGTAATCCCGAGGCGGTAGAGATTGGTGGAGGTTAGCGCAGCGAACCGCAGAAACGCTGAATGCGGTTGCAAGCATCTTCCAGCAGCGTGTTCGACGTAGCGTAGGAGATGCGGAAGTTCGGGCCGAGGCCGAAGGACGAACCGTGCACCGCAGCGACGCCCTCGGCTTCCAGAAGCTCGGCGACGAAGTCCTCATCCGTCTCGATGACCTTGCCCGAAGGCGCGGTCTTGCCGATGGCCTCGGCGCAGGACGGATAGACGTAGAAGGCACCTTCCGGCATCGGGCACTTCAGATACTTCGACTGATTCAGCATGGATACCACGAGGTCGCGGCGCCCCTCGAAAGCCTTCTTGAAGACCTTGAGGTGATCCTGCGGACCGTCGAGGGCTTCCACGGCCGCCCATTGCGAGATCGCGCTCGTGCCGGAGGTCTGCTGGCCCTGCACGAAGTCCATGGCCTTGATCAGCTGTTCGGGACCGCCCGCGTAGCCGATACGCCAGCCGGTCATGGCATAGGATTTCGAGACGCCATTCATGGTGAGCGTACGCTCATAGAGGCGGGGCTCGACCTGGGCCGGCGTGACGAACTCAAAATCGCCGTAGGTCAGGTGCTCGTACATGTCGTCCGTGAGCACCCAAACATGCGGATGGCGCATCAGCACATCGGTGATCGCCTTCATCTCCGTGTAGGAATAGGCGGCGCCGGTCGGGTTCGAGGGCGAGTTGAGGATGATCCACTTGGTCTTGGGCGTAATCGCGCGATCGAGATCGCCCGCCTGGAGCTTGAAGTTGTGCTCCATCGTGCAATCGACGAATACCGGCTTGCCGCCGCAGAGCACCACCATTTCCGGATAAGACACCCAGTAGGGAGCAGGCACAATGACCTCGTCGCCCGGGTTCAGGGTGGCGAGCAGCGCGTTGTAGATCACGTGCTTGCCGCCGGTGGACACGATGGTCTGCGAGGGCTTGTAGTCCAGGCCATTCTCGCGCTTGAACTTGCGGGAAATGGCCTCGCGCAGCGGCACGATGCCGGAGACAGGCGTGTACTTCGTCTCGCCGCGGCGGATGGCGGCGATGGCCGCTTCCTTGATGTTGTCGGGCGTGTCGAAATCTGGCTCGCCGACGGACAGGCTGATTACGTCCCGACCCTGGGCTTTGAGATCCCGCGCTTTCTGCGTGATGACGATGGTTGCAGACGGCTTGATGCGCGAGAGGGCGTCAGACAAAAAGCCCATGGGAATCCTCCGATTGGGGCGGTAAGAAGGGAGCGTGACGGGGGCGGACCCTAATCCGCTCAAGCTGTCCAAGCAAGCAAAACAGCCCCGTTGAAGGGGTTTTTGAGGAGCCGCCGTTTCCCATGACAATATCCGTGACCCGCCGCCTCGCGCTCGGCCTTTTCGCCGGCGCGGCCCTTCTTTCCACCGCTGCCGTCGCGCAGACCTATCCCAGCCGTGTGATCAAGATGGTGGTCCCCTACCCGGCGGGCGGGCCAACGGACGTGATCGCCCGCATCGTGGCCGAGGAAATGGGCAAGGATCTCGGCCAGAACGTGATCGTCGAGAACCTGGCCGGCGCCTCCGGCGCCGTCGGCACCCGGACTGTGGCGCGCGCCGAGCCGGATGGCTACACCATTGTGTTCGGCAACAATCAGACTCACGGGAACAACATGTTCCTGCTGAAAGAGCCCGGCTATGACGCGGTGAAGGACTTTGCTCCTCTCGCAGGCGCCGGCGCGTTCGAGCATGTCTTCGTGGTGAAGAACGACCTGCCGGCCAAGACCATCCCCGAGCTGATCGAACTCGCCAAGAAGGACCCCACCAAGCTGAATTACGGCTCCACCGGTGTCGGCTCAGGCTCGCATCTGGCGACCGAACTCTTCATGACGCGCACCGGCACCAAGATGACGCACGTGCCCTTCCGGGGCGCTGCTCCCCTGGTGACGGAGCTCATGGCCGGGCGCATCGACGTGTCGAATTCGACCCTTCCGAGCGTGCTCAGCCAGTTCCAGGCCGGCCAGATGCGCGCCATCGGCATCGCAAGCCCGCAGCGCAACCCACAGGCTCCTGACGTTCCGACCCTGCGCGAGCAGGGCATCACCAATGCGGATGCGGAATCCTGGGCCGCCTTCTTCGCGCCGGTGAACACGCCCAAGCCCGTTCTCGACAAGCTGTCGGGCATGATCATCGCGATCCTCAACAAGCCCGACGTGAAGGAGCGCATCACAAAGCTCGGCTTTACTTTGAACGTGCGCGATCCCGACACCTTCAAGCCCTACCTGGAAAAGGAAATCCAGACCTGGGCCGAGATCATCAAAGCCGCAGGCATCAAAGCTGAATAACCTGAGCGATCATCACAGGCGACAGATGGCCGGGCTTGCCCCGGTCATCTGCATTTTAAGGATCGAACGCTCTCCTCAATCTTGCCCGCTCACGGTCAAAATGGTTAATGATTAGTTAACGCGGGCACTTAGCCAAGACTTTGAATGAATGACTTCAGTCCGCACCTGGAACTTTCTTGAGTCACAGAGGTTTTTTATCCAAACCCACCTTGGCCTCTTAAGGGGAAGAGCCCATGAAAACCTTTCGCTCAAGAAACACCTGCCATGTGGCATCCCGTGTCCATCGCGTCGACGCGCAGCAGCAGAATCGCTGGTCTCTGGCGCTGATCATGATCATGGGACTTGCGACGCTCTCGGTCCTCGCGACCACGCAATCCCTGTCGGCCCAGGACACGAATACTGTCCACGTCTATTCGCACCGGTAACGCTGGAGTGATGGGCGGCATAGTTGACGCCCTGGCCTGAAAGGTTAGCTCTCCGAACCTGGACTGACGGAGAGTTTTGATGACGATACCCCGCCTTGCCCTCGCCTGCGCCCTGACCTTCGCCGCAATCCCTGCGACCCTCGCCCAGGACACGCAGCGCCTTCGTACCGACAAGGTCGAAGTGATCGTCGAAACCTTCGCCCGGGGCCTTCAGAACCCTTGGAGCCTCGCCTTCCTTCCCGACAACAGAATGCTCGTGACGGAAAAGCCCGGCCGCCTGCGCATCGTCTCAGCGGACGGAGACTTGTCAGAGCCCATCAAGGGTCTGCCCCGCATCTCGGCGCGCGGCCAGGGCGGACTTCTCGATGTGATCCTCGATCCCAATTTCACCCAGAACCGCCTCATCTACATGAGCTTCGCGGAGGATCGGGGCGAAGGCAAAAACGGCACGAGCGTGGCCCGAGCCCGCCTGAGCCAGGATGGGACATCGCTCGAGGACACGCAGGTCATCTTCCGCCAGGAGCCGTCTTATTCAGGCACACAGCATTTCGGCTCACGCCTCGTCTTTGCCCGCGACGGCAATCTTTTCGTGACCCTCGGCGAGCGCAACGACCTGCGCGATCAGGCCCAGAATCTCAACAACCACCTCGGCAAAATCGTGCGCATCAAGCCGACCGGCGGGGCCGCGTCTGATAACCCGTTCCTTAACCGCGAGGATGCGCGTCCGGAGATCTGGTCGTCCGGCCATCGCAACGTGCAATCGGCGGCCATCAATCCGAAAACGGGTGAGCTTTGGGTCGCCGAGCATGGCGCGCGCGGTGGCGACGAGGTCAACATTCCCCAGAAAGGCAAGAATTACGGCTGGCCCGTGATTTCCTATGGCGTGCATTATTCCGGTGGGAAGATCGGCGAAGGCTCGGCGAAGGCGGGCATGGAACAGCCGGTCTATTACTGGGATCCGTCGATCGCCCCTTCGGGCATGGCCTTTTATACCGGCGACAAGTTCCCGGCTTGGCGCGGCAGCGTTCTCGTCGGCGCGCTGGCGGGCAAGCTCCTGTCGCGGCTCGAGACCAGCGGCAACAAGGTGACCGGCGAAGAGCGGGTGCTCCAGAACCTCGGCGAGCGTATACGCGACGTGCGCCAGGGGCCGGATGGCCTGGTCTATCTGCTTACAGATTCCCAGCAGGGCCGCATTCTACGGATGAAGCCGGCGGAATAGGCCACTTTTACCCGCGCGGCCCGAACAGGATGATCGCCGCACCGGCAAGACAAAAGGCGCCGCCGGCCAGATCCCAGCGGTCCGGACGGGTACTCTCCACGCCCCAGAGCCAGAGGAGCGAAGCCACGATATAGATGCCGCCATAGGCCGCATAAGCGCGCCCCGCGGCATCGCTGGGGGCAAGCGTCAGCAGATAGGCGAAAAACGCCAGAGAGCCCATCCCAGGCACGAGCCACCACGCGGATTTGTCCAGGCGCAGCCACGCCCAAAATGCGAAGCATCCCGCGATTTCGGCAAAAGCCGCACCGGCATAGATGGCGAAGGCCATCGTTTATTTGCCGTGGAAGATGAAGGCCGCGCCGCCGGCGATCAGGCAGAAGCCGATCAGATGATTCCAGCCCAGCGGCTCCTTGAGGTAGAGCACCGAGAAGCCTGCGAAGACCAGAAGGGTGATGACCTCCTGCATCGTCTTCAGCTCCGCCGCCGAATAGACCTCGGACCCGATGCGGTTAGCGGGTACGGCCAGCCAATACTCGAAAAACGCGATGCCCCAGCTCACGATCACGGCCACCCAGAGCGCCGTTGTCTTGAACTTCAGGTGCCCATACCAGGCAAAGGTCATGAAGACATTCGATGCGACGAGCATCAGTACAGGCGAGACATGTGGATTCATGGGATGGCCGGGATTTGGAGATTGCGAAAGACCAAAGTGAGATTGCGACCTGCCCTATTCTTCTGGATGGCAGTGTCAAGACACCCGCGAAGCCCGGATAGGATATGTCGCAGGAGCCACAGGCGCGGGGGATGCAGTATCAGCACAAGGCGGCTTGCGCGCCGCCCCTCGGTGGCCGGCAGGCTTGCCGCGAAGGAACAGGCCGGGCATTGAGGCGTGCCAGCACCTCCGACCCGCCAGCGATTTGCGGATTGGACGGATCGAAACCCTCTCGTCTTTCGCGCTGTGTGACAAGACTGCGCGCCGTCTCGAATGCCAGATCGAGGCGAGGCTCCTTGCGCACGGCCTTGTTGAAGAATGCATCCCCGAAATAAGTCCAGGTCGCGCCATCGCGGCAGCCGAAGGAGGGCCTGTCGGCAGCGGCCGCCGTGATCACGAGCGTGCGCGGATCGGCCAGGGCATTGGCGAAGACGCCCGAATAGCAGGCCGAGACGATGAGGATGCGGTGCCTGGCCTTGGTCTCGTTCAACAGAACCTTCACGTCATCCGGCGTCATGAGCTGCGTGTCCTGCCCTGCCACGATACCGATGCCCTCAGGCGCCCCATGCGAGGTCAGCGCGAGCGCCACGATGTCTTCCGCCGGATCGATGACCTGTCCGGTCGCCCGCGCAGCGGCGAGCAGGGCTGGCGGTGTCGCGCCGAAGCGGCGCTTGGTGTTGAAGTGCACAATCGTGCGGCCCTTCGAACCAAGCTGCGTTTCGAGGATGCGCGCAGCCCCCTTCGCTTCGCTCTCGAACACGCTCTGCGAACCCCACAACCCGAAGGAGAGAACATAGACATCGACCTGCCCCGGCCTTTGCGGCTGGAGGTCGAAACGGTTGGCAAGGCCCCTGGATTGAGCCGAGGCCCCAGTCACGCCATCGGCGGACAGCAAGGCTGCGATCAGGGAAAGCATAAGGAACCGGCGCATGACGACCTTTTTCTCTGTCAGAACATCCTAACAGCCATACCGTTTCATGGGAAAGGGCATCGAAAGCTGAACCGAAAGCCCTCTGAACGGTTTCCCTTGTCACAGAATTCAAAACCAATTTTCGAAGAGGGTTTCGATGGATATCGCGCTGGACAAGGTTTGCGAACTCATTCTCCGGGTCAGGGCTATCGACGTTAAGGAAGGGATGACCGATCCGGCTTCGGGCTCCAACCCCATCGATGACGGCGCTATCGACGCCCTCACCACCTCCCCCGACGACGCTACGGAAGACGAACTGCGCGACGTGATCGCCGGCCTCAATGACGACGAGCGCGCCGATCTCATCGCCCTCGTCTATATCGGCCGCGGCGACATGGAGCCGGAAGAATGGGGCGATGCCGTGCGCCTTGCACGCGAGCGTGAGGAGGCGAACTCCGTTTCGACCGCCGATTGGCTGATCGGCATCCCGAGCCTTGCAGATCTCCTGGATGAGGGCCTCAACTCCATGGGGCGCAGCTGCATCTGAGCGTGCACCACGTTCGGCGCTCCTGATCCAACGCCGGACTTGAGATGTCTGGCGTTCAATTTCACGTGTCTATGAGGCTGATCACAGACATTCCTCTCGTATTGGTGTGCATGAGATCGACGGCACGGTGACGGTGCCCTATTTGCGACACCAAGCAAGACAACAATCATATCCATAAATGCATGGAGGATGTCATGTCTCCGCGTTCCCCTGATGACACGCATGAGGACGACATGCAGGACAAGATCCTGCACGCCGTTCACAATGCGTTGGACGAAACTCACGAATCTCAGAAAGAACCCGCTTCCGTGGATGAGGAAGCCCCTGCCGAAAAGGCGAAGCAGGTCGAATTCATCGAGACCACGGTCGAACTCGACCGTGTGGCCGTCTATCTCAAGGGGCCGACCGCGTTCAGTGCCTGAGTGGCCCACCCTTCCTTCATAATCATCCCCTCATTCTGTCCCAATACCCATGATCCCTAGCCCATGGTGCAGGCGACTGTGAGTTAACTATAACCTTAGGTAGATCAAAAATATCTTCAGAAACCATTGGTTGCTATATGCAACACTGATACGTCTAGGCGCACAACCTAAGATTATGTGCGCCCGTGAGTACAACTTCCTCCTCCTGCCCTCTTCCTGTCGAGAACTTCATCGCCCGTTGGACAGCCCGTGAAGGCGGCGCCGAGCGTGCGAATTATCAGATGTTCCTCTCGGAACTCTGCGATATTCTCGAAGTGCCGCGGCCGGATCCTGCAGGTAACGAACGCGAGTTGAACGATTACGTGTTCGAACGCGCCGTGCGCCCACGCGACAGCGAAGGCGTTACGGCGTCCAGACGTATCGATCTCTAGAAAAACGCCTTCATCCTCGAGGCCAAGCAGTCCCGCCTGCCAGGCAAGAAGAATGCCATTCCTGGCCAGCTCTCCCTACTGGCAGAGGAGCCAACTGAGCTCGGCAAACGCAGCATCGCGCGCGGGTGGGACGTGATGATGAAGAATGCGCGTCAGCAGGCGGAATCTTATGTCTTCTTGCTCGATGCCAACCACCCTGCACCACCCTTCATCGTTGTTTGCGATGTCGGCCATTGCCTTGAGCTTTACGCCGATTTCACGGGCACGGGGCGCGCCTACGGTCACTTCCCGGACCGCAACGGCTTTCGCATCTACATGGAAGATCTGCGCAAGGAAGAGGTGCGCGTTCTTCTCAAGCGCATCTGGCTTGAACCGCATTCCCTCGATCCCTCGAAAGAGGCGGCGCGCGTCACCCGCGACATCGCCAGGCGTCTTGCTCAGGTAAGCAAAGCCCTTGAAGAGCGCGGCTGTGATCCGGAAGATGTGGCTCATTTCCTCATGCGCTGTCTTTTTACGATGTTCGCCGAGGATGTAGGGCTTCTGCCGCCCGACAGCCTCAGAGGCCTGCTGGAAAAAAGCGTCAAGGACCCCTCTCATTTCCCACATCGCCTGAAAGCGCTTTGGCAGGAGATGGAAAAGGGCGAGACATACAGCCATGTCATCGAAGCACGCGTGCGCCATTTCAACGGGGGCCTGTTCAAGGACACAACCGTGTTCGATCTGGACCGCGAAGAGATCGGGGAGCTCCTGGCTGCCGCGCGCTATTCCTGGACCGAGGTAGACCCGGCGATCTTCGGCACGCTGCTGGAGCAGGCGCTCGACAAGACGGAGCGCAAGAAGCTCGGCGCGCATTACACGCCTCGCGCCTATGTGCAGCGCCTCGTGGAAGCAACCGTCATGGAGCCGTTGCGTGAGGATTGGCAGAAGGTCATGCGCAAGGCCGAGCATGCGAAGGATACCGGTGATGAAAAGGCAGCGGTCGCGATTGTCCGCAATTTCCATCGCCAACTATGCACCACGCGGGTCTTGGATCCGGCATGCGGAACAGGGAATTTTCTTTACGTATCGCTGGAGCTGATGAAGAAGCTCGAAGGCGAAGTGCTGGAAACCCTCGCCCAGCTTGGCGAACCGGAAAGCATGGGCCTCGAAAGAGAAACGGTCGATCCGCACCAACTCCTCGGCCTGGAGCTGAACCCACGCGCCGCAGCCATCGCGGAACTCGTGGTGTGGATCGGTTACCTGCAGCAGCACTACCGCACCCGCAACGGCCATCCGTCAGAGCCTATCCTGCGCGCCTTCGAGAATATCAATTTCGGCAAGCGCCTGGGCTACGACGCGGTGCTGACATGGGATGGATATCCATCGCCACAGGTGGTGGAGAAGGATGGCAAGCTAGTCGAGACATATCCGAATGCGCGACGGCCTGTGTGGCCGGAAGCGGAGTTCATCGTGGGAAATCCGCCATTTCTTGGCAAGGGGGCTGCGATGCGTGGACCACTAGGCGATGCCTATGTTGATGCACTTTGGACTGCGCACCCTCAAATGAATGAGAGTGCTGATTTCGTGCTATACTGGTGGGACAAAGCAGCAGAAATGCTAACGCAGAAGAACGCGACGCTTCGACGTTTTGGATTAGTGACCACCAACTCTATTTCACAAACGTTTAATCGTCGTGTTCTTGAGCGCCATCTGGGAGAAGAAAGTCAAATAAGCTTGGCTTTTGCAATTCCCGATCACCCTTGGACAAAATCTACTAAGGATGCCGCAGCTGTAAGAATCGCTATGACTGTCGCATCATCTGCTTCGTCCCAAGGTTCACTATATGAAGTTGTATCTGAGAGAGGCTTGGAAACAGATGAGCCACATCTGACATTCTCAGTCAGACACGGAAAGATAAACCCCGATTTGACAGTTGGAGCTGAGGTTAGCCGAGCTAGACCTCTTCAAGCTACCGAAGGTCTATCTTGGAATGGAGTAATGCTCGCTGGAAAAGGCTTCGTACTGTCAGATACAGAGCGAGCGCATATCTGCGCAACCGATAACGGAAAATCTACGCAATTTATAAAGCGTTTCATCAATGGAAGCGATTTGGTCGGAACTGCGAAGAGGTGTTACATTATCGACTTCTTTGGCATCGATGATAGCCATGCCAGATCTAATGCGCCAAGTGCCTATCAACATGTTCTATCAACGGTAAAGCCGGAAAGAGATAAATCCAGAGATACTATGTTCCGTGAAAGATGGTGGCTATTTGGGCGCCCGCGTCCGGATTTAAGAAAAGCGCTATCTGGCATTGAGCGCTATATTGGAACGACTGAAACATCAAAACATCGTTTGTTTCAGTTCATAGATAAAAAAGTTGTTCCTGATCACATGGTTATTGCCATTGCATCTGATGATGCATTGATGCTTGGATACCTTTCTTCACGTCAACATATCTGTTGGGCGCTACGTGCGGGCGGCTGGCTTGGCATAGGAAACGACCCTCGATACTCGAAGTCTCGTTGCTTTGACCCATTTCCCTTCCCTGATCCATCCGAATCCCTAAAGTCCCAAATCCGCGTCGTCGCTGAAGAACTCGACGCCTTTCGCAAAGTGCATCAAGCCGAGCATCCTAAGCTCACGCTGACGCAGATGTACAATGTGTTGGAGAAGCTCAAGGCCAACGCACCGCTCAGCGCCGACGATAAGCGCATCAAGGATGAGGGACTTATCCTCATCCTGAAGGAGTTGCACGAGAAGCTCGATGCACTCGTGTTCCAGGCATATGGCTGGCCGGACGGTCTCACCGATGAAGAAATTCTTGAGCGGCTTGTTGCTCTGAATGCCGAACGCGCGAAGGAAGAGGCGGCGGGGCATGTGCGGTGGCTACGGCCGGATTATCAGATCCCGCGATTTGCCAAAGGCCTTGCTGCCACGAAAACAGGAGAACTGGATCTGGGCGACAACGTGGTGTCCATCGACAAAGGCCTGCCGGATTTCCCCAGGGACCGGACCGAGGATTCCCTGGCAGTGGAGCATGCCCTGTTGCAGGCCGGTCGCCCCATGGATGCGACGGAATTGGCGCGTGGGTTCAAGCGAGGCGGCAAGCGTATCGAGTTTCGCGTCGCCCAAGCCCTTACGACGCTGGTCCGCTACGGCCATATCACCGACATGAAGGACGGCCGCTATCTCGCCCGCAAAGCGGCCTGAGCTACCTTTCAGAGAGCCGCGCCACAATATTGTAATTCAATAGCGCAAAGCCCGATCAGGTGATATTTCCGGCTATCGCCGCAACCGCTGGCCAGACCCGAGGTTGTCGGCATAGGATATTCGACGGGAGACTCCATGAGCATCGGCCTAATCGCGCTGCTGGATGATATCGCTGGCCTTGCCAAGGTCGCGGCGGCTTCGCTCGATGACGTAACAGCGCAGGCAGCCAAGGCCGGGGCGAAGGCCGCGGGCGTGGTGATCGACGATGCCGCCGTCACGCCGCGCTATGTGGTGGGGTTTTCGGCCTCGCGCGAATTGCCGATCGTCGGCAAGATCGCGGCCGGCTCGCTCAAGAACAAGCTGATCTTTCTGCTGCCCGCAGCTTTGCTTCTAAGCTTTTTCGCTCCGTGGGCGATCACGCCGATGCTCATGCTCGGCGGCGCTTATCTCTGCTACGAGGGATCGGAAAAGGTGTTCGAGGCCCTCTTCCCCCGCGGCGCGCACCAGCACGAGGCAGCCGTGGGCGAGGCGTTGCAAAATGCGCAGAGCTTCGAGGATGAGAAGGTGCGCAGCGCGATTCAGACCGATTTCATTCTCTCTGCCGAGATCATGGCGATCACGCTGGCGACGGTACCGGAGACATCATTCTGGATGCAGGCCATGGTGCTCGCGGTCGTCGGCATCGGCATCACGGCGCTGGTTTATGGCGGCGTCGCCCTGATCGTGAAGGCGGACGATGCAGGCCTGGCGCTTGCCGCCAATGACAGGCCCGTTTCCACACTTCTGAGACGTGGTGATGCACGTCCTACCACCGGGGATCGCGCGCTTGCTCCCGTCACGCAGGGTTTCGGACGTGGCCTCGTTCACGCCATGCCCGGTCTTCTGCGCATCCTCGGCATCGTCGGCACGGCCGCGATGATCTGGGTCGGCGGCGGCATCATCATCCATGGAATGGAAGGCTATGGCCTTGCGAGTCTCGGCCATGTCATTCATGAGGTCGCTGCAGCCGCTGCTCATGCCGTTCCCGCTCTCGGCGGCGCTATCGAGTGGATCGTTTCCGCCGCAGCTGCCGGCCTCTTCGGCCTCGTCCTCGGCGCGGTGCTGATCCCTCTCATTCATTACATCGCCGTGCCGCTGCTGCGCGCCTTGCGCGGCACGGGACGGAAGTCTGAAAAGCATACGGCTTGAATCGAAAAGGGGCCGACCGAGAGCAGCCCCTTCGGCCATATATGCCTTGAATCTCAGAGCTTGCCGAGCTTTATGAATTGCGTCTCGCCGGAGGAGCCGCTCACGCCGTCGTTATCGGTGACGATGTAGGCATCACCCGCGGCATCGATGGCGAAGCTTTCCACCTTATCGAGCACATAGCCCTTCGCAGCCTTGAGATCCGGCAGGAGATCGCGCAGCAATGTCTTCTTCACGAGCGGCAGCTCACCGCCGAGGGCGACTGGCTTCATGTCCGATAGAGAGACCGAGTAGAGCTTCTTGATCTTCGCCTTCTCGGCAATCTGGTTGTCGCGCTCGATGATGATGACGCGCTCGCCCACAGCCGTGATCTCGGACAGGCCGACCCAACCCTCCTCCGTCATATCGAGCGGATAGCGCACAGCGCCCCAGCTCTTGTCGGAAGGCTTGTAGGCCAGCAGCTTCACGCTGTTCTTGGCATCGTCCGCCCATTCGCGCTGCACGGCGAGCCAGACGATTTCATCCGCACCGGAGCCGGTGACCGTCACACCCTCGACGCCGTAGTTCTTCGCGCCTTCTTCGAGAGCGGCGGGCAGGGAAATCTCCTCCTGGATCGCGCCTTTGGCATCGACCTTCACGAGCAGGTTTCTCACGCCTTTCGGCACATTGCCTTCCGAGGCAAGCCAGAAGCCGCCGTCGCTTGAAAGCGCCACGCCTTCGAGGTCGAGCTTCTCGGCCGCCTGTCCGTTGCGGGTCACGAGCGTTTCCGCCGTGATAAGAGCGGGCTTCCGCGTGGCATCGATAGTGAGGATGCGCGGCGCCGCGCCATAGGCGCTGTCGGTAATCGCATAGAGCTTACCGGCCTGCGACTTGTCGGCAACTATCCCGGAAAGAGCGCCCCATGCAATTGGAAGCCCCTGGTCGTTCTTAGCCGAGCGGATCGTGGGATACGCGGGCACTGCGCGCTCGGCACGCTGGTAGATCATCACATGCGGGGCGACGCCGCCTTCCACGTGCAGAGGCGTCTCGCTCGTTGCCACGAAGAGGTTGCGCGAGGGAATGGCGATCAGGCCTTCCGGGCCGACGCCCGTGGGAAGAACCTGCACGAGTTCAGGCGCCGCACCCGTATCGCGATAGACGCCGACGACGGAGGCGCGCTCGGAGCCCACGAAGATCAGATTGTCCTGACCGAAGCGCGCGGCCTCGATGCCTTCGAGCTCGACGCCCTTCTTGTTGCGCGCTTCCGGATAATGTCCGAGCGCAACGACTTCATGCTCCAGGCTGGCGCCGGATTCGTAAGATACGCTGCCGTCCTTGTTGAAGATGGTGAAACCGCGCGAGCCACCCTTCCAGTCACCTTCATTGGCGGTGGCGAAGCGGGTGCTGTCGATCCAGTGCACTCCATCGGGCTCACGCACGACGCCGCTCATGGAGCCGCTGAGATCGATCTTGCCGTCCTTCTTGGTATCGATGTTCTTCAGGTCGGTCTGACCGGCGGAGAAATGGGTTTCGACCTTGCCGGTCTTTCCATCCACCACAACGATGTAGTTGTTCTCCTGCATCGTGGCGACGATCTTGCCCTCGCCGTTAACGTCGACATATTCCGGTTCAGGATCATCACCCGCGACATCCGCAAGGCCTGTCATGGCGACCGTTTTGAGGGCCGAACACTCGATGGTGTTGCCCTTCAGGCTGCCGATCACCAGCGCGCCTGCGGGAAGCTGCGGCAGGGCGCCGTCATTCACTTTTTCATCGCGCTCGTTCTCGATGGCGATGGCCAAAACGCCCGCATTGGCGGCAACCGAGTCGGGCTGGCCGGGAAGCTGGCATTCCGAAGCGATCTTGCGGCTCGCCAGATCCACAAGGACGAGCTTGCCGCTCGGATTGGTGAAGCTCTCGGAGGTGTTCACGGCGACGAAAGCGGTGCCGCCCACGACCTTCACCGAGGTGGGCTCGCCGCCCAAAGCCAGCAACCCGCCAGGCTTCGGCGCCGCCGGATCGGTGATGTCGATGAAGCCAAGGCTCTTGCGCGGGCTGTCCGTATAGACGAGCAGATTGCCGTCCTCGCTCGCGGAGATGATCTCCGCCACTGTTTCACCCTTCTTGTCGGCATCATTGGGAAGATTGGCCGTGATCGGGAAACTGGCGATCCGGTCGAAATATTCGGCGGCTGAAGCGTTAAGAGCAGTACCCGATAGGAGAGCGGCTGCAAGTGAGCCGATGGCGAGAGAGCGATGCATGATATCCCCGCGATATGATTGAGCTTGGCACGGTTCTCATGCGTCAGTCTCATGACGGGTGAATGACGGTCGGGAGCCGAACTCCGCCCTTTTAATCCTCGCACTTTTGTACCATATTCGTTCCTATGGCCAAGACACCCAAAAAGCCCAAGCTTTCCACCGGGAAAGCGTCCAAGCCCGATCTTAAGCCCCTGGCCCCTCATCTGGCAGAACTTCTCAATCCCGCCGTCAACCGGGAGCGTGAGGCCGCTGAGGGCTTTGCCGAGCGTGCGCAGGAAACCTTCATTCACGGCGACATCACGGATGTCGACCCGGCGCTGGCCAAGAAGCTTGGCCTGAAGGGTGCCGACGACGGGCCGGATGTGGCGAACGAGCTGGGTGACCTTACGACGGAATCAGGTTTCTCGGCGACCGTAGATGCACTCTCGAGGCTGCTCACGGAAGGCGACCCGCGCTTCAAGGATGGCAAGCTCTGGACGCCGCACCGACCCGCCCGGCCTGAGAAATCGGAAGGCGGCATTCCGTTCAAGATCAAGTCCGACTTCCAGCCTGCGGGCGACCAGCCGAACGCGATCCGCGAATTGGTGGATGGCGTGCGCCGGTCCGAGCGCGACCAGGTGCTGCTCGGTGTAACGGGTTCGGGCAAGACCTTCACCATGGCCAAGGTGATCGAGGAGACGCAGCGCCCTGCCCTCATCCTCGCGCCCAACAAGACCCTGGCCGCGCAGCTCTATGGCGAGTTCAAGTCGTTCTTCCCCGACAACGCGGTGGAATATTTCGTCTCGTATTACGATTACTACCAGCCCGAAGCCTATGTGCCGCGCTCGGACACCTTCATCGAGAAGGAAAGCTCCATCAACGAGCAGATCGACCGCATGCGTCACTCGGCGACGCGTGCGCTGATCGAGCGCGACGACGTGATTATCGTGGCCTCCGTGTCGTGCATCTACGGTATTGGCTCGGTCGAAACCTATACGGCCATGACCTTCTCCGTGAAGGTCGGCGAGAAGATCGAGCAGCGCCAGCTCATCGCGGACCTCGTGGCGTTGCAGTACAAGCGCATTCAGAGCGATTTCGCTCGCGGCACGTTCCGTGTGCGCGGTGATTCCATCGAGCTGTTTCCGGCCCACTTGGAGGACCGCGCCTGGCGCATCGGGCTCTTCGGCGATGAGATCGAGAATATCGTCGAGTTCGATCCGCTGACGGGTAAGAAGACCAACGATCTGTCCTTTGTGAAGGTCTATGCGAACTCGCACTACGTGACGCCGCGCCCGACCCTTCAGCAGGCCGTGAAGGGCATTCAGGACGAGTTGCAGCACCGTCTGCAGGAACTTGCCCGCATGGGCCGCCTGCTCGAAGCGCAGCGCCTTGAGCAGCGCACGCAGTTCGATCTTGAGATGATCGAAGCAACCGGCGTGTGCAACGGCATCGAGAACTATTCGCGCTATCTCACGGGCCGCAAGCCCGGCGAGCCGCCGCCGACCCTGTTCGAATATCTGCCCGACAATGCGCTCGTGTTCACGGACGAGAGCCACGTCACCGTGCCGCAGATCGGCGGCATGTATCGCGGCGACTTCCGACGCAAGGCAACGCTCGCCGAATACGGCTTCCGCCTCCCCTCCTGCCTCGACAATCGCCCCCTACGCTTCGAGGAATGGGACGCCATGCGCCCGCAATCGGTGCACGTTTCGGCGACGCCGCAGAAATGGGAGATGGAGCAGACCGGCGGCGTGTTCGTCGAGCAGGTCATCCGCCCGACCGGCCTCGTCGATCCGGTCATCGAAATCCGCCCGGCGCGAAGCCAGGTGGACGATCTCGTCCACGAGGTGAAGGAGCTCGCCGCGCAAGGATACCGCACGCTCGTGACCACACTCACCAAGCGCATGGCCGAGGACCTCACAGAATACATGCACGAGAACGGCATCCGCGTGCGCTACATGCACTCGGATATCGACACGCTGGAGCGCATCGAGATCATTCGTGACCTGCGGCTTGGCGCCTTCGATGTGCTCATCGGCATCAACCTGCTGCGCGAAGGCCTCGACATTCCGGAATGCGCGCTCGTCGCCATTCTCGATGCAGACAAGGAAGGCTTTCTGCGCTCCGAGACCTCGCTCGTGCAGACCATCGGCCGCGCGGCGCGTAACGTGGAAGGCAAGGCGATCCTCTACGCGGACAAGATCACCGGCTCCATGGAGCGCGCCATCGCGGAAACCAACCGCCGCCGCGAGAAGCAGCTTGCCTACAACGCCGAGCACGGCATCACGCCGCAAAGCGTGAAGAAGAACATCACGGACATTCTAGAGAGCGTTTACGAGCGCGATCACGTCTCCGTCGATACGGGCCTCGCCGGCAAGACCGTCGGCCACAACCTCAAGGCCGTCATAGCGGATATGGAAAAGCGCATGCGCGAAGCCGCCGCGAACCTGGAGTTCGAAGAAGCCGCGCGCCTGCGCGACGAACTCAAGCGTCTTCAGGCGACCGAGCTTGCCATCAGCGACGATCCCATGGCGCGCCAGAGCGATGTGGAGCGCGATGCGGGCAAGTATGGCGGTTCGCGCAAATACGGCCGCAACGCCAACCTGCCGCCGAAAGGCCTGCCGCCTTCGCCCGAAGGCGCAGCCGGGGGCGATGAGGATTCGAATGCTTACGGCCCACTCGGCAAGGGACGCTCGGACGAAGGCACCCGCATCCGCAAGCCCGGGCTCGACGAGATGGGCCCCGGCACGGATCGCGAAGTGCCGCTGAACTTCCGCGAACGGCCGGCAGGCCGGTCGACGCAGGGTTTCGCGGGGCAAAAGCCGAAATACAAAGGACGAAAGGGGCGCTAGACGCCCCTTTGAGGCCGGCTCGCCCAAAAGTCGGGAGGCCCCGCCATGCCGCTAAGGGGATAACAGCCGACGGAGCCTGCCCTTCCCGATCCCGTCTCAGAGGATCCCTGGTCCGATCCGGCGTGCATGGCCGAGAGGTCGAGCGGCCATGAAGGCACCTGTTTCGTCTCGGCTGCGGAGGCGAACCGCAATCGAGAATACATTTCGCAGTAGAATATGCAACCTAAAGATGCATAAAGGCGGCGGGTATTAGCTCCGGTCAGGGAATGCCCCGTCATCCGCTAAGGGGCCAACGGATGACGGGGTCCCTTCCTGGCGCTCAGCACCAGGAAAGATAGCCCCACCCCTCAAGCGGAAGCACCGGCATGAGATAAGGGGAGCCATGCCGGCCCTTCCGTGAGCCCTTGAAGAGCGACGCAGGTTTATAGATAGGGCGGGCCCTTGCCCATCGATGTGCGTGGGCACACAAGCTCGGCAGTACCGTAAGAGCGTCTCGTAAAACGACGATGGCCGGGACATGCCCGGCCATCGCGATCGAGAAAGACCGATCGATCCGTCAGATCCGTCCCAGCAGCAGCAGAATGATGAGGATTAGCAGGATCACGCCGAGCAGACCGCTCGGGCCGTAGCCCCACCCGCGGCTATGGGGCCATGCGGGGACCGCGCCGATCAAAAGCAGGATGATGAGGATGAGAAGAATGGTGCTGAGTGCCATGGTTATTGCCTCCTGTTGTATCCCGCCTGATCCTCGACCGAAGCCTCCGGGTATGGAGACAGGCTTCGTTCGATGACCCGGCAAGGATCACTCTGTTGCAGGGAAACTTGGCCGTAAGGATTAAGTTCCACGAGCCGCATAAAGAGCTGTGGGTAATGCACAGAGCAAGCGCTGCCCTGGAGCATGTGGACCCGGTTTTCACTGGCGTGGCCCTACGGGTCGCTGGCGCGGCCCGCTGGGTTCGCGCGGACGATGCTCTGTTCATGCAGAAAGCATCGGATCGATCCAAAAAGTGCAAATCCACTTTTGGTCCGACGCTGTAACGGAACGATCAAGATGGCTTGACGTTAGCATGTCGGCGATTGGGTGCCACCCTGTGCGTGCCCTCTAAGGGAGGTCGCCACTTCTCCATGGATCAGGACGACCCAATGCAGAAAAAGAACCCAATTCATATGCCTCAGCACGATCCCGAGCCGGTTCCCGGCCTTAGAAAATCCTCATCGCCAGCACTCAGCCGATCCGTCCAGGCCCAACTCGGCCAGCGGCTGCGCCAGTTTTACGAGGCCCTCGCTCTTGGCGAGCAGCCGGTCCCGGATCGCTTCATCGAGATCATCAACCAACTCGATGAGCTTCAGCCGGAGAAGCAGCAATCATGAGCATCGATGCCGATCTTCGCGATTCAATGCTCAAGGCCACGCCGAACCTGCGCGCCTTCGCCATCTCGTTGACCAACAATGTCGACCGCGCGGATGATCTAGTGCAGGAAACATTGATGCGGGCGATTGCGAATATCGAACGCTTCCAGCCCGGCACCAACATGCAGGCCTGGCTCTTCACCATCCTACGCAATCTCTTCCATTCCGAATACCGCAAGCGCCGTCGCGAAGTGGAAGATGCGGATGGGAAATACGCGGCGGCCCTTTCGGTCCAGCCCGACCAGCTGCCCCATCTCGATTTCGAGGATTTGCAAAAAGCCCTTTCCCGCCTGCCCCACGATCAGCGCGAAGCCCTGCTGCTCGTCGGCGCTTCAGGCTTCTCATACGAGCAGGCCGCGGAGATCTGCGGCTGTGCCGTCGGCACCATCAAGAGCCGCGTCAACCGTGCCCGCAACCGTCTCGCAGAACTGATGCATTTCGAGGATATGGACGAGGATATCGGCCCTGACCGCGTGACCCTCTCGGTGATGCACGCCGTCGCCTGAATTCTGCTCCATGCAAGCGCACGAAGCCCGGCAAAGCGGAGACCGCTTCCGGGCTTTTATTTATCGGGCATCCTGAAATGAATGCGCAGCCTGATCCTGCGCAATCAGCTTACCGGCGACGGAACTGCTGATTGCCGCGCTGTGGCGGACGCGGACCGGACGATGCACCCGAGTCCTTGTGGCGGAAGATGAGCCGGCCCTTTTCGAGATCGTAGGGCGACATCTCGACGGTCACGCGGTCGCCCGCGAGCGTCTTGATGCGGTTCTTCTTCATCTTGCCGGCGGTATAGGCAATGACCTCATGGCCATTGTCGAGCTGTACGCGGTAGCGCGCATCCGGCAGGATCTCGGTCACAAGTCCTTCGAAGGTGATCAGTTCTTCCTTTGCCATGCAAAGTCTTCCTCATAACAAAAAAGCCGCTCCTCGAACGGAACGGCCGATAGGCAAGAGGACGCGCAAGGCACGCCCTCCGTCATCAAACCTTATGCGTTCTGCAGGTTCACTGCAGAAGTACGGCCGGTGCGCTGGTCAGTCTGAAGCTCATAGGAGATCTTCTGACCCTCGCTCAGACCGCGCATACCAGCACGCTCAAGCGCCGTGGCGTGAACGAAGATGTCCTTGCCGCCGTTGTCGGGCTGAATGAAACCATAGCCCTTGGTTTCATTATACCACTTCACGGTTCCCTGTTCCATGGGAAATCCTTTCACTGTCGTTTGCACGTAGGTGGGGGCCGAAGCCAATTTCACCCGCTAGTCGATATTGGTAGAGAAGGAACGTGCGCCCGGCAGTGCCAAAGCGAAGCAGCCCAGTCGTCCGGCCAAATGTCGATGGCCGTTAAGGTAGGGGAAGGATAGGGCAAATGCAAGGCGTTGCGGCTAAGCCTTCCTAGGTATTAAGGCCTCCACGGATGCCGGAAATGAAGGATTGCAAGGCTTTCTCGCCGCTGGCCGTGAAGTGGATCGCCTCTCCGTCCGCCTCGACGAATCCCCTGCTCTGCAGCTCTTCGACCGCCTTGTCGCTGGCCTTATGACCTGACCCGTCCTGTTGGACGACGCTCTTCACCATCTGTCCGCTGGTGAGTTGGTGATAGGCCGCGAATGCGAAGACAGCCAATGCTTCGTCGCTGAACCCAGACATGTCCGTCATCGTCAACCTCGCTTCGGAAACGCGCTCAAGGATCGCCTGCTCAGGACAATGCCGTTCATGCAGACGCGTTCAAGCGAGGCCGATCAAAAAGCCCGCCTTTCCGGGCTTTCTTGAGGGATCATGAATGGACTCCATAGGAACGTCCCATCGCCTCCCACGTTGTTTTTTCGAGCCCGATGAAATGGGCCATCCCTTCCCGAACAGCATGAGGAGCGCACCATGGCCAATGACCGTCATCGCTATGATCCCGACCGTGACGAGGATGGCTACATCGCCCGTCGCGGCTTCGGCAACGAACGTGCAGGCTACGACCGCGACCGCACCCGTGACGAAGGAATGACACGAGGCTGCGACCGTGACTTCGGGGATTCCGCAGGCTACGGCACGGGCGGTTCGTCCCGCGACTGGCGGGACGTCGTCGGCGGCGAGCGCGACTATGATCGCTCCACCTTCAGCCTGGATCGCTCGCGGGACACGGGTTTGGGACGGGACTATTCCAGTTCGCCAACCTACAGCCATTCCCGCGACCGCCACGGTCACGGCAGCCGCTACGGCTCGGACAGCTTCGGCCGTGGCTCGCGGGAACATCAGGAAGATCGCGGTTTCTTCGAGCGGGCCGGCGACGAGGTCCGTTCTTGGTTCGGTGACGAGGATGCCGAGCGCCGCCGCGATAGGGACATGCGCGAGGCAGGCTATCATCGCGGACGCGGCCCCAAGGGCTACCAGCGCTCCGACGCCCGGATCATGGAGGACGTCAACGACCGCCTGACCGACGATCCGCATCTCGACGCATCCGAGGTCGAAGTTTCCGTAACGAACCGCGAAGTGACCCTGACCGGCACCGTCAACACCCGGTTCGAGAAACGCCATGCGGAAGACCTCGCGGAATCCGTCTCCGGCGTTTCGCATGTGCAGAACAACCTGCGGGTCCAGCAATATGCCGGCGCGGGCATGGGCGGCACGATGAGCTCCGGCGCAGGCGCGGCCGGTGCCGGAACCACGGGTTCCCTGGAAACCGGAAACATGACCGGATTGACGGACGCAAACCGTGGATCCCGCACGAAATAAACTTCCTGAAAGTTGAGAATGCGCCCCGCTCCCAGAGGGCGGGGCAACTCCTCCGCGGCACCTGTCATGCCACCCTTGCCTTTTCCCGTGGAATCGCGCCCCCATATGTGACGGGGGAGGACAAGGATGATAATGGCAGGTATTTCCGTCACGCTTGAAGGCGACAACATCCAGCTTGCATTCCAGAAGGGCGAGCAATCGACGGCCGTCGTCATGGATCCTCATGCGGCCCGCTCCCTGGTCAGGGCCTTGAGCCAGCTCCTGATCGCCATCGGTGAAAACGCCGAGGGCGGAGAGGAAGACCAGGAGGAACTGGTTGAGGTAACCTCCCAGACCATCGATGTCGGCATGGATGAGCATGGTATGGCTGTGGTGGCCCTCCAGGCGGGTCTCATGCCGCCCTTCATGTTGCGTCTGAAGGACGACGAGGCCCGGCATATCGCTACGAGCCTCCTGGAAATCCTCAACAGCCCCCGTGACGTGCGTACATCTCACGGCGACCATTAGCCTTCGTTGCATAACGGCTTGTAACTAGGCGCCACGGAACTTCATTACTGCCATGCGGTTGTCGAACGCGGGTCATTACCGGCCGCGCTTTGGACAAGGCTTATGGCAGTTCACGATCCAGAACTCATTTCCAGCGCTCATCCTAGTGTTCCGATCATGGATGCCAAGGCGGAGCCGACACTCAAGCACCCGGAATCCGAGACTTTCTATGCCGAAGCGCTGAGAGAGCTGAACCAGCTCGGCCTGCCTTTCCTGTTGGCCGGTACCTATGCGCTCTCGGCCTATACGGGCATCACGCGGCCAACCAAGGATCTCGATATCTTCTGCAAGGCGGGCGACTACACCCGCGTGCTCTCGCACTTCCAGAATCTCGGCTACTCCGTCGAGATCGAGGACGACCGCTGGCTCGGCAAGGTTTTCAAGGGCAAGTATTTCTTCGACGTGATCTTCGCTTCCTCGAACGGCACCATGCCGATCGGCGACCAATGGTTCGAGCATGCTCGGCAGATCGAGGTTTTCGGCTCGCCGGTGCGCATCGTCGGTCCCACCGAACTCATCTGGTCGAAATGCTTCATCCAGCTGCGCCACCGATACGATGGGGCCGATGTCGCTCACACGATCTTGAAGGCGCATGACCAGATCGACTGGCACGGCCTGCTCGCTTACATGGAAGTGCATTGGGAAGTTCTCCTTATGCATCTTCTCAACTTCCGTTGGATCTACCCTTCCGAACGCGACAAGGTTCCGCGTTGGGTCATGGACGAGCTGCTTGACAGGCTTTCCAAGCAGCGCGATCTGCCGCCGCCGCAGATGAAGGTCTGCCGTGGCCGAATGTTCTCCCGGATCGATTACGAGATCGACGTGAAGCAGTGGGGCTTCGCGGATGTCGGCGGCGAAGGTGAATGGCGGAATGAGTGAAGCGACAGCCTCCTTGAGGGTCGCGGCGATGGGCGACCTTCACGTTCGCGAAGACAATCACGAATCCTATCGTGAGCTCTTCGGCGAAATCTCACGCGACGCCGACGTGCTCGTGCTGACAGGCGATCTGACCGACCTCGGCAAGCCGAAGGAAGCGGAGCTTCTGGCGCAGGATCTGAAAGCCTGCTCCATTCCCGTGATCGGCGTGCTCGGCAATCACGATTATGAATGTGGAGCCCATGAGGAAGTGGCTCATATCCTGCGCGATGTTGGAATGAAGGTTCTCGACGGACAATCCGTCGAGATCGACGGTGTCGGCTTCGTCGGGGTCAAAGGCTTTGCCGGTGGCTTTGGGCGGCGCATGCTCGGCTCCTTCGGTGAACCCGCCATCAAGCAATTCGTGGCGGAGACCATGAACGAGACGCTGCGGCTCGAGAATGCCATGCGTCAGGTTCGCGCCAAGCGCTCCATGGTCATTCTGCACTACGCGCCTATCGTCGAGACGATCGAAAGCGAGCCTTTGGAAATCTATCCCTTCCTTGGCTCCTCCCGTCTAGCCGAGACCATCGACCGTTTCAAAGTGAATGCCATCGTTCACGGCCATGCCCATCGCGGCCGCTACGAGGGACGCACGCCCGGCGGCCAGCCGGTTTACAATGTCGCGCGGCATATCGAGAAGCCGACCGGCAAGCCATATGCGTTGATCGAAATCTGATACTTAACAATGCTGCGGGCCGCCACATGAGCGGCCCGCCATCATTTCACAATCACATACGCGGTCCCGGATCGGTCGGATTGCCAGGCAGATAATCGGGTTCGGAGCCCGGCCCCTTCGGATCGGTGATACCCGGGTTGTCTACGGGATAGGGTGTGCGTGGCCCTGTCGGGCCGATATCGGGTTGCTCATCGGGAGAGATTCCCGGCGGCACTTCGCTGGGAATATTGCCGCCCGGTATCGGCTCGTTCGTAGGTACTCCTGGATTGGCCATTCTCTGTCTTCCTCGTTTTCTCTTCGATGATGAGGTCAACAGGCCCATGCATGAGGGGTTCCCAATCTTTGCACGTGCCGGAACCCTCCCTCGCTTCATCCGTTCGAGCTCTATCCCCTACGAACGATGGAGTGCGACATGCCTGATATCAAAGAGGCCAGGATCCTCATCATGGCGACCGACGGCTTTGAGCAGTCCGAGCTGATGGTGCCGCAACAGAAGCTCTCGGAAGCAGGCGCGAAGGTTGAGGTCGCCGCGCCGAAATCACGCATAAATCCTGGCGAGATCCGCGGTTGGGACAAGAAAGATTGGGGCCAGAGCGTAAAGGTCGACAAGGACATCGAAAGCGTCGATCCGTCGGCCTATGACGCGCTCGTTCTGCCGGGCGGTCAAATCAATCCAGACAAGCTGCGCACGGAAGAGAAGGCTATCGAGATCATTCGCGCCTTCTACGCCTCCGGCAAGACCATCGCCGCGATCTGCCACGCTCCGTGGCTGCTCGTGGAAGCAGGCCTCATCAAGGGCAAGAAGTGCACGTCCTATCACTCGATCAAGACGGATGTGGCGAATGCCGGCGGCCAGTGGCGCAATGAGACCGTTGTGACGGATCAAGGCGTGATCACCAGCCGCAATCCCGGCGATCTCGATGCCTTCGTGAGCAAGATCATCGAGGAAGTGCGCGAGGGCTCGCATGCGAACCGGCGAGATGCAGCGCAGTAACCGCGCCTGACATCGCGCAACGAAAAACGGCCGGTCGTGATGACCGGCCGTTCTGTTTCATATGAGGCTTAAGCTTTAAGCCTGCTGGATCGCAGAGATTTTCCAGTCGCCGCCCTGATCCCGGCGGAAGGTCCAAAGCTCGGTCGCTTCCTGGGCCTGGTCGGGGGTGCCCTCCACGACGCGGCCCGTAGCCCTGTCCGTCAGCACGTCGATCAGCGAGAAGCGCATGGCAACCGTGGCATATTCGGCGCTGTCTTCACGCCAGGCCTCGGACAGATCGCCCTGAAGCAGACGGACATCGGAGAGCTTGTTTCGGACGCCGCGCGCAGCGTTGTCGTTCAGTTCTTCCTGGATGTAGCCGGCCATCTCGGGTGTCGCGAGCGTCCAGAGCTTCGCGACGTCCTCGCGGGAATAGGCGTCCTGCAACTCGACGAGCGAGCGCTCGAAATCCGCATAGTCCTTTTCACCGATGTTGACCTCGTCGCGCACATCCGTGCGACGGCGCTGGTTCAAGCCGCCGAGAGCGCCACCGAGGCCGCCAGCAAGACCACCGCCGCCCATCATGCCGCCAAGTCCACCGGTTGCACCGGCAGTCTCTGAACGGCCACCTGTGGGAGGCACGCTGCCGCCGGTTGCCGAACGGTTATAGCTCTGCGGCCCGGCATAGGCCGGTTCCTGACGACGGCGGAACCACTTCATGGCGAAGGAGACCAGGAGCACGACCAAGCCGATCTGAAGCAGGAGTCCCATGATCGAAGCGAGGCCGCCGAGGCCGCCGAAGAAGCCGTTACCCATCAGCATGCCAAGAATGCCCGCGCCGAAGAGGCCGGCCATCAGGCCTGTGCCGAAGCCGAAGCGGCGCGGCTGCGCCACGTTCGGAGCCGGTGTGCCCGGGCGGTTCATAGCCGGACCCTGGTTCGGGATCTGCGAACGCTGGATCGGCGCGGCGGCATCGGGCGCCGTGCGGGTTGCCGGCGGCGGCGTGTAGGTGCGCGCACCGCGCGAGCCGAAGCTGCCGCCTCCTCGGCCGACGCGAGCCTCGGCGGCGCTGCCTGCGAATATCAGCGCGGCGGCCAGCGCGATCATGACGCGACTTCGGCGAGAAGCAATTTTCATCATCGTTTCGTTTTCCATCCCTGGGAATATTTGGAGCAGACTGCTCTTGTTCCACATGTAGTGATGGCCCGCCCTCCGCAAAAGAGGCGAGCCATCGTTCCTGGCGGAATCGTGAAGGAAACTTGGCTGATTTCAGCCTTGCCTGTCCTGCCTCAGCTGGTCGATGCGCTTCGAGGCCTCGGCCTTGTCGAGCTTAGGGTCATAGGCATCGGGCTCGTGGGCCTGCTCGGAGAGGGTCTTCAGATAGGAAGCCTGCGCTCCGGTCATGGGTTCATGACCCGATACCCACTCCTCCGGATCCTTGATCTGATTGTCCACGATGTCGGGGTTCATCTTAGGATTGTCGGCTTCCTTCGTTTGGCGCGCTTTGGTGTCGGAAGACATGAGAGACTCCTATTGTTCTCATTTTGTTCTGGAATGAGAACACCGGATTCAGGCCATTGGTTCCGCAAAGGAAAGAGTGGCTACTCCCCCGGACTCATCCCCGCTATCCACAGGATTCGGCCTCGACTCGCCGCTAAGCTTATGTTCTCATTTTGTTCACAAGCAAAATGAGTGGGCACCGATGCGCAAGCCAACAGGCCTGGAGCGGCTTTACGTCGACTTCGACTCCTTCTTCGCCAGTGCCGAGCAGCATCTTCAACCGCATCTGCGAGGTCGGCCTGTCGGCGTCATTCCGGTCGCCTCGGAGCATACGGGGCTGATTGCGGTCAGCCGGGAGGCCAAGGCTCTCGGCATCAAGCGCGGGGCTTTCGTGCGCGATGTCCGGCGCCAATGGCCGGGCGTGATCCTCGTGACGGCGCGTCACGAGATTTACGTGGAGCTTCACAAGGAGATCTGCAAAGCGATCGAGACGGTGCTGCCCGTCAAGGCCGTCTGCTCCATCGACGAAATGCTCTGCGTCCTCCTGCCCTCCGAGCAGGTCCAGGCGATGACCCTCGGCCGCCGGGTGAAGGAAACCATCGCCACCCTGATCGGCCCCACCCTCACCTGCTCCGTGGGCCTTGGACCGAACGATCTTCTCGCCAAGATCGCCGCCGAAATGGAAAAGCCGGATGGCCTCGTTGCCCTGCACCCGGACGACCTTCCAGGCCGCCTCCTCTCCTTAAGTCTCACCGACATTCCCGGCATCGCCAAGGGCAACGCGGCCCGCCTCGCCCGCGCCGGCATCAATGACATGGCGACGCTCCTGAAGCTGCAACCCAAGGAGATGCGCCGCCTCTGGGGCAGCGTGGAGGGCGAGAGGCTCTGGATGGGGCTTCACGGCTACACGGTGGAGCGGCCCGAAACGCAGCGCCGCATGTTCGGCCATGGCCGCGTGCTGCCCGCCGATTGGCGGCATCTGGGCGGCGCCTATGCCGCCGCCCGCGTCCTGTTGATGAAAGCTTCGCGCCGCATGCGCCGCTCGGGCTTCGCCGCCCGTGCGCTGGCGCTCTGGCTCACCGACAAGGACAGCGCCGGCTGGTATGGCGAGGAGCGTTTTCTCGCCACTTGGGACGACCCATCGCTTCTCGCAGGCTTAAGCCACCTCTTCCTGCACGCGGAGCGGGAGGATCTGCGCAGGAGCCGCAGCGTTCACGTCACGCTACACGATCTGGTGCCCATGCGCGACATCGAGCAGGACCTGTTCGGCTACACGGCGGAAGCACAGCTCAAACGCCGCATGGAATATCTGTCGATGATTGCGGACGGGTTCAACACGGCGCACCAGAAGACGCTTCTGCATTGGGGACCGATGATCGACATTCCCGGCGGTTATGCAGGCGCGAAAATCGCATTCAACCGCATTCCCGACGCGGAGGATTTTTAAAGCCCTCAAAACGTGAATGCCCGGCACGAGGCCGGGCATCACAGAGTCTTCGCGGAGGTTTGACTTACGCCGCCTTAGCCTTCGGCTGCACTTCGGCGAGGTAATCTTCCATCAGCGTCTTCGAAATATTGCCCGGCGTGAACTTGTAGGGGCCGATCTCGGCCACCGGCGTCACTTCCGCCGCCGAGCCGGTGATGAAGCACTCGTTGAAGCCGGCAAGCTCCTCCGGCATGATCCGGCGCTCTGCCACTTCGAAGCCGCGGCGCTTGGCGAGGTCGATCACCGTGCGGCGCGTGATGCCGTCGAGGAAGCAATCGGCAAGCGGCGTGTGGATCACGCCGTCACGGGTGAAGAACACGTTCGCGCCCGTGCACTCGGCCACGCGGCCCTGCCAGTCGAGCATGAGCGCATCGGCATAGCCCTTCCGCTCGGCCTTATGCTTGGAGATGGTGCAGATCATGTAGAGACCCGCAGCCTTCGCGGCGGAGGGGGCGGTCGCCGGATCGGGACGGCGGTATTCCGCCATGTCGATGCGGATGCCCTTCATCTTCTGGGCCGGATCGAAATAGCTCGGCCACTCCCAGGCGGCGATGGCGAGGTGGATCTTGTTGTCCTGCGCGGCAACGCCCATCATCTCCGAGCCGCGCCAGGCGACCGGACGCAGGTAAGCGTCCTTCAGGCCGCTCTTCTCCAGCACGAGGCGCTTGGCCGCGTCGATCTCGGCCACGGTGTAGGGAATTTCGAAATCGAGGATCTGGGCCGACTTCTTCAGGCGCTCGGAATGCTCGGTCGACTTGAAGATCTCGCCGCCATAGGCGCGCTCGCCCTCGAACACACTCGAACCGTAATGGAGACCATGGGACAATACGTGCAGCTGCGCGTCCTTCCACGGCACGATCTGCCCGTCGTACCAGATCCATCCATCACGTTGATCGAAGGGGGTCGCGGACATCGTCTCTTCTCCTTGCATGGCGGCCTTTGTGGCGAACCGGGGCCGTGTAATTTCCGGTTTGCTTTCGTCGCGTTGGAATTTCATTCATTTCGCGAAAGCGCCTTGACGAGTAACAATCGTCCTGAGATATGTCAACAAGGCTGACATAAAATTGGATGAGGAAGTTGCCCGATACGCTCCCGGTTCTGAAAACCCGCCAACCCGGCAAGGACATCCTGGCCGAGACGCCGGCCTATGACCTGATCGAGCTGTTCTTCTTCGCATATCGCGACTTCGTCAGCGATCCCGACAGGATTCTCGACGAGTACGGCTTTGGCCGGGCACATCACCGCGTTCTCCACTTCGTCAGCCGCCAGCCCGGCCTGACGATCGCGGAGCTCCTCGACATTCTCAGGATCACCAAGCAGAGCCTGAACCGCGTCCTCAAGGAGCTGATCGAGAAGGACTTCATCGAGAGCCGCATGGGCACCTCGGACCGGCGGCAACGGCTTCTGCATGCCACGCCGCAAGGCCATGATCTCGCCTTGAAATTGGCCAAGCTTCAAACCCGCCGCATCATGCGGGCCCTGTCGGATATGGAGCCGGAGGCAAAGGATGCTGTGAGCCGCTATCTCCTGCGCCTCATCGACCCGGATGACCGAGCCCATGTGGAGCACCTCGTATTCGGGCCGGCCGAAATCTGATAAAGCAGGCGTCCGACGACGTATGCCAAGCCCGAACACAAGAGACCTATGGAACCCAGCCGCATCGATATACCCGATCACGCCCCGCACGTCCTGGTGGTGGATGACGACCGGCGCCTGCGCGACCTGTTGACCCGCTTCCTCACAGAGAACGGCTATCGCGTGACGGCCGCCTCCAGCGCGGCAGAGGCGCGTTCCAAGGCCGGAAGCTTCGTGTTCGACGCCCTCGTGCTCGACGTGATGATGCCGGGAGAGACCGGCTTCGAATATGCCCGCAGCATCCGTGAGACCTCGCAGGTACCGATCCTCATGCTGACCGCCCGCGCTGATGCATCCGACCGGGTGACGGGCCTCGAGATCGGCGCGGACGATTATCTCCCCAAGCCCTTCGAGCCCCGCGAGTTGCTGCTGCGCCTCGGCAACATTCTCAAGCGCGCCGTGGCCGTGCCTGGGGCCGCCGATGCGGACGCCCCAGAGGTCATTCATTTCGGCCCCTTCTCCTATCGCTTCGACCGGGGCGAGTTGCGTCGCGGCGAGGAAGTGGTGCGCATCACCGAGCGCGAGCGCGAGATCCTGACGATTCTCGGGACGGCCACCGGCGACAACGTCCCGCGCGATGCGTTGGCCGGCAATGGCGCCGCCGCGAACGAGCGCACTGTGGATGTGCAGATCAACCGTCTGCGCCGCAAGATCGAGGTCGATCCGGCCAACCCGATGTTCCTGCAGACGGTGCGCGGCATCGGCTACCGGCTCGTGATCGACCGATGAAGTTCGGCGCGACTCTGCGATACGCACCACTCGATCATGCGATGCGCTGGTTCGGCAGGTTCCTGCCCAAGGGTCTTTATGCCCGCGCGCTCATCATCATCATCGCGCCGGTCATCCTGCTGCAATCGGTCGTGGCTTACGTGTTCATGGAGCGCCACTATCAGCTGGTCACGCGACGCCTCTCCTCCGCAGTCACCGCCGATATCGCGGCGCTGATCCAGATCTATGAGAGCTATCCGCAGGATCGCGATGCAACAGTTCTGTCGCGCATCGCCTCGGATAGTTTGCAGCTCGACGTGGACATTCTCCACAACACGGACCTGCCGCCGCCGGGACCCAAACCCTTCTTCTCGATCCTCGACGAGACTCTCTCGTACGAGCTTCAGCGCCAGATAGAGAGGCCCTATTGGCTCGATACAGTCGGGCGCTCGAATTATGTGGAAGTGCGCATCAAGCTCGATGGCGGCAACGTGATGCGCGTGCTGGCGCGGCGCAATCAGGCCTATGCCTCGAACTCCCACATCTTCCTCGTCTGGATGGGCGGCTCGTCTTTCGTGCTGCTCGGCATCGCCATTCTCTTCCTGCGCAATCAGATCAGACCGATCCTGCGTCTCGCGGAAGCGGCTGAAGCGCTCGGCAAGGGACGCGAAATCGAGTTCCGCCCGCGCGGCGCGCGCGAGGTGCGTCAGGCGGGCCATTCCTTCCTTGAGATGAAGCGGCGCATCGAACGCAACATGGAACAGCGCACCACCATGCTCAACGGCGTGAGCCATGATCTGCGCACCATCCTCACGCGTTTCAAGCTCTCGCTCGTCTTCCTCGATCAGACGCCGGAGGTGGAAGACCTCAAGCGCGACGTGGATGAGATGAGCCGCATGCTGGAGGGCTATCTCGCCTTCGCGCGCGGAGAAGGCGGCGATGCGGGCGAGGTTGCCTGCGAGACGGATCTGCGTCAGCTGCTGGAGGAAGCGCAGTTGGATGCGGAGCGGCAGGGCCACATCACCGAACTCGACATCGTGGGCGATCCGATCATCACCGTGCGCCCCGATGCCTTCCGGCGCCTCCTGTTCAATCTCGTCTCCAATGCAGCACGCCACGGCGACCGGATCGAGATCAGTGCGAACCATGAAACCCGCTGGCTCATCCTTCACGTGGATGACGACGGCCCCGGCATTCCGCAGGACATGCGCGAGGAAGTCTTCAAGCCGTTCGTGCGTCTCGATGAGGCACGCAATCAGGATGAAGGCGGTTCAGGTCTGGGGCTCGCCATTGCGCGCGACATTGCGCGCTCCCACGGCGGCGACATCATGCTGAGCGAGAGCCCGCTCGGAGGACTGCGCGCAACGGTGCGGCTGCCGGCTTAGAACCGTCATCCCGGACGAAGCGCAGCGAAGATCCTGGATCGCGTGCAGGATAAGGCACGCTCCGTTGTCATTCCGGGGCGAGCGATAGCGAGAGCCCGGAACCCAGAACCTCACCATATGAAGAATGAAGCGAGCGGCTCACTCTGGCGCCCTTTTTGGCGCCGTGGTGGTTATGGGTTTCCACGCCTGCGCGCGGCCCTTCGGGTCGGGCTCCGCTGCGCGGCCCGGAATGACAAAAGGGCAGCGCTCTGTCCTGACAACGATCCCGGATCAGCTGCGCCGTCCGGGATGACGCCAGTTACTTATGTCAGTAAAGCCGCCCACCAATCGGCACGTCGCGATCGGGCCGAATGAGCATCACGTCGCCATTGGCATCAGGCACGCCGAGGGTGAGCACTTCAGACATGAAGGGGCCGATCTGGCGCGGCGGGAAGTTGACGACGGCCATCACTTCGCTGCCGACAAGCTCGTCGATCTTGTGGTTCACCGTAATCTGCGCGGACGAGCGCTTGGTGCCGATCTCAGGCCCGAAATCGATGGTCAGCTTGTAGGCGGGCTTGCGTGCCTGCGGAAATGGCTCGGCGGCGACGATGCGTCCGACGCGGATATCGACTTTGAGAAAATCGTCGAACGTGATCGTCGCTGCATTTGATTGTGCCTGGTCCATGATGCCCCTTATGCAATGAATTAGATGGCAGCCGCGGGATTATCCGCATCGCCGTTATCGGTTGAAGCCTGCTCCCGCCGCCGCGAGCTGCGGCCTTCGACGAAGGCGCGGCCGATGGCGCGAAGCGGCGCGGTCAGGCGGCGGAAGTCCTCGGCGCCCTCGACCACGCGCTCGCCACGACGCAATTCGCGGTCGAGGCTCGCCATGGTACGCGCCAGCGCCGGATCGTCATCATCGAGCCATGTGCGCATGGTCTTGGAATAAACCGCGACCATGCCCTGGAGCTTCAGCGTGCCGAGCGGACCTTCCGTGTTGATGCCGGCGGCCGCGAGCATGAAGCGCATGGAATTCACTGCAACCTGATGCAGTGCAGCGAGCGACAGAGGATCGTAGCGCAGCTCGCGGAAGATGCGCCGTAGCGCGGGCTTGTAGGGTTCGAGCGCATCGAGGCGGCGCATGATCACATCGAAGCTGCGTTCGCGCGCAGGCTCGCCCGCGAGATCGTCGGTGGTTTCCTCCAGCACCTGACGGTCGATCACACGCGAAAGGCCACCGAGTACCGCGCCCTTGGAGGGAAAGAGATCGCGGAATTCCGCAAGCGACACGCCCGCCATCTGCGCGATGTCGCCGATCTCGATTTCATTCCACGGCCGTGTCGCGGCGAGATTCATCAAGGCTTCGATGATGGCCTTGCGCTTGTCGATCGGGGTATCCGCCATGGCAACTCTCCTTGAACCTTACATGCGTAATCTAGGTGCTGTCAGACCTAAGACCATGCCGTCAGCCGGAGAGTTCCCCGGCACGCCGCTTTGCCGCAGCCACCGCGTCGCGCATCAACGCCTTCATGCCGTTCGGATCGGCCATGAGAATTTCGAGCGCCGCCGCCGTCGTGCCGCCGGGCGAGGTCACATTCTGGCGGAGCGTACCGGGCGGGAGATCGCTTTGGAAAAGCAGCTCGCCCGCGCCTGTGATCGTCGCCCGCGCAAGGCGCTCGGCCAGATCGGGCGGTAATCCTGCCGCAGCGCCAGCCTCAGCGAGGCACTCGACAAGATGAAATACGTAAGCCGGGCCGGACCCGGACACGGCGGTGACCGCATCGATGAGGTCTTCTGAAGAGACCCATTCCACGATACCGTTGCTGGAAAGCAGCGCATGGGCCATGCGGCGCTGTTGATCGCTCACCTCGGCATTGGTTGCGGCACCGGTTGCGCCGCGTCCGATGCTGGCGGGCAGATTCGGCATGGCGCGGATGATGGCCGAGGCAGCGGGCAGGCGCGCCTTCAGATCGCCGATAGTCTTGCCTGCGAGAATCGAGATGATGAGCGTCTGCGGTCCGAGATAGCCGTTGAGATCTGCTGCTGCCGTATCGAGCATCTGCGGCTTGACGGCGAGCACGAGCACATCGGCGGGCGACACGCTTGCAGGATTAAGCGCGATGCCCTTCTCCGAGCAGAAGCGCATCATCGCATCGGAAGGGCACGGATCGACGACCGTCACGCCCTTCGGGTTCAGGCCGACCTTGAGCCAGCCCTCCAGCATGGAGCCGCCCATTTTGCCGGCACCGACCAGAATGAGGGATGACGGCAGATCGTGAGATGGAGACGACATTAAGCACTTCCCGAAGCATGGATGAATTTGGGCCGCATCATCCATGCTCAGCCCTGCCCTGTCGAGGCGGAGCTTGGTTTTCCGACGGGCTTTTAAGCCTCGCCCTCGGTTTCGAACAGCACACTGTCGAGAGCCTCGCGGGCGGTCTTGCCGGCCCAGATTACGAACTGGAAGGCCTGGAAATAGCGTTCGCAGGCTTCCACCGCGACGCGCAGCATGGTCTCGCACTGTCCCTGTGTCGGGTCCGCGCCGCCTGCGAGCAGCAGGGAATGGCGGAACATGACCACGTTTTCCGTGCTCCAGAGATCGAAATGGCCGACCCAGAGCTGCTCGTTGATGTAGGAAATGAGCTGAAGAACTTCCTGCCGCCGCCGTTCGGGCACCTTCAGGTCGAAGGCGCAGGCCACGTGCAGGGCCTCCACATCCTCGATCCAGGTGAAGGCGATGTCGTAATCGGCCCAGCGTCCGGCAACTGAAATCGACATTTCGTCAATTTCCGCGCGGTCGAAGATCCAATGCCGGTGAGAAGCAATCCGCTCGACAACGTCTAGCGGATGTTCCAGGCGATCGATTTCGATGTGATGCTGAGACATGTCGATCCAAGAAGCTCGATTGCCCGGATATGGCAAACAGAAACAGGCAATATCGTTGCGTTAATCCAAGCTTTTTCTGAAAAGAGCTTCCCGAATACGTGAACGCACACGGGATTCTTGTCACTTCCGGCTCGAATCAGCTCATGAATCACAGTCTTAGATTTTAGCCCTGCTCACAATGCGCGATCCGGACCTGTCCACAACAGGAGGGTCACGTTGGAAGCAGGGCCGTATCCCGTCCAGATCAGGGGGTGGAAGTTCCGGCGAGCTTTTCCTCGAGTGCCTTGAGGCGGGCTTCCAGACGCTCATTCTCCTCGCGGGTGGCGATCACCATTTCGCGAAGCACCTCCACCTCCTCGCGGGTGGCGACATCCATGTCCTTGATCAGGCGCTCGAACTGGCTGCGGACAACGGTCTCGACCTCTCGGCGCACGCCCTGCGCGGCACCGGCAGCGTCCGTGGCGAAGCGGGCGAGTTCATCGAAAATCCGGTTCGAGGATTGGGTCATGTGTGCAGTCCGTACCATTTTCAGGAGCGCGAGGGCCCGGGTGAGCCAGATGTGATCTTAAATCCCGGAAACTGCAACAGGGTTGACGATCGGTCCCCGCCGGGTCCAATGGCAGGGCATTCATACAAGGCCCGACATGCCTCTTTCCTTCCCGATCCTCGACCCCGTCGCTTTCTCCATCGGTCCCTTCGCGATCCGCTGGTATGCCCTGGCCTATGTGGCGGGCCTGCTCGGCGGCTGGTTCTATGCCAAGCGTCTCGCGGCCAAGGCGGAGCTCTGGACGCCCCTGAGCCAGCCCAAACCTACGGATATCGACGATCTCATTGTCTGGGTGGCGCTGGGTGTCGTGCTGGGCGGGCGCGTGGGCTATGTGCTGTTCTATAACCTCCACACCTATCTGCAGAACCCGCTGGAAATGTTCGCCATCTGGCGCGGCGGCATGTCGTTCCATGGCGGCTTCCTGGGCGCGGTGCTCGCCATCGTGCTCTTTGCCCGCTCGCGGGGCCTCAATGCCCTGGCGATGCTGGACATGGCCGCCGTCGTGACCCCCATCGGCCTGTTCTTCGGGCGCATCGCCAATTTCATCAACGGCGAACTCTGGGGTCGGCCCGCGCCGAATTTTCCCTATGCGGTGGTCTTTCCCCATGCCGGTCCCGAACCGCGGCATCCGAGCCAGCTTTATGAAGCGTTCGGAGAGGGGCTCGTGCTCTTCATCATCATGGCCATCGCCGCGCGAAAATTCGGCTTCAAGCGGCCAGGCCTGCTCGGCGGCATCTTCGTGCTGGGCTACGCCATCGCGCGGATCGTCTGCGAGTTCTTCCGCGAGCCCGATGCGCAGCTCGGCTTCCTCTTCGGCTCCTCGATCCAGGCCTTGAGCGGCGGCATCACTATGGGGATGGTGCTCTCCGTGCCCATGGCCCTCGTCGGCGCGGCGGTGATCTTCATAGCAGTGCGAGGCTATACCCGGCCCGCAAAGACCATCGAGGCGGCATGAGGAATCTTACGGATCATGTGCGCGAGCTGATCGCCCTCGAGGGGCCGATCACGGTCGAGCGCTACATGAGCCTGTGCCTCCAGCATTACTACGCAACACGCGACCCATTGGGCTCCTCCGGCGATTTCACAACGTCGCCCGAGATCAGCCAGATGTTCGGAGAGCTGATCGGCCTCTGGATGCTGGAAGTCTGGAACGGAATGGGACGTCCCTCCCCCGTGCATCTTGTCGAGCTGGGTCCTGGGCGCGGCACGCTCATGGCGGATCTGCTGCGTGCCACCCGGCTCCTGCCGGATTTCGCGGGTGCCGCGCAGGTGCATCTCTTGGAGACGAGCCCGTCCCTGAGGCAGCGCCAGCAGGCCACCCTCGCCTCCTCGGGCCATGCCATTCAGTGGCACGAGAATGTGGATGACCTGCCCGAAGGCCCGACGCTGATCGTCGCCAACGAGTTCTTCGACGCGCTGCCCGTGCGCCAGTTCCTCGCGACGGATCGCGGCTGGTGCGAGCGCTTGGTAGGGCTTGAAGGCGACCGCCTGATCTTCGGCCTGCGCCCCGAGCCTGAAACCGCTCTCGGCAATCCTCTGCGCCAGGACGACGTCCTCGAATGGCCAAGCGCATCCATCGACATCTTGCAGGCTCTATCGCGCAAACTCGCCCGCGATACGGGCGCGGCGCTCATCATCGATTACGGCTATTGGGGCCCAGCCTTCGGCGACACGTTGCAGGCGCTCAAAGATCACAAGCCCGTCGATCCGCTTGACGAGCCTGGTGAGGCCGACCTCACCACCCATGTGGATTTTCATCGCCTCGCACAGGCGGCAGCAACGGAGGCGCTGCGCGTTCATGGCCCGAGCATGCAGGGCGACTTCCTGCAGGCTCTCGGCATCGAAGCGCGCGCATCGTCCCTCAAGACACGCGCAACGCTTGAACAGGCATCCGGCATTGACAGTGCGCTTACCCGCCTCACCGAACGCGGCGCGACGGGCATGGGTGAGCTGTTTAAGGTTTTAGCCGTTACACATGAATCAATCGAGGCTGTTCCGGGCCTGCCGTATCTTTCCGTATCCTGAAGTTTCAAAAGCCATGTTCATCGAAGCCCCCGCCCTCATCGGTCTTCCCAAAATCCGCCACGCCTTTTTCACGCGGCAGGGCGGCGTGTCGGAGGGCATCTATGCTTCGCTCAACGGCGGCATCGGCTCGTCGGACGAGGCGGAGCATGTGAAGGAAAATCGCCGGCGCATGGCGGAAGCCGTCGGCGTTAAGCCCGATGCGCTGATCAGCGTGTACCAGGTGCATTCACCCGATGCCGTGCTGGTGAAAGGTCCGTGGAGTTCCGAGCGCCCCAAGGCCGATGCCATGGTAACGAGAACGCCGGGCATCGCGCTCGCCATCACTACAGCCGATTGCGGGCCGGTGCTGTTCGCCGATCATGAGGCGGGCGTCATCGGCGCTACTCATGCGGGCTGGCGCGGCGCGGTAACGGGTGTTCTTGAATCAACCCTCGATGCGATGGAGCGGCTTGACGCACAGCGCAGCCGCATCGTCGCGGTGCTGGGCCCGACGATCAGCCAGAAAGCTTATGAGGTCGGCCCTGAATTCGTCGCGCGTTTTGCGGAAGAAGCGCCCGGACATGAGCTCTTCTTCCGGCCTTCCGACAAGCCGGATCACGCCATGTTCGACCTGCCCGGCTTCATCGGGGCGCGGTTGAGGGCTGCCGGCGTTGGCAGCTTCACCAATCTCGATCTCTGCACCTATTCCGATGAGGAGCGGTTTTTCAGCTATCGCCGCACCACCCATCGCAAGGAGCCCGATTACGGGCGCCTGATCTCGGCGATCACACTCACTCCTTGATGCCCGCCACGTCCGGCGTCTCCCAGGCCAGATGCTGCCCGCCATCGACGGCAATCATCTGACCCGTGACGCTGCGCGCATTGGCGAGATAGACGACCGCCTCCGCGATCTCCTTAGGTGTGCCGCCATGGCCGAGAAGAACGGCGTTCGCCTGCTTGGCAAAATCCTCATCGCCCTGACGCTCGTTAGACAGCGTCGGCCCCGGCCCGATGGCATTGACGCGGATGCGTGGCGCAAGGGCCTGGGCCATGGTCTGCGTTGCGGTGAACAGGGCCGCCTTCGTGAGTGTGTAGGAGAAAAATTGCGGCGTGAGCTTCCAGACGCGCTGATCGACGATGTTGACGATGGAGCCCTCGAGATCGGGAGGAAGCTGTCGCGCGAAGTCTCGCGCCAGGAAAGCCGGCGCGCGCAGATTGACGGCGAAATGCCGGTCCCAGCGCTCGGTTGAAAGTGTCTCTACCTCATCCGGCTCGAACTCCGACGCGTTGTTGACGAGAAGCGTCAACGGACCTCCCAGCGCGCGCACGGCATCGTCGACGATCCGGTCGACATCCGGCGCATGGGCGAGATCGGCCTGCACAACGACCGCCTTGCCGCCCTTCGTGCGGATGCCGGCCGCGATCTCTTCGGCGGCATCCGTGGACCGGCGGCAGTGAATCGCCACCGCGTATCCTTCGCGGGCCAGGCGCTCGATAATACCGCGTCCAATTCTCTTTGCACCGCCTGTAACAAGAGTACTTTTGTGCATATATTCGCCCTTTGAACTGTAATCACGTATCGTAGACGAAGTACTCTGCCAAGAAAAAGACATTTTCTCGCCTGTCGATCTGAACTAACTGTCTAGTTCTACGTTAGAGTCCCCAGCGAGGCCACAAGGGGAAACAAGTAAGCATCGCCACATTACCGCCACAGTACCTTTCGGTGCTGTGTTCGTGATGTCACAGACCTCGACAGGTTGTCGCTCTATAAACAGATAGTGCCCAGCGTAATCCAGGACCTCCCGTGGACCAGGCGGGTACGACATCGATAAGGAAAGAGAAACTATGAAGAAGATTCTCCTCGCCAGCGTTGCCCTGTTCGGCTTCGCGGGAGCTGCTTCGGCTGCCGACCTGCCCATGCGCGCAGCTCCTCCGGCTCCGATCATTGCGGCTGCCCCGATCTTCACCTGGACCGGCTTCTACGTCGGTGTGAACGCTGGCTACGGCTGGCACAATGACGACAGCAACGCCTCGATCGGCGTTCCGGCTGGCGCTGTTGGCGTCGGCTCGCCCGCTGGCACCATCACCTTCGGCGACAGCGAAGGCGACGGCTTCGTCGGCGGCGGTCAGATCGGTTACAACTACCAGACGGGTTCGTTCGTGGTCGGTGTCGAAACCGACATTCAGTGGGCTGACCTCGGTGGTAGCAACGGCACGGCCTTCTACCCGGCTGCTTGGGATGCCTATGCATTCCGTCCGGCTGGCGTTGCAGGCGGCGTTGATTGGTTCGGCACCGTCCGCGCTCGCGCCGGTGTGGCCTTCGACCGCGCCCTCATCTACGCAACAGGCGGTTTCGCTTACGGCGGCGGTGACGACAACAACGACTTCTTCAGCAACAGCGACGACGTCCGTACGGGTTGGGTCCTGGGTGCAGGCATGGAATACGCCTTCACCAACAACCTGACGGCCGGCATCGAAGGTCTGTGGGTGAACCTCGACAACGACAAGACCACGTTTGTCGGCAGCTCTGTGCCGGCCTTCGCCGCTGACCGTCGTGCAGTCGATGCGCCCGGCATCCGCGACAGCGAGAGCGAGTTCTTCGTCGCTCGCGCCAAGCTGAACTACAAGTTCAGCTCGTACTAAGATCCGTCGTTCTGCGACAGATGAAAGGCCCGGGGAAACCCGGGCCTTTTTGTTGTTCACTTGTGCAGCGAGTGAAGCCCCAAAAGTGGTGTCCGCTTTCGGGTTCGTTCTTCTACGGGGTAACCTTCGTCTTTGCGAAGGCGGGAACGCGCGCTTCGAAATCGGCGAGCCAGGAGACGAGCTTCGGATAGCTCTCCCGCCACTTGCCCGCGAAGCGCAGGTCGAGATAACCGAGCGCGCAGGCGAGCGCGATTTCGCCAATGGTCAGGGATTCGGAGGGTGACGACAGGTTGGCTTCGGCATGATCGAGTCCGCGCTGAACCTTGCCGGCGTGATGCTCCACCCATTTTGCGTCGCGGCGCTCTTCCGTGCGCCAGCGCTCTTCATAAACCTGGAGAAGCGCCGCATCGGCGATGCCGTCGGCGAGCGCCTGGTTGCGCAGGGCCAAGAAGCGCTTCTCGCCGTTCGGGATGATCTTCCCGCCGCCGGCCAGATGGTCGAGATATTCCACGATCACGCGGGAATCGTAGAGCACGTCGCCGTTCTCCAGCACCAGCGTGGGAATTTTGCCGAGGGGATTCTGCTGGCGCAGCGTGTCCTCCGGGTTGTTGGTGTCCGCATTAACGACCTGGATTTTATCGGAGAGACCGAGAAGAGACGCCGCGATCTTGACCTTCCGGCCAAAAGGCGAGGCGGGCGACGAACGGAGAATGAGCATAGAGAATCCTGTCTTGGGCCAGATGCGAGCAACAGAGCGCACTCGCACCGCGATAAAGCGACGGCGCAATTCTTGGACCCTTATGCGGAACGCGGCAATTGGATTTATGCAGGAGGCCCGAAGGCTTCACAGCGATAAGCACCGTCGCCCGAGCGCGACAGACGCTCAGCCAGCGCCGGCAGCAGTGTTTCGGCCTCCTCACGTAGAGACCAGGGCGGATTGAGAACGAATAATCCGCTGCCGTTGAGGCGCGTCGGATCTCGCGGATCGTCCACGAGGAGCTCGAGGCGAAGACCGGGGCGCGTGCTCTGCTCGTGCAGCCTGGCAGCGACCGCATCGACGGCGCCCACATCCTTGATCGGATACCAGCCCGCATACACGCCCGTCGGCCATTTTTTGAGAGCCGTCAGCAACTCGGTGCCGAGCCGCTCCAGCTCGCCCGTTTTCTCGTAAGGCGGGTCGATCAGCACGAGCCCGCGCTTCTCCTTCGGCGGGATCAGGGCATGAAGCGCCGTCCATCCGTCGAGATGCATCACCTTCAGGTTTGAAACCTCGTTGTAGGCCTCGCTCAGCGCCTCATGATCGGCAGGATGCAGTTCAACGAAAACGCCACGATCCTGCCGCCGCAAGAGTTCGCGCACGATACCCGGAGAGCCGGGATAGATCATCTCGCCATGGCGCGCGCGCACCTCGGCGATCACGGCGCGATAAGGAGCGAGGATTTCCTCGACTTCGGGAGAAAAAGGCTCCTCCAGCCGGCCGATACCCTCGACCCATTCACCCGTCCGCTCGGCCTCGTCGGCGGTGAGATCGTAGAGCCCGATGCCCGCATGCGTGTCGATGACGCGCAAGGGCGTTTCCTTGCGTTGGAGATAGACGAGGATCCGCACCAGAAGAGCGTGTTTCATGACGTCGGCGAAATTGCCGGCGTGGAAGGCATGACGGTAATTCATAGACATGTCCTAGCACATCGTGCAGCCACAAGTGTCAGGCCCACGATGCACTACTCAAATAATAGATCTATCCGCTTCACTAACGGACGGCTGGGATCTGGAGTTCGCCTCCACGGCAGCCGGTTCGATCCACCTCGGGACATTGCCTGAAGTTTCGCAGGTCCTTGTCGAGGCAGATCCGCACCTCCTGGAAGATGCGCCGCCCGCAGGAAACCGCGATCATGTTAGGCCGTAGCCCTGGATTAACGCTCATGAAGGCCTGCTCGATCTCGCTCGGCAGGACCTTGGACCGGGCACTGAGCGCCTTGAAGCTCTCGGGAACGCGCACGCGCTCACGGGCGCGCTGCACCGCCTTGAAGTAGCCGCCCGGACTTTCGCCGGTGCAGGTGCCGTGCTTGCGCCACTGATAGCGGGCGAGGTTATCGTCGGGGTAGAGCCCCTTCACCTCATCGAGGGTCGTGCTTGGAACGAACCGTCCATTCGGAGCGCAGAAGCTGGGATAGCCCTGCTCCATTTGGGGCCACAGGCCATGCACCACGAAACCGAGCCCACTTCCCTGGTCACATTGCGGGCTCTGCCTGCCGCTGATTTCACAGAAACCGGGCGACCAGGAAAGGGCGAGCACATAGAAGTCGAATTGCCCCATGGGCGCGCCCCTCGCCTCGCGCAGGGGTTGCGCCGCAAGAGACGAGGTCAGGAAAAGGACGGCGCCTGCGAAAGAGAGGCACCATTTAAGGATCAAGGCAGAGCCTGCTTGCAATGGGGAGCGTAGGCGTAATTGCGGTCGAAGCCGTCGATGCAATAATCGGCACCCCAGCCGATGCCGATAAAGCCCATGTCCTCACCGATGGAGAAGTTGACCCGGCGTTTGAAGCCGTCGGACACGATGACCGTGCCGGAGCAGTAGCGGCGCGGGATATAGTCGAGGCCCCACGGACGGAAGGCCACTTCCTGGACCCGCTCGAAGCCGATGATCCTGACGTTGGTATTCCAGAACTTGGCTTCCTTGTGCTCGAAATTATGCGAGATGTTGCCAAGCACGGAAGGGTCGGCACAAGCCGGCAGGTTCGCGTTGTAGCGGTCGAACGACAGCTCGGAAGCCGTCTCGCGCCGCTCAGCGGGCGTAATCTCGCGCGCAAGCGCGGGGACGCTCAACAGCATGCAAGAGAGGATCGCCGCCAGCCACTTCATTCTACTGCTCCAACAGGTCGAAAGACTTTGTTACACCGACCATGTGGGGAGGAATGAGGAAGGTCAAGGCTCCGCTTGCGGATTAATAGGCGGCGTGTCTGTTCAGCACCATTGGCTCCCCAGCGGAAGAGCGCATCGGGCGGGGCGGGGCATAGGTCTGTTGTGGTGCATAACCCTGCCGTGGCGCCTGTAGCTCATAGCCGGGCGGCGGAGGCGGCACATAGACATCAGGGGCCGCATTGCTCGAATAGCTTGGAGCCGCAGGGTAGCGCGGCGCAGCGGGTGGCATCGGGGCGGACACGACGGGAGGAGCCATCGGGGCACCCATGGGCGCCCCCTGTTCATAAGGGACGGCGCCGCCCTCATCCGCCACATCCTGCTCCATATCACCGGCAGGGATGTCGCCGGCGGCGTTCACGCTTTGCATGACCTGGCGGCTCTGCTCGGGATCGATTCGCGGCTCGAACTTGAGGATCGGCTTGCAGACGCGGCGCTGGCCGCGCGGATCGTGCCGAGCCAAGTCCAGATGCAGGTGGTCGTAATGGAAAGCGTCCGACCCCGGACCGAGCACCGTCGTGAAATAGCGGCAGGCGCCGACAAAGGCCTCGCGCAGGAAGTCCTGCTCGGCGGGAGCGCCCTTCCAGCCCTTCACGACGGAGACCTCGCGGCCATCGGCCAGGACAAAGCCCATCACGTCGAGGGCGTTGCCGAAGGAATGCTCGGAGAGCTTGGCGCCCCGACGGTTGTTGCGCGGACGGCAGGAATAGGAGCCCGCTTTGATATCCACCACAGGCACGCCGAAATACATCACGGCGGCGGGCTTCACGATCTCGTCGAGCCAGGTGTCGATGCTCGGGATGATCGGACAGGCCAGGGTCACCTTGGACTTCAGGCTGACTTCGCCGTTGCTGAAGGCCGAAACCTTGAAGGCGTGGTCCATGCCGCACACGCCGGGACCGTCAATTTTTCCGGACATGGCCATATAGGCCGATGGCTGCACCAGTTTCTGGGCAAGGCAGGCTTCTTCCGCCTGCGCGCGCCAAGGCTCGCGCTGCTCGAAACGAAACAGCCCGCAACCGGTAACCCCAAGCCCAATGAGCGAAAGGGCGAAAAACGCAACTAACCCACGACGCATGAGCCGAGATTACCCGGCCCGAGGTAAACATCCCGTCAACGGGATCGCCCGATTCGGGAAGCAATCTCGTTTCAATCAGTTTGCGAGCAGCAAAATGGAACAGCCCGAAACAAATATTCTATGGGGTGCCTCAAAATATTTCGAGAGGCATGGTCACTCCCCTTCCCGGCCAAAAACAAGAGGTTAAGCGTCTGTTAACCATTAAGCCTGTCTGCGGCACGCGGTCCACAGCCTAGCTGGGCCTTTTCAGGTTCCATCGGCTCTGCTAGTGTTCCCCTCTATTCAGATAGGAAGATCCTAAATGAACCTGACGTCTCATCTAGACTGGACCGAGAAGCTCAATATCGCCGCGGTCTGCGTGTCTTTTTCATTCATTTGCGCGATCGTCGTCGGCCTCCTTTAAGGCCGCAGAAGAGCCCTCGAGGGCCATTCACCCGAGATTCTTTTTCCAAGAACGCTGCCCAACCGGCAGCGTTTTTCATGATTCCGGGCACGGTGTTGGCCTGATCCGCCAGGACATCACGTTCAGCTCCATGGAGCATTGGGCAATCCGCGGCCCATCCGTGGTTTGCAGGCAGGCCTCCTCCCCTTCCTCGAAGATCCTGCCAGCAGCCCGGCAATAGCAATCGGGAAGCGTGTGAGCCTGGGCAGGCTCAGGCATGGGCATGCCTTGGGCCGGCGCCGGCGCTGCGATCATCAGGACAAGAACGACAACGATGCTGTGCATGACGCACCTCTCGCTTGCCATATCCAGCATCATGCTCCGCCTACCTTGCGGCGGGATCAAGACGGGTCGTGCAAGCCAGGTTCAGCGCCAGCGTTCCATGGCATCGTCGTCAGTGGATTTCGCCTCCACCCAGGCACCCACCGTGCCGTCCTTCAGATGTTCCCGCTTCCAGAACGGGGCGTGGGTCTTGAGATAATCCATCAGGTAATCGGCGGCCTCGAAGGCGGCGCGGCGATGGGCGCTCGCGGCAAGAACGAGCACGATGGGCTCTCCCGGACGGATCAGCCCATAGCGATGGATGATCGTGAGCCCAATGAGAGGCCAACGCCCTTCCGCCTCCCCGGCGAGGCGCGACAACTCAGCCTCGGCCATGCCAGGATAATGCTCGAGTTCGAGGGCTGACAACCGCCCTCCTTCGTCCCGGCAGAAGCCGGTGAAGGCGACGGAGGCGCCGACATCAGCGGAAGTTTCGGCAAGAGCCGCCGTCTCCGCCGCAATGTCGAAGTTCTCGGCCTGAATCCTGATCCGGCGCATGATGCCTAGCCGCCGGTCATAGGCGGGAAGAAGGCGATTTCCCGCGCGTCGGCAATGGGGGCATCGGGCCTGGCGTGTTCGTGGTCGACGGCGGCGCGAACGACGTCTTCGTTCTCGAAGGCGTATTCGTACTCCTCGCCCCGGCCTTTCAGCCAGCGCACCAGATCGGCGATGGTAGCAACGTTCTCCGGTGGGCTGACCTCCTCGTCCGTCCTGCCGACCCGCTCACGCACCCAGGCAAAATAGACGAGCTTCATCGCCCTCACCCTTCGTCCACGAGGTGCTGAATGCCGGTCTTGAGATAATCCCAGCCCGTATAGAGCGTGAGAAGCGCCGAGATCCAGAGCAGGACGAGTCCGATCTGGGTATTGCCCGGCAACACCGTATCGCCTGCCGGGCCCGCGATGAGGAAGCCGAGGGAAAGCAGCTGGAACGTCGTCTTCCACTTGGCGACCCGGCTCACCGGCACGCTCACCTTCAGCTCGGCCAGGAACTCGCGCAGGCCCGAGACCAGGATCTCGCGGCACAGGATCACGATAGCGGCCCACAGGTCCCACCCCTGAATGGTATCGGTCGCGACCAGCATGAGCAGGCAGGCAGCCACCAGCAGCTTATCGGCGATGGGATCGAGCATGCGCCCGAGCGCTGAGCCCTGCGCATAAGTGCGGGCCACATAGCCGTCGAGATAATCGGTGATGGCGGCGATGGCGAAAACGGCGAGCGCGAACCAGCGCGACCAATGGTCCTCCGGCCAGTACAGAAGGCCGACCACGGCCGGGACTGCCACCAGCCGCAGGTAGGTCAACAGGTTGGCGAGATTGAAAGCCTTCGACCGGCGCATGGTGGGGGCTGTGCTCATAGGACAGGCAGGAAGCATGTCTCGGGTTGGTCCGTCAACCGGAATGCCCTCCACATTGCCGTTATCCGCCGCGCCATGCCAGCCCCGCCCCTAGCCGCGATCATGAAAGAAATCGTAGACCGCGCGGGCCGTGGCGGCATTGACCCCGGGCGCCTTCATCAGATCCTCCAGGGCTGCCCGCTGGATCGCCTTGACGGTTCCGAAATGATGGAGGAGCGCCCGCTTGCGGGTGGGGCCGATACCGGCAATCTCGTCGAGCGGGTTCTTTACCAGCTCGCGCTTGCGCTTGGCCCTGTGCGCGCCGATGGCGAAGCGGTGGGCCTCGTCCCGCAGGCGCTGCACGAAGTAGAGCGCCGGATCGCGCGGCGGCATCTTGAAGGGCGGCTGCCCGGGCTTGAAGAAGGTCTCGCGACCCGCATCGCGGTCACGCCCCTTGGCGATGCCGACGAGGGTGACATCGTCTTCGCTCACGCCGACCTCCGACAATGCCTGGCGCGCGGCCTCCAGCTGCCCCTTGCCGCCGTCGATGAGGACGAGATCGGGCCAGGCGGGGAAGGAATCGTCCCTGCCTGCCAAAGCCTCCCCATCGGCCGCCCTCGGTTCCTCCTTCACGAGCCGCGCGAAACGCCGCTGGAGCATTTCACGCATCATGCCGTAATCGTCGCCGGGCTTCAGGTCCTCGGACTTCATGTTGAAGGTCCGGTAATGCTGCTTCATGAAGCCGTTCGCACCCGACACCACCATGGCACCCACCGCATTGGTGCCCATGATGTGCGAGTTGTCGTAAACCTCAACGCGCCGAGGCGCTTTCGCCATACCGAAGGCCTGGCCCAGCGACAGGAGAAGCTTCTGCTGCGAAGCCGTATCCGCCAGCCGCCGCCCGAGCGCTTCCTTTGCGTTGCGCAACACATACTCGATGAGCTGACGCCGCTCGCCGCGCTGCGGGGCATGGATTTCCACGCGCGCCTCTGCCCGGGTCGAAAGCGCCGCTGCCATCAGCTCCGCATCCTCGATCTCGTGCGAAAGCAGGATGAGGCGCGGTGCAGGCTTGTCGTCGTAAAACTGTGCGATGAAGGACCCCAGAACCTCCTCCCGCGACATGGATTTGTCGGCCTTCGGGAAGTACGCCCGGTTGCCCCAGTTCTGCCAATTGCGGAAGAAGAACACCTCCACGCAGAACTGCCCGGCCTGCTCGTCGAGCGCGAACACATCGGCCTCTTCCACCGATTGCGTGTTGATGCCTTGCACGCCCTGAATCGCGGAGAGCGCGGCCAGCCTGTCGCGGCACCGCGCGGCGCGCTCGAATTCCAGATCCTCGGCCGCCTGCTGCATCTCGTCCGTAATGCGCTGCTTCACGGCGTTCGACTTGCCTGCCAGGAACGCGCGAGCCTCGGAAACGAGTCCGGCATATTCCTCGTTCGAAATCTCCTTCGTGCATGGACCGGAGCAGCGCTTGATCTGAAACAGCAGGCAGGGACGCGTGCGGTTTTCGAAATAGCTATCGTTGCACGAGCGTAAGAGAAACGCGCGCTGCAAGGCATTGATGGTGCGATTCACCGCCCACACGCTGGCGAAGGGGCCGTAGTAATCCCCTTTTCGCTTGCGCGAACCGCGATGCTTCACGAGCTGCGGTGCATCGTGATCGCCGGTGAGTAGGATGTAGGGAAGCGACTTGTCGTCCCGCAGCAGCACGTTGTAGCGGGGCTTCAGTTGCTTGATGAGGTTGGCCTCGAGCAGCAGCGCCTCGGTCTCCGTCGCCGTCGTGACGAATTCCATCGAGGTCGTCTCGCCGATCATGCGGGCGATGCGGTTGGAATGCGCCTGACCGCGTGCATAGGAGCCGACGCGGCTCTTCAGGCTCTTGGCCTTGCCCACATAGAGCACGTCACCCTTCGTATCGAGCATGCGATAAACGCCGGGCGCATTGGGCAGCGTCGTCCAGAAACGCTTGATGACCTCGGTTCCGCGCTGGACCAGGCTGGGGTTGGCCTCCAGGTCGAACTCGACATCCGAGCCGCTCTCGACGGCTAGGGTCTCATCGTCTTCTTCGGTGTCCAGAATGTCTGGTGGGACGTCGTTGGTGGGATTGCGACTCATGGGGGAGATTTAAGCCTTCCGGAGTCGTCAGGGAAGTGCACCGGACGAACTGGCGCGGATCGCCATGATAGTCTAAACGGCTAAGCTCCGAACACGGGAAAGCCGGACCCATGCGCCTGTCGATCATCACGTCCGCCGTTGTCGCGGCCCTGGTGGGCTTTGGCAGTACGATCGCCATCATCATCGCAGCGGCTCAGGCTGTCGGCGCCGATGCGGCGCAGACATCGTCCTGGGTGGCGGCCCTGTGCCTGTCCATGGCGGCGACGGCGGGATATCTGAGCGTTCGCTACCGCATGCCGGTCGTAACCGCCTGGTCGACGCCGGGCGCGGCGCTGATCGCGGCCTCCAGCGGCATCTCCATTCATGCGGCGGTCGGCTCCTTCCTGCTCGCGGGCGGGCTCATCATGCTCGCCGCCTTCATCAAGCCCTTCGGCCGCCTGATCGAGCGCATCCCCGCCTCGATTGCCGCCGCGATGCTGGCGGGCGTCCTCATCCGCTTCGTCATGGCCGTGTTCGAAAGCGCACAGGCCGCGCCCGGTCTCGTGCTGCCGCTCGTGGGCATCTTTCTCGTCGTGCGTCTGTTCAACCCGGCCCTCGCGGTTCTGGCCGTGCTGTTCGTGGGTCTCGGCATCGCCTTCGGCGGCGGGTTGGCGAAGCCCCTCGCCTCGGACCTGAGCCTGTCGACGCTCACGTTCATTGCACCAGCTTTCGAGCCCGCCGCCCTCCTTGGCCTCGGCCTCCCGCTCTTCCTGGTGACCATGGCGTCCCAGAACCTGCCGGGCTTCGCGGTTCTGCGCGCCTCGGGCTATACGCCGCCCTCCCGCCCGATCCTCGCCGTGACAGGCTTCGCCTCCGTGGTCACGGCCTTCTTCGGCGCTCACACAAGCAACCTCGCTGCGATCTCGGCCGCGATCTGCACCGGGCCGGATACCCACCCGGATCCCACGAAGCGCTGGATGGTCGGGCCGTTCTATGCCTTGAGCTACCTGATCTTCGCGGCCTTCAGCGCGGCTTTGATCGGGCTTATCGCAGCATTGCCGCCCGAACTCATCCGGACCGTGGCGGGCCTTGCCTTGATGGGAGCCTTCGCAGGGGCGCTGGGCTCGGCCCTGTCCGATGAGGGCCGGCGATTCCCGACCGTGCTGACGCTCGCCGTCACCGCCTCGGGCCTCACGCTCTTCGGCATAGGCTCCGCCTTCTGGGGTTTGGCCGCCGGCCTCCTTGCTCTTGGCCTCGATGCACTGATCCTTCAGCTGCGTAAGCGCGGCTGATCTGGCAAGCGTGGCCGATCTGGACTGCGGACCCTGTTACGGTTAAGACTTCGTTACCGATAACAAGAACGGATGCCTTGATGGCCGGGACAAAGGGTTGGGGGCGGCTTGCCGCAACTGCAATGATGGTTTCGCTTGGAGCCTGCCAGGGCTCGGTCAGCAGCTCGCCCGAAGGCGTGCCCGTTGCCCTCGAGAGCATCGACGGCGCCCCCGCCAAGGTCCAGACGGCGCTGATCGACGAATTGTCGAATGCAGCCACCGACCGCAAGGTGGAGCTCGTGGGCTCCAGCGCTCAGGCCCGCTACCGTGTGCGGGGTTACATCTCTACCGAGACAGCCGATGGCGAAACCAAGGTCGCCTATGTGTGGGATGTGTTCGACGCCCAGAAGCGCCGGGCCAAGCGCCTTGCCGGATCGAGCCCGGTGAGCATTGGCTCCGGCTCGATTTCCTCCATCGACAAGGAAACCCTTTCCAAGCTGGCAGCTGCAAGCATGGACGAGATCGCCGAGTTCCTGGCAGCCTCCAAATCCGAAAATCCGTTCCAGACGGCGGAAGCCTCGGATGACGAAACACCTGTTGCCGTGCAGTGACTGCATAGGCCTTAGTCGATATTGCCGCACATCGCGGCACTGACTCATATTGTGACGGTTTCGTATCGCTGCTAAGACCCATCCGCCTGGCCGCGCAGATGTTTTACTATTGCGTCACGGGCTCCACAGGTCACTCAAAGCTAGAAGTTGCTTGCATGAAGCTCGTTGCGGGAAACTCCAACCGTCCCCTGGCCGAGGCCATCGCCTCCTACCTCAATGTTCCGCTCGCCAAGGCGCAGGTGAAGCGCTTCGCGGACATGGAGGTGTTCGTCGAAATCCAGGAGAATGTGCGCGGCGAAGATGTGTTCATCATCCAGTCGACTTCGTTCCCCACGAACGATCACCTGATGGAACTGCTCATCATCACCGACGCCCTGCGCCGCTCCTCGGCCAGGCGCATCACGGCGGTAATTCCCTATTTCGGGTATGCTCGGCAGGACCGGCGTGCCTCCGGCCGCACCCCGATCTCGGCCAAGCTCGTCTCCAATCTGATCACACATGCCGGCGTCGACCGCGTGCTGACGCTGGACCTCCACGCTGGCCAGATCCAGGGCTTCTTTGACATCCCAACAGATAACCTTTTCGCGGCCCCCATCTTGGCTCGCGACATCAAGGAGCACCTCGCCGGCGGCAACCGCATGGTGGTTTCGCCCGACGTCGGCGGCGTGGTGCGCGCCCGCGCGCTCGCCAAGCGCATCGACGCCCAGCTCGCCATCGTGGACAAGCGCCGTGAGCGTCCGGGCGAGTCGGAAGTCATGAACATCATCGGCGACGTATCCGGACGCTCCTGCATCCTGGTGGACGACATCGTGGATTCCGGCGGCACGCTGGTGAATGCCGCCGACGCCCTCCTCGCTCAGGGCGCGAAGGAGGTCTATGCCTATATCACCCACGGCGTGCTCTCGGGCGGCGCGGTGGCCCGCATCGCCGGCTCCAAGCTGAAGGAACTCGTGATCACCGACTCGATCATGCCGACCGAAGCCGTGAAGGTGGCCCACAACATTCGCGTCATCAGCATCGCCCCGCTCATGGGCGAGGCCATCGGCCGTACGGCGACGGAAAGCTCGGTGTCGAGCCTGTTCGACTAAAAGCGATGCCGATCTCCATGAGGGCCGGGCAGCGAAAGCTCCCGGCCTTTTTTATGTCTGCCGCAAACGGCTCCGCAGGATGAGCCATGGCGTCGGCACCGCACGCCACTCCCAGACAGTCAGGAGCTGGTCGAGATGCCCAAGCTGATGCAGCCAGTCCGGCAGGTCCGGAACGATGGTCTCGGCCTGCTTGACCTCGATCTCGTGCGTGTCCCGGAACCGCTCGGTGAGCATGGGCAGGGTGCGCTCCCGGCCGGGATGCACCTCGACAACCATATCGAGCCATGAATAGTCGGCCTGAATCGGATCGAGCAGCTCGAACTCTGCTCCTTCGCAATCTATGACCAGAAGCGCCCGAGGCTCATGGCCAAAGTGGCTCTTCAACTCGGCACGAACGCCCTGGAGATCGCCCGGTGTGAATGTCTCCCGAAGATCGATCTGCCCTTCCACCGCGTTGAGGCGCGACAGCTCCGCGCACATTTGCCTGGCGCGGGGATCGATATCCCAGGCCAGGACCGGAGTGCCAGGTAGGAGGCGGGCGCAGCCGATGGCATAATACCCTTCGGCACAGCCGACATTGAGAACAGCATCGTAGCCTTGCTCCGGCAGGCTCTCAAAAAACGGCTGGAGGCAGGCTTCATAGGTGCCCATGAGCTTGGCGGTGACCCCACCTTCTGAGGGCTGCGCCAGATAGGTCATGCCGGCGAACGGCCCTTTCTGCACGACACTCCCATGACGTTGGACCATGGTATTGCCAAGAAGCTGGGAACGCCATTTAGCAAGCGCACGAAGGGTCTGTTCGAGCTTCTGCCGATCATCCAGGGACGAGGACAGGATCTTCTCGACCCGGTCGAGGGCAGCACGATCCAGGCTCATGAGGGCACCTTAAATGTCATAATGTGTCTTTGTCGGCTTTTAGCCCTTTCCGGGCCGTTACCAAAGTGTTGTCAAAATAGGTCTTTGAGGCTATAAGCCGCCTCGCGCCCGCTCGACACCCTTGGAGGCACGGGCGCGGACCTCATGGCCGCCGATAGATTTCCTTAATAGGAAGCCTTGGCGGCCATCGGTTTTATAACTCCCATTTTAAGGACCACGACCATGAGCGAAATTAAGCAAATCAAGGCCGTGGCGCGCGACCGGAGCGGCAAGGGGGCCGCCCGGGCTGTTCGTCGCCAAGGCCAAGTTCCAGCTGTTATCTACGGTGCCGGTCAGCCGGCCCAGTCGATTGCCCTCGACTTCAATCAGACCAAGCAGCTGATCTTCGCCGGCCACTTCCTGACCACAATCTTCGAGATCGACGTTGACGGTAAGTCCGTTCGCGTCATTCCGCGCGATTACCAGCTCGATCCGGTGCGCGACTTCCCGGTCCACATCGACTTCTTGCGCGTTTCCAAGGGCCAGACCATCAAGGTCGTGGTTCCGGTGCACGTGGTCGGCCAGGAGAAGTGCCCGGGCGTGAAGCGCGGCGGCACGGTCCAGATCGTCGAGCACTCGGTTGAACTCGCGGTTTCGCCCGACGCGATCCCGGACTTCATCGAAGCGTCGGTGGAAGGCCTCGATATTGGCTCCTCGGTTCACCTGAACGACATCAAGCTGCCGAAGGGCGCCAAGGCAACCTCCACGGAGAATGCCACCCTCGTCACCGTCGTGGCCCCGACTGGCCTGACGGAAGAAGACACTGTGGCCGCTCCGGCTGCTGAAGGCACCGCTGCCTAATCGGCTTTGATCGGGCGTTTCAAGCCCATTGATCGGCTTCAACGCTCCGACCGCAAGGCCGGAGCGTTTCATTATGAGAATGCCTTGCAATGCGCCTTTTCGTCGGCCTTGGTAATCCCGGTTCGCGCTACGCCAGAAACCGTCACAATATCGGTTTCATGGCCGTGGACGAGATTGCACGCGTGCACAACGCGGGCCCTTGGCGTAAGCGGTTTCAAGGCGAGGCTGCCGATGTCGTCATCGGCGGTGAGAAGATTTTGCTCCTCAAGCCGCAGACCTTCATGAACCTGTCCGGCCAGTCTGTGGGAGAAGCGCAGAACTTCTTCAAGATCGGCTTAAGCGACGTGACGGTTTTCTACGACGAGCTCGATCTGCCGCCGGCCAAGCTGCGCGTGAAGATCGGCGGCGGCAATGCGGGCCATAACGGCCTGCGCTCGATTTCTGCCCATTGCGGCAACGATTACCGCCGGGTCCGCCTCGGCATCGGTCACCCGGGCCACAAGCCCCTGGTGCAGCACCATGTGCTGGGCGATTTCGGCAAAAGCGAGGAGGCATGGGTCGAGGACCTGTGCCGCATCATCGCGGACAACGCTTCCCTGCTCGCCAAGGGCGAGGATGGAAGCTTTCAGAACAAGGTCCACCTCGCCATGGAGGCGAGAGGTTGGACGGATGTGAAGCGGCCCGGCGAAAAGGCCGCCGAGAAATAGGACTTCAGCCGGCGCTTGATCGGCCAGAAACAAGGAGTGAGGCCATGGGCTTCAAGATGGGCATCGTCGGTCTGCCGAATGTCGGCAAATCCACCCTCTTCAATGCGCTGACGCAGACGGCGGCGGCGCAGGCTGCGAACTATCCGTTCTGCACCATCGAGCCGAATGTGGGCGACGTGGCCGTGCCGGATGAGCGCCTGGATCAGCTCGCGTCCATTGGGGGCTCGGCCCAGATCATCCCGACGCGCCTCACCTTCGTGGACATCGCCGGCCTCGTGCGCGGCGCGTCGCAGGGCGAAGGCCTCGGCAACCAGTTTCTCGCCAACATCCGCGAAGTGGATGCCATCGCCCACGTGGTGCGCTGCTTCGAGGACACTGACATCACACACGTCGAAGGCAAGATCGACCCCACCGCCGATATCGAGACCATCGAGACGGAGCTGATGCTGGCCGACCTCGACAGCCTCGAGAAGCGCGTCACCGCGCTCGAGAAGAAGGCCAAGGGTAACGACAAAGAGGCGAAGGAAACGCTCGACCTCGTCAACCGCTGCCTGCCGCTTCTGCGCGACGGCAAGCCCGCCCGCCTGGTGGAGCGCAAGCCTGAGGAAGAGCGCCTGTTCCAGATGCTGGGCCTGCTTTCCTCGAAGCCGGTTCTCTACGTGTGCAATGTGGAGGAAGCTTCCGCCGATCAGGGCAACAGCTTCTCGGCAAAGGTGTTCGAGCGCGCTAGGCAAGAGGGCGCGAAGGCCGTCGTCGTCTCGGCCAAGATCGAGAGCGAGATCGCCGTTCTCGATGCGGCCGAGCAGAAGGATTATCTCGATGCCATCGGCCTTGCCGAGCCCGGCCTCAACCGCGTGATCCGCGCGGGCTATGAGCTGCTCGGCCTCATCACCTACTTCACGGTCGGCCCCAAGGAAGCGCGCGCCTGGACGATCACCAGGGGCACCAAGGCCCCCGGCGCCGCCGGCGTGATCCATACGGATTTCGAGAAGGGCTTCATCCGCGCTGAGACCATCGCTTACGTGGATTACACCACGCTGAAGGGCGAAGCGGGCGCGCGCGATGCGGGCAAGCTGCGCCTTGAGGGCAAGGAATACACGGTGCAGGACGGTGACGTCATGCACTTCCGCTTCAACATCTAAAGCGAACCTGTCGGAATCCTGAACGCCCGCTTCGCGGAGCGTTCAGGGCCGTTCTGCTTTGTTGTCCTTCATCATAGGACAGTGATCCATGCAGGACCTTCTTCACTCATTCATCTCTACCATCATCGCGCCTGGCTACGGCAGCGCCGAGTTCTTCGTCGCCGTGCTCGTGGCCTGCGGCCTCCTCATGATCGCGATCTCGTCCCTCCTGCCGAAGACAGCTTCGGACGAGTTGGAATGGTGGGAGCGCTAAGCGCGCTAAGGCATTTTCAGGCAAAGTGGATGCCGGTTTGCCGTAAAGAAAATGCCCCTAACTATGGCAAGCGCAACGCTTTCGGGCCTATCCCCAAGCCGATCTGCAGGCTCTCGGCGATGCGCTGGGCCCGGACGATGAAGAACTCCGCCGCATCCGGCTCGAAGAGCTCCCGCGCCGTCCCCTCGAACAGCTCCAGCCAGCGGCTGAAAAGCTGCTCGTTGAGAGGCAGCCCGAAATGGGCCGCCTGCGGCTTGCCGCTGTAGCGCGCGGTTCTCAGCGCAATCGACGACCAGAAATCCACCATGATCGCCAGATGCTCGCTCCAGCGGCCCGACAGGGCTTTGCTGAAGATCGGGCCGAGGTCCGGATCCTTCAGCACGCGGTCATAGAACGTGACCACAAGCTCGCGGATCATCTCCTCTGTCACGCCTTCGGCGGGAGTGATGATGGGAATGCTGCGGCCTGTCGCGGAATGGGCCAATGTCGGTCTCTCTCGACGGGATGAACTGGATTTGCCTTTTACAGGCTTTATGACCTCGATCGTGGCATAAAACCATCCGGAACATTCCTGAGCTGAAGCCTGCACATGGCCGTTTTCGGATCGTTCGGGAATCTTGGGCGTTGACAGAGACATCGTTCTCTTCAGCTTAACCGCATGCAGCTTCACCACAGACACGACTGGAATCTCACACCCTCGGAGGCCATCGCCCTGCAGCAGCAATTGCGCAGCGAGGTCGTCTCGGACCGACCTATCGATCTCGCCGCGGTCAAGCTGGTCGCGGGCGTCGATGTGAGCGTGAAGAACGAGCAGTCGCAGGCGGCCATCGTGGTGATGACTTATCCCGGATTTCTGCACGTCGAGACGGTGCTGGCGCAACGCCCTACCCCGTTTCCCTATGTGCCGGGTTTGTTGAGCTTTCGCGAAGGGCCGGTGCTGGAGGAGGCATTCGAGAAGCTGAAGGCCGAGCCGGACGTGTTCCTGTTCGACGGCATGGGCATCGCCCATCCCCGCCGCATCGGTATCGCCAGCCATATGGGCCTGTGGCTCCAGCGCCCCACCATCGGCTGCGGCAAGACCCTGCTCTGCGGCCGCTATAAGGACCTCGGCGAAGAGAAGGGATCCGCCGCGCCTCTCATCGACCGCAAGGAGACCATCGGGGTGGCACTGCGCACCCGCACCGCCAAGAACCCGATGTTCATCTCGCCCGGACACTTGGCCGATATTGCCACGGCAGCAGAACTCGTATTGCGGTGTTCACCAAAGTATCGCTTGCCCGAGCCGATCCGCCTGGCGCACAACGCAGCTGGACAATTCAACCCTTAATCAGGCCGATCCAGCGTAGCGCCGACCCAGATCCCATTGCAAAGATCGAGACCGATGCCCCGTTTTGCCTTTGAAGATTTCACGCCCGGCCACACGCAGATGCTTGGCCCCATCACCGTCGCGAAGGAGCATATCCTAGGCTTCGCGCGGGAGTACGACGCGCAGCCCTTCCACGTGGACGAGATCGCCGCCAAGGACAGCTTCATCGGCACCCTCATCGCCTCAGGCTGGCACACCTGCTGCATCAACATGCGCCTCGTCGCGGACGAGACCCTGCTCGATTCCACCGCCATGGGGGCGCCCGGCATCGAAGAGGTGAAATGGCTCAAACCCGTGCGGCCGGGCGATACCCTGCGCTCGCGCATGACGATCCTTGACAGCCGTCCCTCGAAGAGCAAACCCAATCTCGGCCTCGTGCGGTTCGGCTATGAGATGATGAACCAGGCCGATGAGACCGTGTTCACCCAGAAGAACTGGGTCATGTTCGCCCGCCGGGACGCGGAGCCTTTCGCAGGCGGCGGAAAAGGCGTGCTGGCGGCTGTCGCTTCCTCCATGCCGGGGAAAGTACCGGAACGGGAAATCCCGCATATCTCGGCCAATCCCTATTTCGAGGACCTGGTGATCGGCGAGACGGAGGAGCTGGGCTCCCACACCTTCGAGCCCGACGACATCATCCGCTTCGCCAGACAATTCGATCCGCAGCCCTTCCATGTGGACGCGGAGGCTGCGAAGAACAGCCTGTTCGGCTCTCTCTGCGCCTCGGGCTGGCAGACGGCAAGCGTGTGGATGAAGCACATGGTGGCCTATCGCGACCGCATCCGTACCAGCGCCCTCGCCCGTGGAACTAGGCCCGCGCGGCTCGGCCCCTCCCCCGGCTTCACTAACCTGAAATGGCTGAAACCCGTCTATGCGGGCGACACGGTAACGTACCGCACGACGGTCACCGCCAAGCGCACCTCCGCCTCGCGCCCCGGCTGGGGCCTCGTGTTCCACCACAATACCGGCACGAACCAGCATGGCGAGGACGTGTTCTCCTTCGACGGCATGGTGTTCTGGGAGCGGCAGGCGTAGAGCTGCTTCCACTTACGTGGAATCATCTCTGTTCTTTGTTGGACCGCATTTTTTAACGGCGAACCGGAGCCACTTTGCCGAAAAATGCTCTAACGTTTGCCCTTCGCGGCATCGGCCTGCGCCTGCGTCTCCTCGTCGAGAATGGCGCGAAGCGTTGCGAGAAAGGGATGGGCGGAAGTCTGCTTCTGCCCGTAGCCCAGATTGAAAGCGTAATCGAAGTCTTGCGGGTTCTTGCCCTGAACGTGCTGGAGAATGGTCTCCAGCTTGTCGAGCCCCTTGGCGAGAACGGCTTCAGGTGAAGCAGCGGTCTCGTATTCCTCCCAAAGCTCGATGATCTCGGCGCGTTTCTTCGCATCGAGCGCCTGAGTGAGCACTTCGAGATCGGCCCTTTCCTGAGCGGACTTATTCATGTCGCCAGTCTGATAGATGGCGGGGATGTCGCCGCTCAGGGCCTCGCCGAGATCGTGAACGATGCAGAGCTTGATGAGACGCAACAGATCGATGTTCTCGAACTCATCCGCGAAGACGAGCGCCATGAGGCACAGACGCCAACTATGCTCGGCCGTGCTCTCGGGGCGCCCTCCCGAGGTGAAGCCGCTGCGCAGGGTGCTCTTGAGCCTTTCCGCCTCGCGCAGAAACGCCAGCGCGCCTTGGATGCGATCCGCCGACATCGTCGGTTACCTCAGTGTCCCTCGAAGCTCACGAGGCTGCGCACTTCCACACCGAGATCGCGCAGCTTTTTCGCGCCGCCGAGATCGGGCAGGTCGATGATGAAGCATGCGGCGATGATGTTGGCGCCCATCTGTCGCAATAGCTGTGTCGCAGCCACAGCCGTGCCGCCGGTGGCGATGAGATCGTCCACCAGGATCACGCGCTCGTCCTGGCCGATGGCATCCGTGTGGATCTCCATCTCGTCCACGCCGTATTCGAGCGAATAGGCAATGCGCACGGTCTCATGAGGCAGCTTGCCCTTCTTGCGGATCGGCACGAAGCCGGACGAGAGCTGATGCGCGACCGCACCGCCGAGGATGAACCCGCGCGCTTCGATGCCCGCGACCTTGTCGATCCGTCCGCCGGCGAAGGGATGAACCAGTTCGTCCACCGAGCGGCGGAAAGCCCGCGCGTCACCGAGCAGCGTCGTGATGTCGCGAAACACGATGCCGGGCTTCGGGTAATCCGGAATCGAACGGATCGCTGATTTGAGATCGGTGAGGAGACGCTGGTCCATCATTGAGCCTGCCATAAGTGAGAAGTGTTGAGGTCATCCGAGGAGCTGAACCATGGCCGAGCAACCCTCCCGAACCGTTCTGACCGATATCGATATCCCTTTTGGAAGCCTTGTCCTGTTCTTCGTCAAGGCCTCTCTCGCCGCCATCCCCGCCACCATCATCGTCATGTTCATCCTCGCCTTCATCAGCTGGATCTTCGGTGCGCTGTTCGGCTTGGGCCATATGGGCTGGATGATGCGCTAAGCCTGCCGAGGCTTCAGCACCCGCCCAGCCACCGCATCGAGCTTCCTCAGAAGTTCAGGATCGCGCGCGGAAGGCGCCGTCATGATGGCGCCGTCGAGGGCGTGGTTGGAGCCGACGGGACATGGTTCATGCTCAGAGGGGAAGTCGCGGGCGATGCGGGCGAGGAGGCCCGCCACCTTCGTGGCGTTCTGGTGCGCCACGGCCACCACGGCGGCCACATCCACGTCGTCATGTTCCGGGTGCCAGCAATCGTAATCGGTCACCATGGCGATAGTGGAGTAAGAGATTTCCGCCTCGCGGGCGAGCTTGGCTTCCGGCATCGCCGTCATGCCGATCACATCGTAGCCGAGATTTTTGTAAGTCATGGATTCGGCATAAGTGGAGAATTGCGGTCCCTCGATGCACACCAGGGTGCCGCCGATGGTGAAGGGGATCCGCTCCGCCACCGCCGCATCGGCGATGCGCTGGCGCAAGATTGGGCTCACCGGATGCGCCATGGGCACATGGGCGACGCAGCCTTTACCAAAGAACGAACCCTCGCGCTTGTGCGTGCGGTCCACATACTGATCTACTAGCACGAAGAAGCCGGGATAATACTCTTCCCTAAACGAACCGCAGGCGGAGACGGAGATCAGGTCCGTGACGCCGGCCCGCTTCATCACATCGATATTGGCGCGGTAATTGATGTCGGAGGGCGACAGGCGGTGGCCGCGGCCATGGCGAGGCAGAAATGCCACATTCGTCTCGCCGATGCGCCCGATGCGCAGCGCGTCCGACGGCTCGCCCCAGGGAGACGCGATGCGCTCCTCACGCATGTCCTCGATCCCCGGAAGGTCATAGACGCCGGAACCGCCGATGATGCCTAGGATCGCTTTCGTCATGGGGCTCTCGCTCTCCGGTCGCTCAGAATCGGAGCGAACCATAACCGCTGCCCCGCCGATCCCCAAACCTGGTTCTCACCTCAAGGAGAATGAGCGAAGTTCGTCATATTCCGTGCAGGGAAAACGCCTCTCGCGAACGAGCTTGATGCTTTCCACACGGGCGCGAACCGTAACCGGCAAGCTCTCGATGGCCGCAACCACCTCGTCCGGTATCGTGGCCGAGACCTGATACCGGGCCAGCGTGGAATGGATGAGGTTGTAGCGTATGGTCTTTAGGCCCGGCGGCGGTGGGATGTGTTCGGCGATCCTGTGCCGGATCTCCTCGATCAGACCTGTAGTTTCCGCCGCGACGGCGATGATGGCCGTATCCGTCACCTTGAGGCGCGAATAGGTGAGTTCGATCGGACCGTGGCCCTGACAAAGGCTGTCCAGTATTTCACCGCAAGGTCCGGCAATGCTTTGCCAATAGGCTTCCTTGTCGAACCGGTCCTTCACATTGGCAAGCGCGTAAAGGGTCTGGTGAAGGGCATCGGGAGGGGCCTTATGCAGTGGATAGGGCCAGAGCGCGGCGACGGCCTTCTGCACCTCTCCAAGAGAGTGTTGAGCCTCGGCGCTCAGATGCGGCTGGACATGGAAGGCGAGGCAGGGTTGGCCCCAGATATCGTCGGCGAGGGTCTTCAGCATGGTTGCGAGATTAGACAGCCCGGCAACAAAATCATCACAAAAGAAAAAGGCCCCGAAACAGGGGCCTTTCTCATGAATCTTACGGGTTGTGCGTCATCGGAGGCGTTGCGTGGCCTTCGACCTCGCCGCCCACACGAGCCCAGACCTTCTTCTTGGTGAAGTAAAGCAGGCCGGACAGGACGAGCAGGAACAGCATCACCTGGAAGCCAAGGCGCTTGCGGGCTTCGAGGTGCGGCTCCGCCGCCCACATCAGGAATGCCGTCACGTCGTGGGCATACTGATCGAGCGTCTCGGGCACCTGAGGCTGGCCGGCCTCGTTCTTCGGATATTCGACCTGGCCGTCGCTGAGCGGCTTCGGCATCGCAATGACGTGGCCCGGGAAGTAGTGGTTGTAGTGACCACCCTGGGGCACCTGGAAGCCGGCCGGAGGTTCCTCGTAGCCGTTGAGCAGCGCCACGAGATAATCGGCGCCGTTCTCGGAATACTGACGGAACACATCGGTAATGAACCAGGGGAAACCGCGCTCATAGGTACGGGCCTTGGCCATTAAGGAGAGATCCGGCGGTGCCTTGCCGCCGTTAGCGGCGGCAGCCGCGTTCTCGTTCGGGAACGGCGACGGAAGGTGGTCAGCCGCACGGCCGGCACGCTCGAACATGTCGCCGGCCTCGTTCGGGCCGTCCTGGATCTTGTACTCGGCGGCAAGCGCCTTCACCTGGGCCTCGGAGAATTGCGGTCCGCCGGGCTGGGAGAGATTGCGGAAGGCCACGTAGCTCAGGCCGTGGCAGGAGGCGCAGACCTCCCGGTAGACCTTGAAGCCGCGCTGGAGCTGCGCCCGGTCGAAGGTACCGAACGGACCCTGGAAGCTCCATTTCTGCGGCGGCGGGACCGGGGTCTCGCCGGCGGCGAAGGCCGGAGCTGCGAGGCCGAAAACGGCCGCGGCGATGAGAAGAGTACGCTTCATCATTGTTCTTTTCCTCAACGCTCGCATCAGCCCTTGGAATGCGGTTCGGCATTGGCGCCGGACGGCATGCCCGCTCCGCCCTTCTGCACGCCCATCACGGATTCGAGGATCGAATTCGGCAGCGGCAGCGGACGCTCGATGAAACCGAGCACCGGCAGGACGATCAGGAAGTGGGCGAAATAAAGCACGGTAGCGATCTGCGACGCGATCACGTACCAGCCCTCGGCGGGACGCGAACCGAGCCAGCCCAGGAACACGCAGACAGCCACGAAGAGCCAGAAGAACTGCTTGTAGAGCGGACGGTAAGCGGTCGAGCGGACCTTCGAGGTGTCGAGCCAGGGCATGAACACCCAGATCACGATGGCCGAGCCCATGGCGATGACGCCGCCGAGCTTGTCGGGAATGGCGCGCAGGATCGCGTAGAAGGGCAGGAAGTACCACTCGGGCACAATGTGAGCGGGCGTGACAGCCGGGTTCGCCGGGATGTAGTTGTCCGCATGGCCGAGATAGTTCGGCATGTAGAACACCCAATAGGCGAAGAACAGCATGAACACGACGACGGCGAAGATGTCCTTGATCGTGGCGTAGGGCGTGAACGGCACCGCGTCCTTGCCCGACTTGATCGGAATGCCGGTCGGGTTGTTCTGGCCCGGCACGTGCAGAGCCCAGATGTGCAGGGCGACGACGCCGGCGATCATGAAGGGCAGCAGGTAGTGCAGGGAGAAGAAGCGGTTCAAGGTCGGGTTACCCACCGAATAGCCGCCCCAGAGGTAGCTGACGATGGTCTCGCCGACGACCGGGATCGCCGAGAAGAGGTTGGTGATCACAGTGGCGCCCCAGAAGCTCATCTGGCCCCAGGGAAGCACGTAGCCCATGAAGGCGGTGGCCATCATCAGGATGAAGATGATCACGCCGAGGATGTAGAGAACCTCGCGCGGGGCCTTGTAGGAGCCGTAGTAGAAGTTCCGGAAGATGTGGATGTACACGGCCACGAAGAACATGGACGCGCCGTTGGCGTGCAGGTAGCGGATGAGCCAGCCGTAGTTCACGTCGCGCATGATGTGCTCGACGGACTGGAAGGCCATGGCGGCGTTCGGCGTGTAGTACATGGCCAGGAACACGCCGGTCACGATCTGCGACACGAGCATGAAGGCCAGGATGGCGCCGAAGGTCCAGAAATAGGTCAGGTTCCGGGGGACCGGGAACGCGATGAACGAGGAATGGACGAGCCCCGCGATGGGCAAGCGGCTTTCGAACCACTTGCCGAAGGCGCTCTTGGGAACATAAGTCGTGGAATGTGAGCTCATGGATATCGCCTGATCGTCGCGGTGGGTTTACGCCGTTGCTTCTTCTTGGCCGATCACGATCTTCGTGTCGGATGTGAAGGCATAGGGCGGGATCGGCAGATTGATCGGCGCCGGGCCGCCGCGGACGCGGCCGGAGGTGTCGAACACCGAGCCGTGGCACGGGCAGAACCAGCCATGGTACTCGCCTTGCTGGCCGAGCGGCACGCAGCCCAGATGGGTGCAGTTACCGAAGACGACGAGCCATTGAGGCTTGCCTTCCTTCACGCGGGCCGAGTCTGCTTGAGGATCGCGCAGCGAGGACACGTTCACGTCCTCGGCGGCCTTGATCTCTTCCGCCGTGCGGTGCCGGACGAAGATCAGCTTGCCGCGCCAGAAAAGCTTCACGATCTGGCCTTCGGCAATCGGGGTCAGGTCGACTTCGACGGGGGCGCCCGCAGCCACAGTCGCCGCGTCGGGCGCCAGGGAGCTGACGAAGGGCCATACGAGGGTAGCACCGCCCACGACGGCGGCTGCGCCCGTGGCGATATAGAGGAAATCGCGCCGTGTCGGCTCTGCGATGGTCGTGGTGGTCTCGGCCACTTGGCTCTCCAGCATTGATCCAAAAACGAGAACCGCGCGTCTGAAATGCTTGGTAACCCAGGCATCAGGCGCCCTGTTCCCCCAAGTCGAGGAAGCATAGGCGGCAACGCGCGCGCAATGCGACTGGGAGTCGCCGCGCGGGCGCTCTTTGGCACGGCCAAGCCCGCCTGTCCATAGCCGATTGGAGTTGTTCCAGCCTAACCCTTACGCCGAAACCGCTTCGTCGGCTCCGAGGAACCCTCCCGACTGACGCCGCCAGAGCCTCGCATAGAGCCCTTCCCGCTCCAGGAGTTCTCCATGGGTCCCCTCCTCCACGATCCGGCCTTTCTCGATCACGATGAGCCGGTCGAGGGCGGCAATCGTGGAAAGCCGATGGGCAATGGCGAGCACCGTCTTGCCCTCCATGAGAGTGGAGAGCGATTCCTGAATGGCGGCCTCCACTTCGGAGTCGAGGGCCGAGGTCGCCTCGTCCAGCACAAGGATCGGCGCATCCTTCAGGATCACCCGGGCAATGGCGATGCGCTGGCGCTGCCCGCCGGAGAGCTTCACGCCCCGCTCACCCACATGGGCGTCGTAGCCCCGGCGGCCCTTGTGGTCCTCCAGCTCCAGAATGAAGTCATGGGCATGGGCAAGACGGGCGGCCTCGACGATCTCCGCCTCCATGGCGCCAGGGCGGCCATAGGCGATGTTGTCCCGGATCGAGCGGTGGAGAAGCGAGGTATCCTGCGTCACCACGGCGATGGAATCCCTTAAGGAATCCTGGCCGACCCTGGAAATATCCTGCCCGTCGATGAGGATTCGCCCGCTTTCAACGTCATGAAGGCGCAGGAGTAGCGAGGTGATGGTGGTCTTGCCCGCGCCGCTGGTCCCCACGAGGCCGACCTTCTCGCCGGCCCGGATCGTCAGGTCGAGCCCGTCGATCACCCCCTCCTCCCTGCCATAATGGAAAGAGACGTCTTCGAACCGGATCTCTCCACGCGGCACCGCAAGCCTGGGAGCCTGGGGCACATCGGTCAGCCCATGCGGCCGGGCGATGGTCTGCATGCTCTCCTGCACCGTGCCGATATTCTCGAACACGTCCCGCACCTCGTGCATCACCCAGCCGGACATGGCGAGGATGCGCATGACGAGGGCCAACCCCGCCGCCGCCTCGCCGCTCGTCATGACGCCCCGGCTCCAGAGGATGACGGAGAAGGCGCCGGTCGCCGCCAGAAGCAGGCTGTTCATGAGGGACAGAAGGCCGGTCACGACCGAGTTGAGCCTCAGCGATCTGAGGAAGGCCTCCGTATTAGCCCCCACCGCCTCCTTGACCGCCGAGCGCTCCTCGTCGGCGCGGGCGAAGAGTTTGACGGTGAGGATGTTGGTGTAGCTGTCGACGACCCGGCCCACGAGGGCCGAGCGGGTATCGGCGACCTTCAGGGACCGTTCCTTGGCGCGCGGCACGAAGAAATACAGAAGAAGCGCATAACCCATGATCCAGAGGCCCATGGGCAGGGCGAGCCAGGGGCTGACGCTGGAGAAGACCCCGAGCGCCGTGACGGCATAGATCAGCACATAGAGCAGCGTATCGATGAGGGTGACCGCGATGCTGCGGATGGCGCCGCCGCCCTGCATGATGCGGTTGGCGAGCCTTCCCGCGAAATCCGCCTGGAAATAGCTGACCGCATGGCCGAGCGTGTAGACATGGGTCCGCCAGCGGACCAGGTTGGTGCTCTGGGGGATGATGACCTGGTTGGAGATCACCTCATGGGCGAAGTTCAGGATGGGCCGAATGAAGATGACGAGGCCAGCCATGAATAGAAGCGCGGTGCCGTGATCGGCCCAGATCCTTTCCGGCGTCGAAGTCGCTAGAATATCCACCAGCCGGCCCAGCAGGATGTAGAGCGACGATTCGAACAGGCCGACAACCAGGGAGACGAAGAATAGGATCACGAGCCAGAAGCGGACCGGCTTGAGGTAATGCCAGGTAAAGCCGCTGACCGTGTTCGGCGGGGTCTCACCCTCATTGAACGGCGCGAACACGTCGATCCGCTTTTCGAGCCAACGGAATAGTCTCATCATTCGATACTCATCCTGACGTCCCCTGCTTCAACCTAAAGCATCGTGCGGAAAAGTGGGTCCGGTTTTCCGCCAGAACGATGCTCTAAGCTAAGGAGAGAAGCATCGGATTGATCCCAAAAGTGCAAATCCACTTTTGGGTCCGATGCTTTGGAACGTGAAGCGTTCACTTGACGCGGAGGCCGCCTGACCCGATGACGGATGTCATGCCTCATCTAGCCATCTACCAACCGGACATTCCCCAGAACACCGGCACCATGCTGCGCCTGGCCGCCTGCCTCGGCGTGCCCGTGGACATCATCGAGCCGGCGGCCTTCGATGTCTCGGACCGGAACCTGCGTCGTTCGGGCATGGATTACCTGAACAGCGTAACAATTACACGTCACATTTCCTGGCGCGCCTTCGAGGAGTGGCGACGGGAGACCGGGGGGCGGCTGATCTTGGCCACTACGAAGGGGGCGATGCCCTATACCGACTTCGCTTATCAGCCCAACGATATCATCATGGTCGGCAGGGAATCCGCCGGCGTGCCCGATGAAGTGCATGAGGCAGCGGATTCCAGGATTATCATTCCCATGCAGCCGGGCTTGCGCTCCCTCAACGTGGCGGTGACCGCCGCGATGATGCTGGGCGAGGCCTTGCGACAAACCCATACCTTCCCCATTCCCCCACAAGCCTGAAGCGACACGCCATGATCGACAAAGCCGATATCGAGCGCCTGCAGATCGAAGCGCCCCTCTGGTTCGCAGCCCTGCGCGACCGTATCTGCGCCGCATTCGAAGCTCTGGAAGACGAGGTTACGGCGCCGCTCCTGCCCGAGGCTTCAAAGCCCGGCCGGTTCGAGCGCACGCCCTGGGAGCGCAAGGACCATACCGGCGCGCCGGGCGGCGGCGGGGTGATGTCGATGATGCGCGGGCGCGTGTTCGAGAAGGTGGGCGTGCATGTCTCGACCGTGCATGGCGAGTTCGCGCCGGAATTTCGCGGCCAGATCCCCGGTTCGGATCAGGACCCGAACTTCTGGGCCGGCGGCATCTCGCTCATCGCCCATCCATGGAACCCGAACGTGCCTACCGTTCATATGAACACCCGCTTCGTGGTGACTACAAAACCCTGGTTCGGCGGTGGTGCGGATCTCACCCCCGTGCTCGACCGGCGGCGTACGCAGGACGATCACGATACCGTCGCCTTCCATAACGCCCTGGAGGAGGCCTGCCATCGCCATGCGCCGGAGGGGTCATACGAAAAATACAAGAAGTGGTGCGACGAGTATTTCTATCTCAAGCACCGCCACGAGCCGCGCGGAATCGGCGGCATCTTCTACGATTATCACTGGACCGGCGATCCCGACCGGGACCTCGCCTTCACCAAGGATGTGGGCGAAGCCTTCCTGAAGATCTATCCCGGGATCGTGCGCCGCAACGTGTTCAACGATTGGACTGAACAAGACCGCATCGAGCAGCAGGTTCGGCGCGGGCGGTATGTGGAGTTCAACCTGCTCTACGACCGCGGCACGATCTTCGGATTGAAGACCGGCGGCAACATCGCGTCGATCCTGTCATCCATGCCGCCGACGGTGCGGTGGCCGTAACACCAAGCGTATCATCCCGGGCGGAGTGAGCCGATGCGGGATCGTTTTCAGGATCGAGCATTGTCATTCCGGGGCCGCGCGCAGGCGTGGAAACCCAACCACGACGATGCCAAGAAGAGCGCTATGGCTTCCGACTGCTTTATTCTGTGACCATCGTGGTTATGGGTCCCCGCCTTCGCGGGAATGACAGCGTTGTGATTTAGGCACTCCATTCTGCTCGCGATCCCGGATCTGCGCTTCGCTCCGTCCGGGATGACGTCCGAGTTAGGTTTGCGCCACGACTCGCCCGATCAAGCCCTGCGTGTAAGCGTCATCCGTCGGGCAACCTTCAGCAAGCCATGCCTGCCGCGCCTGCGCCAGCAATTCCCCCACTCTCGGCCCTTTCGGAACACCGCGCTCGATAAGGTCCGCGCCGCGCATGGGGAACACCGGCACCGGTTCCGCACCGCTGCGATATTGCTCAAGTGTAGCAAGCGCATTCTCGTGCACTTGTGGACGCGGCTCGCCGCCGATAGCGGACAGAACAACGCCGAGCACCTCGGCTCCATGCTCCGCCACGAGCTGGCGAATGGCTTTTGCATCGAGCGGAAGCGCCCAGGTTTTGAGAATGTTCAACAGCCTTGCATAGGCCACGAGTTTCTTGTGTTCGTCGTTCGACAACCGCAGATGCTCGCGTAGCCGCTCCGCATCCTCCTCGACCATCACGGCGAGAGCGGCGAGCCGCCAGATGGGAACCGGCTTCTCCCCGGCAATGACGCGGGAAAAACGCCCAAATTCCGCGGCGCCCGCGAGCAGCCATGTCAGAAATCCGTGATCCGCGAGAATGCAGATTGTCTCTTCCGCGCGGCGCGCCACAAGAAGCCTGAGCAGCTCGTGCCGGATTCTCTCCTTCGACAGGATCGTCAGACCCTGCCGCTCGGAGCCCGATGCGGCAAGCCCTTCAGGATCGGGATCGCCGTTCGAATATTCCGCATGGAAGCGGAAGAAACGCATGATGCGTAAGTAATCCTCGCGGATGCGGGTATGCGCATCGCCGATGAAGCGCACGCGCCGCGCGGCAAGGTCGGCTTCGCCATCGGTGTAATCGTAGAGTTTCCCATCGAGGCCTAGCGACAGGGCATTGATGGTGAAATCGCGCCGCTTGGCATCGAGGACGAAGTCGCGCCCGAAATGCACGACGGCATAGCGCCCGTCGGTTTCAACATCCTCGCGCAGGGTCGTGATTTCGAAAGGCTCGCCATCGACGATGACGGTGATGGTTCCGTGCTCGATGCCGGTGGGAACGGACTTGAAGCCTGCCTTATTCGCACGCTGGACGATTGCCTCCGGCAGCATGGTGGTCGTGCAATCGACTTCCGTCACGGGTCGCCCGAGAAGTGCATTGCGCACGGCACCGCCGACGATGCGCGTTTCCTCACTATTGCCGTTATAAATTTCGAGCAGGCGCCGTAATTGCGGGCGCTCGAGCAGCTCATGAAGCGCCTTATGGTCGAGCGGCTGATTCACTGAAACTGCCCCGGGACGACGCGTCCGTTTTCGATATGGGTCGGCACGAAGGCGCCGGTCTGACGCTCGGTCAAAAGGCCCGTGGCGACGAGCGACAGGATGACCAAAACAAGACCCGCGATTGCGAGCCAGAAGGATTGTTTGCTCCAGGAGGACCATGCCAGGGCATTGCGGCGCAGGATGACGAGATAGCCGCCAAAAAGCACGAAAGGCAGGAAGAACAGGACCAATCCCTGCAGGAACGCACGCGTCATACTGAATAAAGCCTTTCGTACAGGTTGCGGATGATTCCCGCAGTCACTCCCCAGATATAGTGCCCTTCATAGGGCATTGCATAATAGCGGCGAAGCTTGCCCTTCCACTCGCGGGAATGGAGCTCGTGGCGCGCCGGGTCCATGAGGAAGCTCATCGGCACCTCGAAGGTGTCGGCCACCTCATGCGGATTGAGGCTCAGGGTGTAGGAAGGAGAGATCCGCGCCACCACGGGAACGACCAAATAATTGGTGGTTGAGAGATAGGCATCGAGATAGCCGAGCGGCGCGATGAAGCGGCTGTCGAGGCCGATCTCTTCCTGCGCCTCCCGGAAGGCCGCATCGAGGATCGAAGCATCGGTTGGATCGACCCTTCCACCGGGAAAAGCGATCTGCCCCGAATGCTGCCGCAGATGGACGGAGCGCTCCGTCAGCAGCAAGGCGGGCTCCTCGCGCATGACGACGGGCACCAGCACGGCGGCGGGCTTCGGGCTTAAGGGATAGATCAGCGGCACGTCGTCGAGGCTGTGATCGCCGCGCGGATTGGCGAGTGCATCCTCAAGATGCGGCGGCTCGGGACGCAGCCGTTCAGCGGCAAGCGTGAGGAAATCCGGCTTGTCCAAAGGCGCCGTTCTCACGAGGCCTCTCCGAGATCGGCAACCGGAGAAATGGGAAAGAAGGCTCCGCCTGCCGCCACGCCGAACATGAGCTCTCCATCGACCTCCCGTTCTTCGGTCATGCCGATCAGATCGAGCGCCAAAGCCCGGGTGACGAGCGCCCAGAGATCGCCACGCACCTTCACATAGGGTTTTACGCCGCCATGAGCATCCTCATCGAAGCGCACCGGATTATCGGGACCGACCTGCACCAGGTCGTTCACATTCGTGCGGAAGGCGATCTGCCGATCCTTCCCCTCACCCTCGACGGCCATTTCCACGGCGAGGAACGGCGCATCGTCCACAACGATACCGACCCGCTCGACAGGGGTCACGAGCACATAGCGCTCCGGATCCTTGCGCAGGACGGTCGAAAACAGGCGCACCAGGGCCGGGCGGTTGATGGGCGTGCCCATGTAATGCCAGGAGCCGTCGGCGGCGATGCGCATGTCGATTTCCCCGCAATAGGGCGGGTTCCACCGCTCCACCGGAGGCGGCCCTTTACGGGCGGCATCGGAGCCGAGTGCTTCCGTGAGGCGGGACAGGGCAGTTCCCGGGGCTGAGAGAGTTGGATCGGTCATGACGCAAGCGTGAACAAGAAAGTGAATGGGGAGGATCGACGAATGGCCGGCAATGGTTACTTCCTAGAGCATAGAGTTCTCAGGCCCTTCGTCCAATCCATCGATTCTTGCTGCGGCGCATCGACCCTTGCATATCGACACGGATCGAAGGCAGACTAGCTCCCTGGGGGCTTAGTGCAACGAAGAGGGAGAATGACCTCATGACGGCCAGCATTGCGCAAGCGCCTACCGCTCTGGACGACGCGATCATCCGCAACGCGGAGGCGACGCTTGAGGTTGTAGGGCGCGCCAGGGAGGCCATTCACACTGTCATCTTCGGCCAGGAAGATGTGGTCGATCAGACCCTGATCACCCTGCTCGCGGGCGGTCACGGCCTGCTCGTCGGCGTGCCGGGCCTCGCCAAGACGAAGCTTGTGGAAACGCTGGGCACCGTGCTGGGCTTAGACGCCCGCCGCATCCAGTTCACCCCCGACCTCATGCCCTCCGACATCCTGGGTTCCGAAATCCTCGACGAGGGCGCCGACCGCCGCCGCTCCTTCCGCTTCGTGAAAGGCCCTGTCTTCACGCAGCTTCTCATGGCGGACGAGATCAACCGCGCGAGCCCGCGCACCCAGTCGGCCCTGCTCCAGGCCATGCAGGAACATCACGTTTCCGTGGGCGGCGAGCGGCACGACCTGCCCCAGCCCTTCCACGTGCTTGCCACGCAGAACCCCATCGAGCAGGAAGGCACCTATCCGCTGCCCGAAGCCCAGCTCGACCGCTTCCTTCTCGAAATCGACGTCGGCTATCCGACCCGCGAGGCCGAACGGCGCATCCTCATCGAGACGACGGGCGCCGAGGACCATAAGCCCAGCGCGGTGATGAACGCTGAAATGCTCATGAACGCCCAGCGCCTGGTGCGCCGCCTGCCTGTAGGCGAGAGCGTGCTAGAGGCCATTCTCGACCTCGTGCGCTCCGCCCGGCCGGAAGGCGAGACCGTGGAAGGCGTGAGCGACAGGATTCTCTGGGGGCCGGGGCCCCGCGCCAGCCAGGCCCTCATGCTGGCGGTGCGCGCCCGCGCCTTGATCGAGGGTCGTGTCGCTCCCTCCATCGCCGACGTTGTGGCCCTCGCTGAGCCGGTGCTCAAGCACCGCATGGCGCTTACCTTCTCGGCCCGTGCCGACGGCGAGACGCTCAAAAGCGTCATCAGCCGCCTGACCGCCCGACTGGCGGGCTAAGGATAGCGATATGGCCCGTGTCCGGGTCCTCCCTGAAAGCGCCCGTTCTCCGGGCCGCCAAGAGACTGAGAGCGCCCTCTCGCTCGCCAACCGTATGCCGCATCTCGTGCTGGAGGCAAGGCGCGTCGCCGCCAACCTCGCCCACGGCATCCATGGACGCAGGCGCGCGGGTGTCGGCGAGACCTTCTGGCAGTTCCGCCCCTTCGTGACGGGAGAAGCAGCCCAGCGCATCGACTGGCGCCGCTCGGGCCGGGACGACCGGCTCTATGTCCGTGAGCGGGAATGGGAGACGGCACAGAGCGTATGGGTCTGGGTCGATCGCTCCGCCTCCATGGGCTATGCCTCGGAACTGGCCCAAGCGTCCAAGATCGAGCGCGCCATCGTGCTGGGCCTCGCCCTGGCCGATTGCTTCGTGGAAGCCGGTGAGAAGGTTGGCATGCTCGGCCTCATGCCGCCACGCGCCACCCGCCGGATCGCCGAGACCATGGCCCAGACCATAGTCTCGGACCGCATCTCGATGGAGGAAGACCTGCCGCCTGACGCGTCCATTGCGCCACAGCACGAAGCCGTCCTGATCGGCGACTTCCTCTCTCCCGTGCGGGAGATCGCTACGACCGTCGAAGGTATCTCGTCCCGCGGCGCGCGCGGCCACCTCGTCATGATCGTCGATCCGGTGGAAGAGACCTTCCCGTTCCAGGGCCACGCCGTCCTGCACGACCTGGAAGATGGTGTTTCCTTACGCATTGGCGATGCCGTTTCGTGGGGGAAAGTTTACAGGGAGAGGATCGAGCAGCACCGGGCAGCGCTTCAGGACCTCGCCCGCCGCCGGGGTTGGACCCTCACGATCCACCGGACGGACAGGCCCGCGAGCGAGGCGGCGCTTCGCATCCTGACCCTCGTTTCCGCCGGACGCAGCGGCAATCCGGGAGGGAGATGACAGAATGTTGGGACTTCCTCTCACCTTTGCCGTTCCATTGGTCCTGACGGCGCTGGCCGCCCTGCCAGCGATCTGGCTTCTGCTGCGCATCACGCCACCGCAGCCCAGGCGCGTAGACTTTCCTCCCCTGAAGATCCTCGCAGACCTGCGGCCCGAGCAGGAGATGCCTGCCCGTTCGCCCTGGTGGCTTCTGCTGATGCGCCTGCTGCTCGCGGCTTTTCTCATTCTCGCTGCGGCCGGACCGATCTGGAATCCCCTTGCCGAAGACGGCAGCCGTGGGCCGCTGCTCCTGGTCATGGATAACGGTCTCGCCTCGGCCCATGACTGGCGCGAGCGGATGGGCCTTGCTTCCGAGCGTATCGAAGCGGCAGGCCGCGATGGGCGCACGGTCGCCCTCGTAACGACCGCCGATCCCACCACCGCCATCGAGCCCGCCGCTCCGGACGCAGCCCTGGAGCGCCTGCGCTCCCTGAAACCGCAGCCGCATCTGCCGGACCGCGCAGCCCACATTGAGTCCATTCGCCGTTTCCTGCAGGCGACGCCCGATGCCAACATTGTCTGGATCAGCGATGGGGTTGCGGGCGTTGACGGTCAGGGCTTCATCGATGGCATGGCTCAGATGGCGGATGGACGGCGGATCACGGTTCTGAAGTCGGAGCGCGCCTCTGCCCTGGCGATTGCAGGCGTAGAGAATTCCGGTGGCCTCCTGAATGCACGAATCGTGAGAGCCGAGCCCAATGGCCGCGATTCCGGCACGGCGCGCGCCCTCGACCTGAAGAACCTGCCGCTGGCCGACATGCGCTTCAGCTTCGATCAGAACGCCTCCGAGACGAATGTGGCCTTCGATCTTCCCACCGAGATCCGCAACGCGATTGCCCGCATCGAAATCCTCGGAGAAGGTTCCGCCGGCGCGGTGCATCTGCTCGATGAGCGCGGCAAGCGCCGCCGAGTCGGCCTTGTCTTCGGCGGCACATCGGACCAGACGCAACCGCTGCTCTCGCCTCTCTATTATATCGAGCGTGCCCTCTCGCCCTATTCGGAAATCCGCATGGGCCATGGGGGGGTGGCCGATGCGGTCAGCCAGCTCATCGACGAACAGGTTTCGGTTCTCGTGCTCGCCGATGTGGGCGGCCTCGATCAGGAGACGCTCGCCAAGACCACCACTTTCGTGGAACAGGGCGGGTTGCTGCTGCGCTTCGCAGGCTCGCGCCTTGCCGCGGGCAATGACGAGCTCGTGCCTGTGCGCCTGCGCCGGGGCGGACGCAACCTTGGCGGCTCGCTCTCCTGGGACACGCCCAAGACCTTCGCGCCCTTCACGAGGGAGAGCCCATTCTTTGGACTCACTGTTCCGGAGGAGATCGGCATCCGCCGTCAGATCCTCGCTGAGCCCGATGGCGATCTCCCCTCGCGCACCTGGGCGTCGCTCGTGGACGGCACGCCCATCGTGACGGCTGACAGGCGCGGCGACGGGCTCGTGGTGCTCTATCACGTGACCGCCGACACCACATGGTCCAACCTCCCTCTGTCGGGCCTCTTCGTGGACATGCTGCGCCGGATCACGGCACTTGCCGGCGCCCCGAGCGACCTGAACGCCGAGGCCCGCAACGCGGAAAACGAGACGGTGGCTCCGCGCCTCACTCTCGACGGCTATGGCGCTTACACATCGCCGCCAGCGAATGCGCGCGCCGTGCCGCGCGGTTTCGCAGAGCGCGCAACCATCGAGCATCCGCCCGGCTTCTATGGTCCGGTGGATTCGAGCCTTGCCGTCAATGCGCTACTCCCGACCGACCGTCTCGCACCGCTCGACATCGCTCCGCTCAACGCCCGCGTGGCGCCGCTGGTGGGAGCGCAAACGATTGATCTTCGCACGCCGCTCTTCATGCTTGCTCTCATTCTGCTTCTCGCGGACACGCTCGCTTCCCTCTGGCTGGGCGGTCATCTCGCCAATCTGTCGGGGCGCTTCCGCAGGGCAGGCGCCGCAGCCTCCATCGTACTTGCCTCGTGCATGATGTTTGCGTCTGCCTACGATGTGCGGGCGCAGGAATTCGGCTCTCGCCGCGTGGACGAGAATGCGAGCCCCGCTCTCGTAACCCGGCTGGCCTATGTCATCACCGGCGATACGGGCGTGGATGAAGCGAGCAAGGCCGGTCTCACCGGCCTCACGCAGGTGCTAGGGCAACGCACGGCGCTGACGCCGGGCGATCCCATAGGCATCGATCCGGCGCGGGACGAGGTAGCGTTCTATCCGCTGATCTACTGGCCCATCATGGCCACGCGGCCCCAGCCCTCGGAAGCCGCGATCCGCCGCCTCGATGCATTCATGAAGGGTGGCGGCACCGTGATCTTCGACACGCGCGACGCCTTCAACAACCGCCCCGATGGAGCAACGAGCGCCGAGGGTCAGTATCTGCGGCGCATGCTGGCGAGCCTCGACATTCCCGAGCTCGAGCCCGTGCCTGCGGACCATGTAATGACGAAAACCTTCTACATCCTCGACAACTTCCCCGGCCGTTATGCGACCGGGCAGACCTGGGTCGAGGCGCTGCCGCCGCAGGCGGAAGGCGAGGAGAACCGCCCGGCCCGTTCCGGCGACAGCGTCTCGCCGATCATCATCACATCGAACGATCTCGCGGCGGCCTGGGCGGTCGGTGCACGGGGCGAGTACCTTTTCCCTGTCGTGGGCAGCGATCAGCGCCAGCGGGAAATGTCCTATCGCAGCGGCGTGAACATCGTGATGTATGCCCTCACCGGCAATTACAAGGCCGATCAGGTGCACGTGCCGGCGCTGCTCGAACGACTGGGCCAATGAGAAGCATGCGCTCAGCCAGCAACATCGATCTCGTCACCGACCATAGTGAAGAGATGTGAGGGAGATGCCTTTGCTCTCGGTCAGTTTCTCGCCTCTCATTCCTGATTACGCGCTCTGGATTATCGGCGCGGTCGCGGCCTTGCTCGCGGTCCTTGCGCTCGTCTCACGCGGCCCCATCGCGATCCTGCGGGCCGTTGCCCTCGCCCTCGTGCTGCTGGCGCTCGCCAATCCGTCCCTCGTGCAGGAAGACCGCGAGAAGGTGAAGGACATCGTCGCGGTCGTCACCGACCGGTCCACCTCGCAGACCCTCGGCGACCGCTCGGCCATGACGGATCAGGTTCGCGCCGAACTGGAGCGCCGCTTCGGCTCGCTTAACGATATCGAGCCGCGCTATATCGAGGCGGATGACGGCAGCGGCGATGATGGCACGCGCCTGTTCGCGGCACTCTCGAACGGATTGTCCGACGTGCCGCCGGATCGGCTGGCCGGCGTGATCTTCATCACCGACGGCGTGGTGCATGACATTCCGCCCTCCATCGACGCTCTCGGCTTCCGCGCGCCGCTTCATGCGCTCATCACTGGCCGCCCTGACGAGCGCGACCGGCAGATCAAGCTGCTGGAAGCACCGCGCTTCGGCATCGTCGGCAAGGAGCAGACGATCCGCGCGCAAGTGATGGAACGTGGCGGCACGGGCTCCGCGCTCGTCACTCTTCGACGCGACGGACAGGTTCTGGCACGCCAGCAGGTCCAATCCGACACGCCCTTCTCGCTGCAGGTTCTGATCGAGCATGGCGGCCCGAACGTGGTCGAGCTGGAAGTCGAGGGTTTGCCCGATGAGCTGACCCAGGCCAACAACCGCGCGGTGGTGCCGATCGAAGGCATTCGCGAGAAGCTGCGCGTGCTGCTGGTCTCCGGCGAGCCTCATGCGGGCGAGCGCACATGGCGCAACCTGCTGAAGTCGGACGCCAATGTCGACCTCGTCCACTTCACCATTCTTCGCCCGCCGGAGAAACAGGACGGAACGCCGATCAACGAGCTGTCGCTGATCGCATTTCCGACACGCGAGCTGTTCCAGCAGAAAATCAAGGATTTCGACCTCATCATCTTCGACCGCTACGCCAACCAGAGCATCCTGCCATCGAGCTATTTCGAGAACATCGTGCGCTATGTGCGTGAAGGCGGCGCGATCCTGGTGGCGGCGGGGCCTGAATTCGCGAGCTATGGCAGCCTTGCGCAAACCCGCCTCGCGCCAATCATTCCCGGCCAGCCCAATGGCCGCATCGTCGAGCAGCCCTACAAGGCCAGCATCACCGATACCGGCGAGCGTCACCCCGTAACGCGCGACCTTCCCGGCTCCGAGACATCGCCTCCTGCCTGGGGCGAGTGGCTACGCATCATCGGCTCGGAGGTTCAATCGGGCTCGACGCTCATGTCCGGCGCCAACGACCTGCCGCTGCTCGTGCTGCGCCGCGAGGACAAGGGCCGCGTCGCCCTGCTTCTCTCCGATCATGCATGGCTGTGGGCACGCGGCTATCAGGATGGCGGCCCCCATCTCGATCTGCTGCGCCGCCTTGCCCATTGGCTCATGAAAGAACCGGCGCTCGAAGAGGAAGCGCTTCGCGCCTCCGCCACCGGCCGCAACATCCGCATCGAACGCCAGACCATGGAGGAGGCGGCCCAGCCGGTCACGCTGATTGCGCCGAGCGGCGCCGAAAGCAATGTCCCCTTGAACGAGACCCGTCCGGGCCTGTTCACGGCGGGAGTGGAAGGCCGTGAGCTGGGGCTTTACACCGTGCGCTCAGGCGACCTCGTCGCCTTCGTCAGCATCGGTCCCGCCAATCCGCGCGAACTCATGGATGTGTTCAGCAACACCGAGGCCCTGGGACCCATCGCAGAGGCCACGGGCGGTTCCGTGCGTCGTGTAGCGATGGAGGGAGACAAGAACATCACGGTGCCGCGCATCCTCGCGGTGCATTCCGGATCGCGGTTCTCGGGCAGTGACTGGATCGGCGTGAAGCCGAGCGAAAGCGCTATCGTGCGTGGCGTTTCGGTGTTCCCGCTGGCGCTGGGCTTCCTGGGGCTGGTACTCCTGATCGGCTCGACCCTGGCGGCATGGCTGACGGAAGGCCGCCGCAGGGCGTAATCAGCCTTCTTTCGGCAACGGCGTGACGATTCCATTCGCGCGGGCGAATGCGCCCTCCGCCAGTTCCACGACGAGGAAGCGGCCCGGGTTCACCGGTCCCGGAAGCTGCAATTGCTGCGGCGGGATGCGCCTGAAGCCGAAGCGGCTGTAATAGGGCTCATCGCCCACGAGCAGAACCAGCGTATGTCCCTTCGCCTTCGCAGCTTCGAGGGAGCGGGTCATGAGGGCCGCGCCGATGCCCCGGTTCTCGAAAGCGGGCTCCACCGTCAATGGACCGAGCATCAGGGCAGGCTCCTCGCCCGCCATGACCGGGGTCAGACGAACCGACCCGACGAGCAGCGTTCCGACCATGGCGGTGAACGAGAGGTCAAAGACATGGCCCGCGCCTTCCCGCAGTCGCGACGCCGTGCGGGCGAAACGGCCGGGGCCGAAAGCACGCTCGTGCAGGCGCTCGATGGCCTCGGAATCGATGGGTTGCTCGGTACGGATCAGAAGCGAGAGCTCGGTCATGAACGGACTCTAAGACGGAGGATGACGAACGGAGGGCGGGCCGGAGGGGCTTCAGCCATGTCGTCGTCGCAAAATCCGTCTGATGGTCATGATCTCGGCTTCTCTTGGGTTTCCAACTTCCCTGGGTTCCTTGGCCATATCAGCGTAAGGCACGCGGCGCAAACGCTTCTCACCAGGTTGCGGAAAGCGGCTCGCCATCGAGGATCTCGGCAAGGCGCCGCCTTGTGGCCGCCGTGGTGCCCTCGGGCAGGTTGGCGAGGGGGAAGAAGCCGGCTTCGGCGATCTCCCGGTCCGGCTGCTTCGCCTCCAGGACCGTGAACTCACGGATCACATAAACCAGCACATGATCTCGCGGGGAGGTCCGCCGGTTGAAGAAGATTCCGGTCAGCCGAGGCGGCCCGTCGATACTGATGCAGGCCTCCTCGCGCAATTCGCGGATCAGCGCATCCAGGGCCGTCTCGCCGGTCTCGACCCCTCCGCCAGGGAGGTGCCAGCCCGGCACATAGGTATGCCTGATGAGAAACACTTGAGCCTGGTCATCGAGGATCGCGGCCTGGACACCCAGGGTCATCCCCCTGGCGAAACGCCAGTAAGTATGAAGGCCCCAGGTCATGAAACGGGCTGCTTTACTGGGCCTCTTGGAGTCGGACATCGGCAAAGGTGATCACAACAAGATTACGGTAAGATGAACGAAGCTATTCTGGAAACGCATAGCTGAGCCTTTAAAATGACGCGTGACCCGCATGCTACGAAGGTCTAATACAGCCGCAACCAAAGGTGTTCCGATGTTTCTCGCCCTGCTCCTCTCCCGTTTCAGCCGTTCCGCCCGTTTCTCGTGGTCGCCCGCCCTCAATTTCGAGGACCGCACGATCTACTCGACCCTGATCCCGGGCGCTCAGTACTAAGCTTCCTCGTTCGGCTGCATTCAGCCACAGGAAGGCTTGGCCAAAGGCTGATTTCTGTTTAGAATGTTTCTAAACAGGATCGGCCAGCATGAAGTCCCTCTCCGAACTGACTGAGCGCGAGGTCATCGCGCTCGCTATCGCCAATGAAGAGGAAGATTCGCGGATCTATCAGAATTTCGCGGATCGCCTTCGGCCCGACTTCCCTGCCTCTGCCGATATCTTCGATGGCATGGCTGGGGAAGAGCGCAGCCACCGCAATTCCCTCTATGATCTGTTTCGCTCCCGCTTCGGCGAGCACCTGCCTCCGATCCGCCGGGAGGACGTGCGCGGCTTCCTGAAGCGTCGTGCCGTCTGGTGGAGCCCCCATCTCGACCTCGACAAGATGCGCCGCGAGGCGGAAGTGATGGAGCTCCAGGCGGCGAGCTTCTACGAGAAGGCTGCGCAGCAGACATTGGACGTCTCGCTCCGCGAGCTCTTCATAAAACTGGCCGAGGTCGAACGTGGGCACGAACGCAAGGCGAGCGCGCTGCACGAGGCCCATCTCACGGAGAATGCGGAAGCTGCGGAAGAGCACGCCCGCAAACGCCTCTTCGTCCTGCAATACATACAACCGGGTCTCGCGGGCCTGATCGATGGCTCCGTTTCCACGCTCGCTCCCCTCTTCGCCGCCGCCTTCGCGACGCAAAACAACTGGGAGACCTTTCTCGTAGGTCTCGCCGCTTCCGTGGGTGCAGGCATCAGCATGGGCCTGACGGAAGCCCTCTCCGACGACGGCGAGATCACGGGCCGAGGATCCCCCTGGCTGCGCGGCCTCATCTGCGGCCTCATGACGGCAGCAGGCGGCCTAGGGCACACCCTGCCCTATCTGGTGCCGGATTCCTGGCCCAACGCCTTCCTGCTGGCGACAACCATCGCGGCCGTTGTGGTGGCCGTGGAGCTGGTGTCCATTTCGTGGATCCGTACGCGGTACATGGAAACGCCTTTCTGGAGCGCCACCTATCAGGTTGTCTTCGGCGGCGTGCTCGTGCTCCTCGCGGGTATCTTCATCGGCAGCGCTTGACGTTGACGCCGTGGCGGGCGAACTGTCGCCCACTCATCTCCGTTAAGCTCCATGTTCCGCATCGCCCATCTTACAGATCCCCATGTGGGTCCCCTGCCCCGGCCCCGCCTGAAGCAGCTCTTAAGCAAGCGGCTGACCGGCTGGTACAATTGGCATCGCAGCCGGCAGGACCTGCACGACATGGAGCTGCTCGCGGAACTCGTCGCCGACATTCACGAGCAGAAGCCCGATCACATCACCTGCACGGGCGACACCTGCAATATCGGCCTTCCCGACGAATGGGAGACGTCGCGCATCTTCATGGAAAGCCTCGGCGATCCGGCGCGCGTCACCTTCGTACCCGGCAACCATGACGCCTATGTGCGCGGTTCGCTCGAAGGCCTGCTCAGGAAGATTTCTCCCTGGACACGCGGAGATAACGGGCGCGAAGGCGTGTTCCCCTACCTTCGCCGTTATGGAGACATCGCCATCATCGGCCTGTCTTCCGCCATACCTACCCTGCCTTTCGTGGCAAGCGGCCGCGTCGGTTCGCAGCAGACGAAAGAGACCGAGGAGATGCTGAGCGAATTGGGACGCGATCCGTCCTGCTTCCGCGTCGTTCTCATCCATCATCCGCCGCATGTGGGCGGAGCGGAATCAGGACGCAACCTCACCGATGCGAAACGCTTCGAAGCCATGATCGGCCGTGTCGGCGCGGAGCTGATTCTGCACGGGCACAATCATGTGGGTTCGCTCGCGCATCTCGACGGACCGCGCGGACCTGTTCCTGTCATCGGTGCGCCCTCGGCTTCCGCACGGAGCGGAACCCTCACGCATAAGGCCGGCTATCACCTCTTCACCATCGACCGCGACGAGACAGGCTTCCTGCTCAAGGCGGAGCTGCGCGGTTTGAAACCGGACGGCACAGTCGGCGGTATGGGCATGCTTTCCTTGGCCCGCATTCGTCAGGCGAACAAGAATAATTGAGGCGCAGCGATCCTATAGTGAAGTAATGAAGAGAAAGCTTCGCTTCCCATTCAATTTTGGCGAGATGTAAGCAGCCATTCGCCAGCCAAGCTTGAGTGAAACGGCCAAGCCTGATGCGGATATATTTTCCTTTTCTGGAACCGCCTAGACTACTCCTCGTTGAAGGGGTGCAGCAGATACCCATGAACATTGCAAGCCAGTCGAGGCTTCGCACGGTGTACTGCGATCCAGAAACAGGAGTCCCTTATGAAGAAACATCTTGCACTTGCGGCCCTGCTCGCAACCGTTTCCTCGCCCGCTTTCGCTCAGGCCATCATGGATAGCCAGAGCTATCGCACGATGGCGGCCCAGTCCGATGCCTTCGAGATCGCTTCCAGCCAGCTGGCCCTCCAGCGCTCCCGCAACACCAATGTCCGTAATTACGCGCAGGAGATGATCCAGGCGCACAGCGCGACGAGCCAGGCGCTCAATGGCGGCCGCGCGGTCTACAGCTCCTCGGGTGAATTCATCACCGGCTCGCTGGGCGGCACTCTCGCCGGCGCGGGTATCGGCGCTCTGATCGGCGGCCCCGTCGGCGCTGCCGTGGGCGCAGGTGTCGGTGCCGCTGCCGGTTCGACCGCCGGTGCGGCCGCGACGTCTCCGGGCGCGGCGGGTGGCTCGGCCACGGGCGCTCTCACGGGTGCGGGCGTGGGCGCCCTGGTCGGTGGCCCGGTCGGCGCCGCAGTGGGTGCGGGCGTCGGTGCAACGACGGGCGCTGCCGCAGGCACCGCTGCCGATGTGCAGTCGACCGGCTCCATTGCCCCCATCCGCCTTGGCGTTCCACTGAGCCCGGAAAAGACCGCGATGCTCAATGAACTCGCCTCTACCTCCGGCTCACAGTTCGATCGTCTCTACGGGACGTATCAACGTCAGGCGCACCAGGAGGCTCTCGCTCTCCACTCCGGCTATGCACAGAATGGCGGCGATCCATCCCTGCGCCAGTTCGCAGCCTCCGTGGTGCCGCATATCGAGCATCATGCCATGGAAGCACGCCGTCTTCCGGGCAGAACCGCCCGCCGTTAAGCGGCAGGCTTGACTGCATCAGCGGCGGGTTCTCGGACCCGCCGTTTTTCATTTGGACCGCAGAAACTCTTCAACACCATCTCGTTGCGGGATTGGCGCAACCGCGCCCTTGCCCAGCGTCGACAGGGCCGCTGCCGCATTGGCATAGGCTGCCGACTTGAACGGATCACGGTGCACGAGCCACTCGGCCAGGAACGCGCCGTCGAACGTATCGCCCGCACCCGTCGCATCGACAGCCTCAACCGGATAGGGCGCAATGATCTCGAGACGATCCTTCGTCGCAACCATGGTGCCGTTCTTGCCCATGGTGAGCGCAACGACGCCGCAACCGAGATTCAGATAGAACGAGCAGATATCCTCGGGCCGTTCGAGTGCCGTGAGCTGCTGCGCATCGTCGAGCCCCGGCAGGAGGATGTCGGTCATCGCAGACGCCCCGTTGATGACGGCGCGCGCGCGGTCGAGCGGCCAGAGCTTCAAGCGCAGATTCGTATCGTAGCTGACAACCGTGCCGCTCGCCTTCGCGTGGCGCATGGCGGCATAGACCGCATCGGTGCAGCTCTCGGAGATGGCCTGGCTGATGCCCGATGCGTGCAGGATGCGCGCGGAGGCGATCTGTTGCAGCGGCAATTCCTCGACACTGACGAGGCTCGCGGCGGAGCCTGCACGGGCATAGGAGAACACATGCCCTTCCTCGCCGTAGCTGATGAAGTAAGCGCCGGTGCGGCCATCCTTGCGCGTGAGCACGGACGACGTGTCGATGTTCTCGCGCTGCCAGAGTTTCAGAAAATCCTGGCCGAAGGAATCATTCCCGAGCGCCGTGAAGATCGCGGTTTTCGCACCCTGCCGCGCAGCCGCGACAGCGGTGTTGGAAACGTCGCCGCCATGACCCGGCAAATAAAGGCGCTCACCGTCGCGCTGCACTTCCGCGAATTCCATCAGGGGCTCGCCGAATGTGAGAAGGTCGATGCTTTTCATGGATTATCCTGCCTTTGTCGGAAGTGCGGTCGGCCCGCCCTCGCCGATGGCGACGACCTTGCCGGGGTTGAGGATATTCTGCGGATCGAGCGCGCGCTTAACGCTGCGCATGAGGTCGAGCGCCACCGCATCCTTGTAGAGCGTCAGTTCGTCGCGCTTGATGAGGCCGATGCCGTGCTCGGCGGAGATCGATCCGTTCATGCCGTGCACGATGTCGTGCACGATGCGGTTGAAGCGCTCCCACTCCGCCAGATATGTGCTCTTGTCCATGCCCACAGGTTGGGACAAGTTGAAGTGAATATTGCCATCGCCGAAATGGCCGAAGGCGCAGACGCGCACGCCCTCCATTTCCGCTTCGCAGGCTTTCGTCGCGACATCGATGAACTCCGCGACGCGCGATACGGGAACGGCCACATCGTGCTTGATGGAGCCGCCTTCCATGCGCTGCACCTCCGAGAGATGTTCGCGCAGGCCCCAGAGCGCCTGGCTTTGCGCTTCGCTCGCGCCGATCACCGCATCCTGCACGAGGCCTTCCTCGAAGCACTCGCCGAGAACAGCCTCCAACTGCCCTTGCAGATCCGCATCCTTCTGCGGCGAGGACAGCTCGATCAGCGCGTAGGAATTGTGTTTCTCGGCCAGCGGACGTAACGAGCCCGGCATGTGCTTGAGCACGATCTCGATGCCGAATTCCGGCATGTATTCGAAAGCGGTGAGCTGATCGCCCGCCGACTCGCGAAGACGCTGGAACACCTTCAACGCATCGTAAGGAGCCTCGCAGCCGATGAAGGCTGTAACGCGCGCATGCGGCTTCGGAAAAAGCTTCAATACCGCCGCGGTGATGATGCCGAGCGTTCCTTCCGAGCCGATGAAGAGGTCCTTCAGGTCATAGCCCGTGTTGTCCTTGCGCAGGCCTTTCAAGCCGTCCCACACGCGGCCATCGGCAAGCACGACCTCGAGACCCAATGTGAGATCGCGCATGTTGCCGTAGCGCAGAACGGCGGTTCCGCCCGCGTTGGTGGCGAGGTTGCCGCCGATGCGGCACGAGCCTTCGGAAGCGAGCGAGAGCGGGAAGAGATAGCCGGCTTCGCTCGCCGCATCCTGCACCGCCTTCAGAATGGCTCCCGCCTCCACCGTGACCGTCGCGTTGACCGGATCGATCTCGCGGATGCCGTCCAAGCGGGTCAGGGACATCACCACGCCGCCATAAGGGACACCACCTCCGACGAGGCCCGTATTGCCGCCCTGCGGAACGACCGGAACACCCGCCTTCCCGCATTCACGCAGAACGAATGCAACTTCGTCACGATCCTTTGGGCGCACAACTGCCATGGCCTCGCCGCGATAGAGCCCGCGCGCTTCCGTGACATGGCCTTCGAGATCGTCCGCCGCCGTCAGCACATAGGCTGGCCCAAGCCGTGCCGTGAGGATCTCGATCAGGGTCGTGCCGGCCGCTGATGGTGCGGTCATCGTCGTTTCTCCTGTAGTGCCTTCGTTCAATACGACTTGTGAAGCGAACCGCAAGGTGTAGGAAAGGAGAAAGACGGCCCTGTTCCGGGCCACTATCAACGAGAGAGCTGTCACGAAACGCCATGGCCACCGTCATCCCCACGCCTCCGATCACCACCCTTCCCGTCGCCGGTTCCAGCGATCGATTTCCCGTTCGGCGCGTTTATTGCGTGGGGCGCAACTACGCCGCCCATGCCCGAGAGATGGGCGGAGACCCGACCCGCGAGCCGCCTTTCTTCTTCATGAAACCGGCAGACGCCCTCCAGGTCGTGCCCGAGGGACAGACGGTCGAGCACCCCTACCCGCCCAAGACGCAGAACTACCATTTCGAGATCGAACTCGTGGTTGCGCTGGCAAAAGGCGGGAAGAATATTCCCGTCGAGCAGGCCCTCGACCACGTGTTCGGCTACGCCGTCGGCCTCGACATGACCCGCCGCGATCTTCAGGACGAAGCCAAGCAGCTTCGCCGGTCCTGGGAACTCGGCAAGGCGGCGGATTTCTCAGGCCCGGTCGGCCCGCTCCATCCCGCATCAACGGTGGGGCATCCGGCAAAGGGGGCCATCTCGCTTTTTGTGGATGGAGCCGTGCGTCAGAAGGCGGACCTGTCCGACATGATCTGGTCCGTCGCCGAGCAGATCGCCTATCTGTCCTCCTATTTCGAGCTGGCGCCGGGCGATGTGATCTTCGCCGGAACGCCTGAAGGCGTGGGCGCGGTGACGCAAGGGCAAGTAATGACTGGGGCCATCGAAGGGCTTGGCGAGATCAAGTTGCGGGTTGTGTGAGGTTCGCCAGCTAAGACTTGCCTTTTGCAAAAGATTGGCTGTTACTGACTTACGGCGCGGCTCCCAAGGGGCCGCGAGCAATTCGGCCCGGGCGAGATCCGGGCCCGAGAATAAGGGAACGACTATGAATTTCGTTAAGACCATTGGCTTGGCTCTTCTCGGCTCCACGCTCGCCATGGGCGCGGCCTCGGCTCAGGAGAAGACCATCAAGATCGCTACCGAAGGTGCCTATGCTCCGTGGAACTTCACGGGCGCCGGCGGCAAGCTTGAGGGCTTCGAGATCGATCTGGCCAACGACTTGTGTGCGCGCATGAAGGTGAAGTGCGAGATCGTGGCCCAGGATTGGGATGGCATCATTCCCGCCCTCACCGCCAAGAAGTACGACGCCATCATGGCCGGCATGAGCATCACCGACGAGCGCAAGAAGACCATCGACTTCGCCGGTCCTTACGCTGCGGGCCCGAATGGCTTCCTCGTAGAGAAGAGCTCGCCGCTCGCCAAGATGCCGGGCACGGGCCAGGCCTACAACCTCAGCACCCAGAAGGAAGCCGCCGAGAAGGCCATTGAGGCCGTGAAGCCGCTCCTGAAGGGCAAGACCGTCGGCGTTCAGGGCTCGACCATCCACTCGAACTTCGCCGACAAGTACTACAAGGGCACGGCCGAGATCCGCGAGTATAAGACCACCGAAGCTCACGATCTCGACCTCGCCGCCGGCCGCATCGACATCGTCCTGGCCGATTCCACGGCCATCATCGGCACTCTCGAGAAGCCCGAGTTCAAGGACTACGTTCTCGTCGGCCCGTCCATCACGGGCGGCCTCCTGGGCAATGGCGTGGGCGTGGGCCTGCGCCAAGGCGATACGGAGCTGAAGAAGTCCTTCAACGAGGCGATCCAGGCAGCAGTCAAGGACGGCACCGTCAAGAAGCTGTCCGAGAAGTGGTTCAAGATCGACATCTCGCCGAAGGGCTAAGCCCTTCCCCCCAAGAATCCATCAAGGCGCGGCTTCTGCCGCGCCTTTTTGTATGGAAACGTGCAAGGTGCGATGCAAAACATCATTTTGGGCATTGTATTCACCATGAAATGGGCTTGCACTGGCTCGGCTTTTGAATGTTAGCTTTGACGTGGCGGGCGGAAGACTCCGCCTGGACAAGATTCAGCTCAAGCTGATCAAGGGAACGACGATGAACCTGTTGAAAACATTAGGTTTCGGCCTGCTGGCCTCCGCTCTCACTATCGGCGCCGCCTCGGCCCAGGAAAAGACCATCAAGATCGCCACCGAAGGCGCCTATGCCCCGTGGAACTTCACAGGCCCCGGCGGCAAGCTGGATGGCTTCGAGATCGAGCTCGCCAACGACCTGTGCGCCCGGATGAAGGTGAAATGCGAGATCGTGGCCCAGGACTGGGATGGCATCATTCCCGCCCTCAACGCCAAGAAGTACGACGCCATCATGGCCGGCATGAACATCACGCCGAAGCGCCTCGAGGCCATCAACTTCTCCCGCCCCTACGCCACCGGCTCCCACGGCTGGGGCGTGCTGAAGGATTCGCCGCTGGCCAAGCTCGCCGGCCAGGGCAAGCGCGTCAATCTCGACAAGGATCCCGATGCCGCCAAGGCGATGATCGAGGAATGGAAGCCGCTTCTGAAAGGCAAGACCATCGGTACGCAGAGTTCGACCGTGAACGGCGCGTTCCTGGAAAAGTACCTGAAGGACACGATCACCATCCGTGAATACAAGACCACCGAGCAGCACGACCTCGACCTCGCGGCGGGCCGCATCGATGCGATCTTCGCGGCGCATTCCTCGCTGAAGGCCTCGACTGAGAAGCCGGAATTCAAGGACATGATGATCGCCGGCGGCGCGGTTGACGGCGACGTGCTCGGGCGCGGCGTGGCGGTCGGCCTGCGCAAGGACGACGCCGAGCTGAAGGGCATGTTCGACAAGGCGATCCAGGCTGCCATCGACGACGGCACCGTGAAGAAACTCACGGAGAAGTGGTTCAAGATCGACATGGCTCCTCAGACCTGATGAGCAGAGACGGCGTGCTTGCGCGCCGGATGTGACACATGACGCCTCGCGCCCCGCGTCGAATGCGGGGCGCGAGGCACATTCAGGAAAGTCAAAACGCGTGCATCAACTGAGCTATTTCGAGCTCATCGGGTTCGGCCCCAACGGATGGGGATGGCTTCTCATCACGGCGACAGGCATGACGATCGCGGTCGCGATCTGCGGCTTCCTCGCGGGTTCCATCGTCGGCACCTTCGTGGCCTGGGGCAAGATCGGCGGCAATGTCGCCATTCGCGGGGTTGCGGATGGATACACAACTGTCCTTCGCGGCATCCCGGACCTGCTCGTCATCTATCTCTTCTATTTCGGCGGCAGCGCCGCGCTCGGCGCCATCGGCAGCCTGTTCGGCGCTGAAGGCTTCATCGGCGTTCCCGCTTTCGTCACCGGCGCCATGGCTATCGGCATCGTGTCCGGCGCCTATCAGGCGGAAGTGTTTCGTGGCGCCTTCCAGGTGGTGAGCCGTGGCGAGCTCGAAGCGGCGCGCTCGGTCGGCATGCATCGCTGGCTCATGTTCCGCCGCATCATCGCCCCGCAGGTCCTGCGCTATGCCATTCCGGGCCTCGGCAATACATGGCAGCTGGTGCTGAAGGAATCCGCGCTGATTTCCGTGACGGGCCTCGTCGAGCTGCTGCGCCAGTCGCAGGTGGCCGCAGGCTCCACGCGCCGTCCGTTCGATTTCTACATCACGGCCGCGATCCTCTACCTGCTCATCACCTGGGTTTCGACCTATCTCTTCCAGCGTGCGGAGACCTACTCGATGCGCGGCATTCGGAGGGCTTCCTGATGGATTTCGCCTTCATGTGGGAGGCTTTCTTGCGGCTGATCGAGGGCATTCCGCTCACGCTCAACCTGGCCTTCACCTCCATCGCCTTCGGCGCCGTCTTCGCCATGATCCTCGCGCTCATGCGCATGTCGAAGATCAAGATCTTCGACTGGCCGGCGCAGGCCTATGTGTTCGTGTTCCGCGGCACGCCTTTGCTCGTGCAGATCTTCCTGATCTATTATGGCCTCGGACAGTTCAGGCCCACCTTGCAGGAACTGGGGCTCTGGGGTTTCTTCCGCGAGCCCTATTGGTGCGCGGTTCTGGCGCTTACGATGAACACCGCGGCCTATGGCAGCGAGATCATTCGCGGCGGAATGCAATCAGTTCCGTATAATCAGGTGGAAGCTGCGCGCGCATGCGGCATGTCCGGCTTCCTGCTCTTCCGCCGCATCGTTTTCCCGATCGCCCTGAGGCAGGCCCTGCCTGCTTATGGTAGCGAGATCATCCTGATGGTGAAGGCAACCTCGCTCGCCTCCGTCATCACCATGATGGAAGTCACAGGCCTGGCGGCGAAGATGATTTCCCAGACCTTCCGCGCGGTCGAAATCTTCGTCGTCGCGGGCATCATCTACCTGTTCCTGAACTTCATCATCACGCGCATTATCATGGCCATCGAATGGTGGCTCTCGCCTCACCTGCGCCGGCCGCCCGCCCTCAAGTCGCGCCTGGAGGCCGTCCATGTCTAACGGAGTCGCATCCTTGTCGCTTGAGTCCACGCCCGCCATTTCGATCAACAACCTGCGCAAGAGCTTCGGCTCCCTCGAAGTTCTTAAAGGGGTGTCCCTGAAGGCCAACGAGGGCGACGTGATCTCCATTCTCGGCGCGTCCGGTTCGGGCAAGTCGACGATGCTTCGCTGCATCAACATGCTCGAAGTGCCGGATGCCGGCGAGGTTCGCATCGGAGGCGAGGAGATCAAGCTGAAATCCACCCGCAAGGGCATGGTGCCAGTGGACCAGCATCAGGTGGATCGCATCCGCGCGCGCGTCGCCATGGTGTTCCAGAGCTTCAATCTCTGGTCCCACATGACGATCCTGGAAAACGTCATCGAGGCGCCCGTGCATGTGCAGAAGCGCCCGAAGGCGGAATGCATCGCGGAAGCGGAAGAGCTGCTGGCGAAGGTGGGCATCGCGGACAAGCGCAACCAATATCCCTCTCACCTCTCCGGCGGCCAGCAGCAGCGCGCGGCCATCGCGCGGGCGCTTGCCATGCATCCCAAGGTGATGCTGTTCGACGAGCCGACATCCGCGCTCGACCCTGAACTCGTCGGCGAGGTTTTGCGCGTGATGCGCTCGCTTGCCGAAGAAGGCCGCACCATGCTGGTGGTGACCCACGAGATGGGCTTTGCCCGCGACGTATCGAACCGGGTCATGTTCCTGCACAAAGGCATGGTCGAGGAAGAAGGCGCACCGGCAGACGTATTCAGCGCTCCGAAGTCGGAACGGTTCAAGCAGTTCATTTCGAGCCATCGCTAGAGCTTTTCGACAGATCAGAGCTGCAAGGAAAAGGGCCGTTTCCACGACGATGGAAACGGCCCTGATTTTTTAGCGTCGCTCGATCTGGCGCAAAGGGGCCTGTGGCGGAGGCTGATAGCCATCGCCGCGAGGGCCGGCCGGATAATCCCGCCGCTCACCACTCATCGACGCCAGCTGCGATCGGGGGACGAGCAGGCCGAGCACTGCGGGAACGGCGAGGGTCAGCAGGGACACCAGGCCCCACACGAACACGATGGCGCCGAGGCCGAGGCCGCGCAAGGCTGCTAGCGCCCATGCGATCCACTCGACCGATTCAGGGGTGGCGCCGATCATATCCGCATTGCGCACCGCCATGCCGCCGAACAGGTCGAACAACCCGTAGGTGCCCCATGCCACGAGGGACCAGATCGCGACCGCGATCCAGGCGATAACCCAAAGCAACCGCCTCATGATCAGCGCTCCCCGACACGCACGGCCGTGCCCTCGATTTCCCGAGGCCTGCGCTTCGTGATGCCGAGATGCTCGTGGATGATGCGAAGGTTGCGCTGGTTTGCCTTGAAGAAGACGTCGAACACGTCGCCTGCCAGCGGAATGGCGCCGATGGCCGTATCCACAGCCACGTTGCCGACCATGCGGGCGATCTTCCAGCGCGGCAGGCCGAGCCGACGTGCCTCCCAGATGATGTAGCTGGCAAGCGCCGCCGAGATGGCATCGCCCACGCCGGGCACGAGGCCAATCACGGCATCGAGGCCCACGCGCCGGTTCAGACCGGGAATGAGAAAGGCATTGTCCAGGAGCTTCGCCAGCAACCCGATGCGCGCAAGCGCATCTTCCCGGGTCGAGCCAGCGGCCTTGAGTACTTCGAACATATCTCCACGAGCAGCCTTCATTCCACGCTCCAATGCCGATGTTACGGCTCGCAACATGATATGAGTATCAGTGAAGGCAGCTACAAGAGCCCTAGATGCAAATCTTATAACGTTAGAAACGCATCATATAACATTTAGTATCGAATAATTTCTTTAGGCTATAATCGTTACGAAATAAGGCACTGGAAAATCAATAATCCTTTTGAGCCTACCCATTACCTTGTCTTGCTATTGTCACATCAAAGAGATTGCTTAATTCATTGACCCCAAGCGGAAAGCGCTACTGTCAGTTTACTGACCAATAACAATGGGTTGCCGTTGCGGGAGGACTATCCACTCGGCGCTATACGTGTAGGGGCTCAGACGGGGAGATCCCGATGAGCGCGAAATCTCAAATGTGCCTTGCGTTCTGGCTCGCCTGCACGGCGAGCCTCATGTCCACGGGCCTGACAACGGCTCTCGCCTCCGATGAGATGCCATTGCCGCCGGCGGCCTATGCCAGCCTGCCTTCGAACGACAAGATCAATGAAACCAGCACCACCGGCAGCCTGCCCAGTTCAAACCAGCTCAATTCAAACCAACTTGGCGCGAGAACCCTGTCCGGCTTTGCCTCGCTGGTGGCGCAGGGCAGCATCACCCTTCGCGCCAGCGCCCCGACGAACTGCCTTCCTGGAAACTTAAGGGAAGTGGTGGCGGATGTGGCGAGCAAGTTCGGCTCTGTGAGCGTCGAGTCGACACACCGAAGCTCGGGCCGCAACTGGCGCGCGGGCGGTGCGCGCCAATCCCTGCACCTCTCCTGCCGCGCCATCGACTTCAGGGTTCGCACCCGCGCCCGCGGCGTCATGGCCTATCTTCGAGGTCGCTCCGAAGTCGGCGGCCTGAAGGTTTATGGCAACGGCATCATCCACATCGACAACGGCTCACGCCGATCGTGGTAGCAAGAAGCTGGAACATGGGGTGAAAGTGTAGGACACTCGCCCCATGTTCGAGACCTTCACGCATCGCCAGATCGAGACCTCCGAGGCCGCCATCAACCTGCGCCATGGCGGCAACGGCCCGCCGGTTCTACTTCTGCACGGCCATCCGCAAACCCATGTGATGTGGCATCGCGTGGCGCCACGACTGGCTGAAACCTACACGATCGTCTGCGCCGATCTGCGCGGCTATGGCGACAGCTCGAAACCACCGACGACGAAGGACCATGCGCCCTATTCGAAGCGTGCCATGGCCCGCGACATGGTGGAAGCGATGCAGCAACTGGGCTTCGAGCGCTTCGCCGTCGTCGGCCATGATCGCGGCGGACGCTGCGCCTATCGCATGGCGCTCGATCATCCTGAACGGATCGCGGCATTATCGGTTCTCGACATCCTGCCCACATGGGAGCATTTCACGCGCACCGACATGGCTTTCGCCATGGGCTACTGGCACTGGTTCTTCCTCGCACAGCCTCATCCGATTCCGGAAACGCTGATCGCTGCGAATCCGGACATATTCTATCTGAGGCGCGGCATCGACATGTTCGATGCGCAGGCTCTGGCGGAATACAGGCGCTGTTTCTCTAATCCTGAGACGATTCACGCCATGTGCGAGGATTATCGCGCGGGAGCCACCATCGACATGCGGTTGGACGGCGCCGACAAGCAGACCGGACGGCGCATTCAATGCCCAATGCAGGCGCTCTGGGGGCAGAGGAACGGGCTCGACCGCTGGTACGATGTGCTTGCCGTCTGGCGCGACTGGGCAGACCGCGTGGAAGGGCACAGCATCCCTTGCGGTCACTACCTCGCGGAGGAAGCGCCTGAGGAAACCCTGGCCGCACTCATGCCGTTTCTGGAGCGTGCCTTCAAGGTTTGAAGGTCTCGATGCGCGCGACGCGCAGCGACATTGGGAACCGGATCACGCGCTGCTTGTCCGGCTCTCCCCACGCACTTAGCAGATCGCGTTTGAACTGCTCGATAGGCTCTCGCCCCAAAGCCTTCTCCGCACCGCGCACAACCGACCATGTATCGGCATAGCCGATGAGTTGTGATGCGTTCCACTGCACCTCGATGGCAAGAGGAGGCGCTGTCAGTTCGTCGAACGGAAAGCTGAGAGAACGATAGCCGTCCTCCACATGGCGGCGCTCGGGCGGCCAGTGGGGTCCGACCACATCCTTGTAAAAATGCTGAATGGTGGCGTCGACATCGGGATCGGCTTGGACCACGCCATAGGTGATCAGCGCCAGCACTACGCCGAGTTTCCCCACCCGCCGCGCCTCCATGTAAAACGCGTCGAGATCGAACCAGTGGGCGGCCTGCGCCACCGTGATCAGATCGAAGGAGCCTTCCGGCAATCCGCTCTTCTCCGCCGGAGCAACGCGATATTCCACACGCTCATGTTCTTCCGCACTCTCGATCTGCTGCGCGCTGGCATCGGTGCCGACCACGTGCCTGAAGCGCTCGGCCAACAGCACGGAGAGCTGACCCGTTCCGCAACCCACATCGAGCGCGGCATCGGTACTCTCGCAAAGGCTCGCGAGATAGTCGGTGAGAGCGTCCGGATAGGTCGGGCGGTACGCAGCGTAATCGCCGGAACGTGAGGAGAAGTGATCCTTAAAGGACACGATCTCAAGATCCTTAGAACGGCGCGATGACGACGCCATTCGCTTCGAGATTCTGCCTGACAGTCCTCGCCATCACGACAGCGGTAGGCTCGTCGCCATGGACGCAGATCGTGTCGATCTCGACGGGAATGCGCTTCCCGGACACGGTCGTGATCGCCTTGTCCTGGACCATGCGAAGCACGCGTTCCGCCGCCGCATCCGCATCGTGCATCACGGCGCCGGGCTTCTTGCGGCTGGTGAGCGTCCCGTTATCCTCATAGGTGCGGTCAGCAAAGACTTCGCGCACCACCTTCACGCCGACCGCATCGGAGGCCTTCTCCATCAGGAGACCGGGCATGCACATATTGATGAGGCTTGCATCGACGCCCTTGATGGCGCGGGCGATGGCGAGCGCCAGATCCTCATCCTCATTCGCCATGTTATTGAGCGAGCCATGCACCTTCACATAAGTGACCTTGTGCCCGGCGAGCGAGGCCACCGCCTGCATGGCGCCGATCTGATAGGCGACCATGCGCTCGATTTCGGCAGGCGTATCGCCCTTGATGAAGCGGCGTCCGAAGCCATGGAGATCGTTGAAGCCGGGGTGCGCGCCGATGGCGACGCCCTTGCGCTTCGCGATCTCAGCGGTCCGGAACATGATCGACGGATCGCCCGCGTGAAAGCCGCAGGCGATGTTGGCGGAGGAAACGATGTCGAGCATCGCCTCATCGTCTCCCATGGGCCAGGGGCCGAAGCCTTCGCCCATATCGCAATTCAGATCGATCTTCATGAGCCTCACACCAGAACGGGCTGCGCGCGTTGCGCGCCCACATGGAATACACGCTTGTAACGCTCGACTTCCGCGCCCGGCCCCATCGCCTTCGTCGGATTGTCCGACAGCTTCACCGTCGGACGCCCATCGGCGGAGATGACCTTGCAGACGATAGAGATCGGGTCGAGACGGCCTTCGGGTGCGAGCCCACGGAAATCGTTGGTGAGCAGCGTGCCCCAGCCATAGCCTATGCGCATGCGGCCTCGGAAATGGTTGTGAATGCGCTCGATCACATCGACATCGAGACCATCCGAGAAAATGGCGAGTTTTTCCGCCGGGTTCTGCCCGCGCTCGCGCCACCACGCAATCGCCTCCTCGCCGCCTTCGATGGGATCCTTCGAGTCGACGCGGATGCCGGTCCAGGACGGCACCCATTCCGGCGCGTTCTGAAGGAAGTTTGTGGTGCCATAGGTATCGGGCAGGATGACGAGCAGGTTTCCCTCATAATCTTCCTGCCAGTCGGCCAGCACGCGATAGGGCGCCGACGCCAGTTCCGCATCGCTGTCCGCAAGCGCCGCATAGACCATGGGCAATTCATGCGCGTTGGTGCCGACGGCCTCCACCTCCTGACGCATGGCGATGAGGCAGTTCGAGGTGCCGAGGAACGAATTTCCCAGGCCTTCGATCATAGCCTGCACGCACCAATCCTGCCACAGGAAGCCATGGCGGCGGCGTGTACCGAAATCGGCGATGGAGAGATCGGGCATCGTCTTCAGCCGTTCGATCTTCTCCCATACGCGCGTCATGGCGCGGGCATAGAGCACCTGAAGCTCGAACTTGCCCATGTCCCGCAGCACACCACGCGAGCGCAGCTCGTTGAGAATGGCGAGTGCCGGGATCTCCCACATGGTGGTCTCGATCCAGGGACCGTGGAAGGTCAGCACGTATTGGCCGTCTTCCTTCTCCAGCAGGTATTCGGGAAAACGGAAGGTCTCGAGCCAGTCCATGAACTCGGGCGAGAACATCTGCCGCTTGCCGTAGAAGGTATTGCCGCGCAGCCATGTGGATTCGCCGCGCGTCAGGGAGAGGCTTCGCACATGGTCGAGCTGTTCGCGCAGTTCGCCGGCGTCGATGATGTCGGCCAGCCGGATGCGCGTGGTGCGGTTGTGGATGCCGAACGTGACCTGCACGTCCCGATGGCGGCGAAAGATCGTCTGCGCCATCAGAAGCTTGTAGAAGTCCGTATCCAGCACCGACCGCACGATCGGGTCGATCTTCCAGGTATGGTTGTAGACCCTGGTCGCGATGTCCACCATGCCCTGCTCCTCACCGTTTCAAGGAGGCGAGACCATAGCGAAGCCTTACCCAGGAAGAAAGGGTGCCCGGCTCCCTATCCAGGCCAGATCCGGCCTAAGGCGGCAGAACATCGACCTGGATGGAGGAGAAATAGGCCGCGATGTCGGCCATATCCTGGTCCGACAGGTCTTTTGCTACGATGTTCATGCTCTCGTTCTTGCGGGTCTCGGCCTTGTATTCGGCAAGCGCCTTGACGAGGTAGCCCTCGATCTGGCCCGCGAGGTTCGGGGCCTCCGGGTTCTTGGAGAGGCCGTCGAGCCCATGGCAGGCCTGACACGTCGTGATCTTCTGGCGTCCGGCCTTGGCATCGCCTGCGCCTGCGGCCTCTGGAGCAACGATCCCCAGTACAGCCCCCAAGGCTGCGAGAGTAAGAATTCGCTTCATGTCGATGCTTTCCGCAAAAGAACAGGCGCGCCTGGGGCGGCGCGCCTGTGGGGATGCCGTCACTGGCTCTCGTAGGAGATGCGATAGATCGCACCCGCCGTGTCGTCTGAGACGAGAAGCGAACCGTCGAGGAGCACGGCCACGTCGACCGGGCGACCGAGATATTCCCCGTTTTCCGTCAACCAGCCCTCGGCGAAGACCTGCGGCTTGTCGGCCGTGCCGTCGGGCTTTAGCGGCGTGAACATGATCCGTGCCCCGATGGGTTTGGTGCGGTTCCAGGAGCCATGCTGCGCCGTGAAGATACCGCCCTGATAGGAGCGCGGGAACATGCGGCCATTATAATAAACTAGCCCAAGGTCAGCCGCATGCGGCGCCATCTCGACCTGTGGAGCTACGGTACCGGCGGGCACCTGGTCATCCTTGTACTCGACCGTACGCACCATGCCGCCGCCGTAATAGGGGAAGCCGAAATTCTGGCCCATCTGCGTCGCACGATTCAATTCGCCCGGAGGCTGGTCGTCTCCCATGCCGTCCACCTGATTGTCGGTGAACCACAGCGTCTTGTCGTTGGGATTGAACTCGATGCCCACGGAGTTGCGGATACCTGTGGCGTAAACCTCCTTGTTCTTGCCGTCCTGGTCCATGCGGATGATGCCGCCGATGCCGTTACGTTTGTAAAGCTCCATCTTGTCTTTCGGCGGAACGTTGAAGGGCTGACCGAGAGCGATGTAGAGCTTGTTGTCAGGCCCCACGCGACACACACGGGCCGTGTGATTGAAGCTTTCCTCTGTCGGCGGGATCAGTTCGCCCTGCTTCACGACGACACCAGCCGCCACATCGGGACCTTCATAGAAGAATTCAGCCGCCGGGAATTGCAGCACCCGATTCTGCTCGGCAACATAAAGCATGCCATCGCGGGAGAAGCAGACGCCGTTCGGTATCTTGAACTCGACGGAGGGCGCGAACTGCTTCACCTCATCCGCCACACGATCCTTGTCGCGATCCGTGATCACATAAACATTGTTCTTGCGCGTTCCGACGAATACGACACCGGCATTGGGACCGACGGCCATGTGCCGCGCATCCGGCACGACGGCATAGAGATCAATCTTGAAGCCTGCAGGCAACTTGACCTTCTCGAGATTTTTGCGAATGGCGTCGGCCCGGCGGCCTTCCTGCGGAATTTGCTTGGGCTCGACGGTGCCCGTGCTCTGAAATGTTTGGAGCTTTTCGAGATTGCCGCTCGGCTGAGGCGCAGGCTGGGCAAGACTTGATGATGCAAACGCTACAGTGGAGACGGCGGCAAGCCAGACGAACTTCATCGTTCCCTCCCTGGGAGCGCCCCCCTCTGCTGATTCATTATTGCCGGACGGATTCCTCCGCTTTTGCTTATTGTCCTTGATGATACTCAAGCTTTCACTTGAAAGAAACACGAAAGAAAGAAGTAAACCCGGGCAACAAAAAGGGCCGCGTCGCGGCCCTCATTGCATAGATGCCTGAACGTTGCATCAGCTGAGATTGACCTTCGCCTGGTCGCCCGGATGCGGCGGCTTACCGGTGATGGCTGCCTTCGCATAACCGTAGAGATGCACGATGGTCGAGGACGGGCTGTCCCAATATTCACCGCCCTGCGGATGCACGCGGATCAGGGCGATCTGCGGATCGTCGACACCTTCAGGGAACCAGGCCCGCAGCGGCTCCGACCACTTATCCTGAATGGTCGCCTTGTCACGCACGATCTCGGCCTTGCCGGTGACCGAAACATAGGTCTGGCTCTTCGGGTCGCTGTAGGCAAGGTTCACCTCGTTATCGCGCGAGAGCTCCGTGGTTTTCGGCGACTGGATCTGCGTGAAGAACCAGAGATCTCCGTGCTCATCCGCTTCCTGGCTGTGCATGGGGCGGCTGTGCAGCTTTCCCTCGGTATCGATGGTCGTCATCATGGCGATCTTCACATCCTTGATGAGCTCATAAAGCTTCGCGGCATTCGGATCGTTATGCCCGTGCTGGTGCATCATTGACTCCTTGGAAATCTCGAAACGCATCCCGGGCCTGGCGAGGCAGGACGAGCCGCTCCGGCCGCCCGAGGGTCGGGTGGACAACGGACCAGCTGCGGTTTGGTTCAGGAACTTGCGCCCTTCCAAGCGCGAACACCTTAACGTAGAGCCCTTCGCCCTATACATGAGGGATAAGAATCTGTTGTCGGATCGAGTCCAGGAGTATCCATCGTGGCGATCACCCGTGAACATGTGCTGCAGGCCTTGGCAACCGTGCCGGTCGATGCAACCGGAACGGACCTTGCCGCCTCGGGGCGCCTCTCCGACGTGCATATCGACGATGCGGGCCGGGTGATGTTCTCCATCGCCATCGATCCCTCCGAAGCAGCAGTCATGGAGCAGGTTCGCCAGGCGGCTGCCACCGCCGTGCAGGGACTGCCGGGCGTGAAGGGCGTCTTCGCCAGCCTGACGGCGGATCGGGCACCCGGCTCCGCTCCCGCGGCACCACCCGCGCCGCAGCGCCCACGGGCCGCCGCGCAGCCCAGGAACCAGCGCATTCCCGGTGTGCAGCACGTGATCGCGGTCGCCTCCGGCAAGGGCGGCGTCGGCAAGTCGACCACCGCCTGCAACCTGGCGCTCGGCCTCGCGGCCCAAGGCCTGAAGGTCGGCATTCTCGATGCCGACATCTATGGCCCCTCCATGCCGAAGCTTTTGGGCATTCACGGCAAGCCCCGGCTTCTCGAGAACCGCATTCTCGAACCCATGGAGGCTTATGGCCTCAAGGTCATGTCCATCGGCTTCCTGGTGGAAGAGGAAGCGGCCATGATCTGGCGCGGCCCCATGGTGATGTCCGCAATCACGCAGATGCTGCGCGAGGTGGCCTGGGGCGATCTCGACGTGCTCGTGGTGGATATGCCGCCCGGCACGGGCGACGCCCAGCTCACCATGGCGCAGGCCACCCCCCTGGCTGGAGCCGTGATCGTCTCGACCCCCCAGGATCTCGCCCTCATCGATGCCCGTCGCGGCGTCTCGATGTTCAAGCGGGTGGAGATCCCGATTCTCGGCATCGTCGAAAACATGGCAACCTTCGTCTGCCCCCATTGCGGCCAGACCTCGCACATTTTCGGCCATGGCGGCGCGCGGTCGGAAGCCGAACGCCTGGGCGTCCCCTTCCTGGGCGAGGTCCCTCTCAACATGACGATCCGCGAATTATCGGATGCGGGCCGTCCCGTGGTCGCGGTCGAGCCCGATGGGCCTCACGCCAAAATTTACAAGAACATGGCGCAGCAGATCTGGGCCACCCTGTCTGGCGGGGCCGCTTCGCGGCCTGCCCCCCGCATCGTGATTGAGTAAGCCGCCATGGTGCCCTACCCCGCCACCCTGGGCGCCATCCTCGGCGGCGGGCTGGCACGCCGCATGCACGGAGTCGATAAGGCTCTTCTTGAGTTGAACGGCCGCCCCCTGCTCTCTCATGTCTGCGAGCGGCTTGCACCTCAATGCGAGGGCGTGATTCTGAACGCGACCGGGGACCTGTCGCGGTTCGGAAACTTGGATTTGCCCCTCGTACCGGATTCGGTTTCCGGTCATCCGGGGCCCCTGGCGGGAATCCTGGCCGCCCTCGAATGGACTGCCCTTCACCGTCCCTCCCTGGAATGGGTGGTCAGCGTTCCAGCAGATACCCCGTTCATCCCATCCGATCTCGTTCAGCGCCTGCACGGGGCACGGCAGGCTCAAGGCCAGCCTCTCGCCTGTGCTTCATCAGGCTCTCAGGACCATTTCGTAATTGGGCTATGGCCGGTCAGCCTGCGTCACGATCTCCAGCGGGCCCTCGTTGAGAAGGGCGTGTGCCGGGTGGAGGAGTGGGTGCGGCATCACGGAATGGCACGCGCAGAGTGGCCCGCCGCGCCGAGCGATCCATTCTTCAACATCAACACGCCGCAAGATCTGGCAAAGGCGCAGGGCCTGGTTGAGCCTGCCGCGATGCGCCGCTAAGAAGCTCATCGGAAGCCGGAGAATTGCAATGGTGGAACTGGACCTTTCCGGCCTGAAATGCCCGCTGCCGGTGCTGCGCACGCGCAAAACACTCCTGACCCTAAAGCCTGGCGATCAGCTTTGCGTGATCTGCACCGATCCTCTCGCTGGGATCGATCTACCCAACCTCATCCGCGAATTGGGCGATGACCTGCTCGAACAACGGCAGGACGGTAATGCGATTACCTTCGTGATCCGAAAAGCCCCATGAAAAAGGCCCGGCATGAAGCCGGGCCTTCGTCAGAAAATCTAGGGTGATCAGGAGCCTTTGCGCAGGCTGTCCTTTATGCCGCCGATGGTATTCTGGATGCGGCCTTCAGCCTTATCCATCTTGCCTTCGGTTTCCAGCTTGGAGTCGCCGATGGCCTTCCCGACGCCTTCCTTCACGCGACCCTTAATGTTCTTCATGCTACCTTCGGTGCGATCGTTATCCATGATAAATTCTCCAATAAATTGATATTCTGGAGTGAGAACGCAGGGCGTCACAGAAGGTTTCAAGCTTTGCCTTATCGTAAACCGGGATCGGATCAATCAATTGCCACTTCAATAAATGTTCAGAAGTTGAATTTTATGCTGAATAAAATGCGCTTAAAACATTGCGGATACACCTTATTTTACAAGCGATCGATCCGATCCTTTATTGCACAGACAATCAAATAACTAAATTATGCAGGTAAATTCTCGCATCTATACGCAAATCAATAATCCCCAATAACATGCTCAGTTATTTCATTGCGCGCATGGACAACAGGCTTGGCTGCGCTAATTCGAGCAATGGGGCAACAAATGTTATATAATTTTGGGGTTGAGAGTTTCTGTGTCCTCTGCACCAAAGGCTCCAAAGGAGCCAATCAAGACTGCGCGCGCGAAAGGCAGCCGGGACGTTTTGAAGCGAACCGCGCAGCCTCTCGACCGCATTGCGCTTCTCGCACATCAGCTCAGAACACCTCTTTCCGCCATCAACGCCCTTGCACAAGGCATCATGCGCCGTGCGGACAAGATGAGCCCGGAGGACGTGCGCGGCCGCGCGGAGAGGATCTGGCGGGCGAGCCTACGCCTGGACGAGCTGATCGAGATGATCATGTCCTACACGCGCGCGAGTGCGGGAGGCATGCTGCTCAACCCCAGCGAGTTCAATCCTGAAAGCCTGATCCTGCGCGCTTGCCAGGAACAGGGCAGCCACGAGCCTGACCGCCCCTTCACCATCGACATTCAGGGTTTGCCCGATACGATCATCGGCGATCCGATCCTGCTGGAACAGGCTATCGTGATCATCCTGTCCAATGCCATGAAATATTCGCCGCCAGACTGTCCGGTAAGGGCGACCGCCCGTGCAATGGAGGACGGCATCTCCATCGTCGTGAAGGACGAAGGCATCGGCATTTCCGAATGGGACCTGCCCTTCCTGATGCAGCCCTTCTTCCGGGGCCGCAACGCCAAGCAACTTCCAGGCACGGGCTTGGGGCTCAGCCTCGCTTGGCACATTTTGAAGCTGCATGGAGGCGGCTTGCAGATTGAAAGTCAGGAAGGCAAAGGCGCCACCGTCACGATAACGATCCCTGAGAAGAACGTGACGGGAGCCAACAGCGTCTTCTGACGATCCTCATGGGCGGATGAGGATGCAACGGAAATCATTCACATTGGTCAGGGTCGGCCCTGTCACGATGAGCCGGTCGAGGGCGGCGAAAGCAGAATAGCCGTCGTTATTGGCAAGATGCGCATCGAGATCGATGCCCTTCTCGCGGGCGATGTCGAACATCGCGGCATCGAACCACGCCCCGGCATTATCCTCCGATCCGTCGATTCCATCCGTATCGCAGGCGATTGCGGAGATCTTCGATTCATCACGAAGCTCCAGCGCCAATGCGAGCAGAAACTCCACATTGCGTCCGCCGCGTCCGGAGCCGCGCACGGTCACCGTGGTTTCACCGCCGGAGAGCAGGACGCAAGGCGCCTTGACCGGCTCACCATACATCATCGAGGAGCGCGCAATGCCAGCCATCACGCGGCCCGCTTCACGCGCCTCTCCTTCGATGGCATCACCGAGGATCAACGGCGTCAAGCCGAGTTCGCGCGCTTTCGCAGCAGCTGCATCGAGCGCCATCTTCGGCGTGGCCAGCATGTGAGCCTCACCGCCGGACGCCGCATCGTCGACGGCGTTCGCCTCGATGGCTTTCACCACATGCGCAGGAACATCGATATTGTACTTGCGCAGGATCGACAGGGCGGTCTGCGGATCGATGCGCTCCGGTATCGTCGGTCCGGAGCCGATGCTGGATGGATCGTCTCCCGGCACGTCCGAGATGAGATAGGTGACGATTTGAGCAGGTTTAACGGCCGCTGCAAGCCGCCCGCCCTTGATCGCGGAGAGCGACTTGCGCACCAAATTCATCTCGCCGATCGGCGCGCCGGATTTCAGGAGCGCGCGATTGAGCGCCTGCTTGTCGGCGAATGTGATGCCCTCGGCAGGCAGCGACAGAAGCGCCGATGCACCGCCGGAAATGAGGCAGACGACGAGATCGTCGGGGCCTGCTTCCCTGGCGAGTTCGAGAATGCGCCCTGCCGCCTGAAGCCCCGCTTCGTCCGGAACGGGATGTGCGGCCTCGACGATTTCGATGGATCGCGTCGGCACCGCATGCCCATAGCGCGTGACGACAAGACCCTCGCAGGCGCCGCCCGCCGCAGCCCACGCCTCTTCGAAGGCCGCCGCCATGCGAGCCGATGCCTTTCCGGCTCCCAGGACAATGGTTCGGCCCTTCGGCCGGGGCGGCAGGCGCCCGTCGAACTTCCCATCCGGCAGAGCCGAGCGGAGGGCTGCATCGAAGACGGCACGCAGAATCAAAGCATCGCTTGTCATGCTGTCCAACTACGACAGAACCAGGCTCGGATCAGCAAAGATCGTCCCTCAAGACGGCCGCAAATCTGCTGAAAACGGCCCAGCTTCGGGAAAAATGTTGGAACATTCCATTCATTTATGCTTGATGCTGCGCCCGATAACCTTTTAGTCGCCTAACGAATATCTGCGAAGGAACGCCTGCTCATGATCGAGATCGGCCGCTTAGCCCAAATCACCATCCCAGGAGGCCCGGCATGAACCCTCTGGCTCAGTTGCCGCTTGAGAAGGCTCGCTCGGTTCGCGTGATCCTGACCGATATCGACGACACGATCACATCCGAGGGCATGCTGACGGCCTCGGCCTATGCCGCCCTGGAGAACCTGCAGTGCGCCGGCTTTCTTGTGATCCCGGTGACGGGGCGCCCCGCCGGCTGGTGCGATCACATCGCCCGCATGTGGCCGGTCGATGCCATCGTCGGAGAAAACGGCGCCTTTTATTTCCGCTACGACCGTGAGCGGAAAAAGATGCATCAGCATTTCTGGGCGAAACCTGAGGAACTGAAAGGCAACCGCGCCAAGCTCGATGCCATCGAGAAGGACGTCCTGTCATCCGTGCCGGGATCGGCCCTCGCCAGCGACCAGGCCTATCGTGTCGCCGATCTCGCCATCGATTTCTGCGAGGACGTTCCAGCTTTGCCAGAATCGGAAGTCGACAGGATCGTGTCCATCTTCGAACGCCACGGTGCGCAGGCGAAAGTCAGCTCCATTCACGTGAACGGATGGTTTGGCGACTACAACAAGCTCAGCATGGCCAAGACGCTGCTTGCCGAAGTGTTCGGACTGAGTTGGGAGCAGGCGAAGGAATGCGTGATTTACGCAGGCGACTCGCCCAACGACGAACCCATGTTCGAGGCTTTCCCTCTCAGCGTCGGCGTCGCCAACATTCACGCCTTCGAACACCGTTTGAAGCATAAGCCGGCCTATATCGCCAAAGGCCATTCCGGCGATGGCTTTGCCGAACTGGCGGAGCTTCTGCTGAGCGCACGTCAGCGCTGAACATTCCGATCGGCCTGCACATCGAAAACCCTGTTCGGCCTGGACCGAGCAGGGTTTTCTTTACTTCCGCGTTACAGTCCCGAGAGCGCGACGTATTTGATCTCGAGGAAGCCCTCGATGCCGTACTTGGAGCCCTCGCGGCCCAAGCCCGACTGTTTCACACCCCCGAACGGCGCCATCTCATTGGCAAGCGCTGCCGTGTTCACGCCCACCATCCCGCTCTCCAGCGCCTCGGCCACGCGCCAAACACGCGCCATGTCCCGCGCATAGAAGTACGATGCCAGCCCGAACTCCGTGTCGTTCGCCATCGCGATCACATCCGCCTCATTCTTGAACGTGATGATCGGAGCCAACGGCGCGAACGTCTCCTCCTTCGTCACCTTCATCGCTTGCGTGATCCCCGTCATCACCGTGGGCTCGAAGAACGTGCCGCCGAGGCTGGAGCGCTTGCCGCCCAGCACCAGCTTGCCGCCCTTCTCGAGCGCGTCGGCCACATGCTCCTCAACCTTGGCCACCGCGCGGTCATCGATCAGCGGCCCCATTGCGACGCCTGCCTCCGTGCCCCGGCCGAGCTTGAGGCCTCCGGCCTTGGCCGCGAACTTCTCGGCAAAGGCCTCCGCCACGCTCTCCTGCACATAGATGCGGTTGGCGCACACGCAGGTCTGTCCGGCATTGCGGAACTTCGAGGCCAGCGCGCCTTCGACCGCCGCATCGAGATCGGCATCGTCGAACACGATGAAGGGCGCATTGCCGCCCAACTCCAGCGACAACCGCTTGATGCCGTCCGCGGCTTCGCGCATGAGCCAGCGGCCCACATTGGTTGAGCCGGTAAAGGTTATCTTGGCCACCTTCGGATTGCGGCAGAACTCCTCGCCGATAGGCTTGGCCTCGCCAGTGATGACCGAGAATGCGCCTTTGGGTACGCCGGCCCTCTCGGCCAGTACGGCCAAGGCGAACGCGGAGAGCGGAGTTTGAGCTGCGGGCTTGAGCACCATGGTGCAACCGGCGGCCAGCGCCGGGCCCACTTTACGCGTGATCATGCCATTGGGAAAGTTCCACGGCGTGATGGCGGCGCACACACCTACCGGCTGCTTGAGGACCAAGATGCGCTGCCCTGGATTAGCGCCGGGAATGATGTCTCCGTCGATACGCTTGGCCTCTTCCGCGAACCACTCGATATAAGCAGCGTTGGAGATCACCTCGCCCTTGGCCTCGGCGAGGGGCTTGCCCTGCTCGGTGGTGAGGATGAGGGCGAGATCGTCGGCATTCTGGATAATGAGGTCGTACCAGACCTTGAGAATGGCGCTGCGCTCCTTGGCGGTGCGCTTGGCCCACTCCTTTTGCACCTCATGTGCCTTGTCGATGGCACGGCGGGCGATGTCGGGCCCGAGATCGGGCACATTTACGATGAGCGCACCATCGGCGGGGTCGGTCACGGCAATGGTCTTGCCGTCAGGAGCATCGATCCACTCGCCGGCGACATAAGCCTGCGACACAAGCAGAGACGGATCCTTCAAGTCCGGGATGCGATGGGACGGCGCGGCATGGACGGTCATCGGGCTTCACTCCAACCTGTGCGATAGGGGATTTTCAAGCCAGATATAGGTTCTCATCTGCACCATGTGAACCACCCTGCGCGCCGGTCAGGAATGCCGTCCGGGCGGGATGAGCCCAAGGATTAGGCAAAGACGATACTCCTTTGAGAATATTTGCGACTTAAGGATGAAACGCCATCGCATTGCTAAGACCGAAACGCCCGTTACCTTCTCTTGACCGTCCATTTTGGTGGTTTCACCATGCGGCTCAACACAAGGCAGGACCAACCTCGCCTCGATCCATGAAGGGAAGAAAGATGCAAGTCCTCAAGCCACTTTTATTTGCCCTAAGCTGCACCGTAGCGGCGTCGTCGGCCTTTGCGCAGCAGGCCTCTGACGGCGTGGTGAAGATCGGCATCCTGAATGACCAATCCGGCGTTTATGCCGATTTCGGCGGCAAGTCCTCGGTTGAAGCAGCCCGCATGGCGGTTCAGGATTACGGCGGCAAGGTCCTTGGTGTTCCGGTCGAGATCGTCAGCGCCGACCATCAGAACAAGCCCGACGTAGCCTCCAGCATCGCCCGTCAATGGTATGACACGGACAAGGTCGATGCCATCATGGAGCTGACCACATCCTCCGTCGCGCTCGCTGTGCAGGGCCTGTCGAAGGACAAGAAGAAAATCACCATGACCACCGGTGCGGCGACAACCGACCTCACCGGCAAGCAGTGCTCGCCTTACGGGTTCCACTGGGCCTATGACACGCATGCGCTCGCGGTCGGCACCGGCGGCGCATTGGTGGAGAACGGCGGCAACAAGTGGTTCTTCCTCACTGCGGATTATGCCTTCGGTTACTCGCTTGAGGATCAGACCTCCAAGTTCGTGAAGTCGAAGGGCGGTCAGGTCGTCGGCTCCGTGCGCCACCCGCTGGCAGCCACCGACTATTCGTCCTTCCTGCTGCAGGCCCAGAGCTCCGGCGCGAACGTGATCGGCTTGGCGAATGCCGGCCTCGATACCGCGAATGCCATCAAACAGGCTGCCGAGTTCGGCATCACCCAGGGCGGCACGCGCCTTGCGGCTCTGCTCTTCACGCTGGCGGAAGTGAAAGGTCTCGGCCTCAAAGCAGCGCAGGGCCTGACGCTGACGGAAGGCTGGTACTGGGACCAAAGCGACGAGAACCGCGCCTTCGCCAAGCGCTTCCAGGAAAAGACCGGCCGCATGCCCAACATGATCCACATGGGCACCTATTCGACTGTGCTGCAATATCTGAAAGCCGTCGAGAAGGCCGGAACGGACGCGACCGAGCCAGTGGCGAAGCTGCTTCACGAGATGCCGGTGAACGACATCTTCGCCAAGAGCGGCAAGGTTCTGCCCAACGGCCGCATGGTCTACGACATGTATCTCTTCCAGGTGAAGAAGCCTGAAGAGAGCAAGGGCGAGTGGGACATGTACAAGCAGCTCGCCAAGGTGCCCGGCGATCAGGCTTACCTGAGCCTTGCCGACAGCGGCTGCCAGATCACACAGTAAGCATCACGATTCGGGTGGGGATGCGTCCTGCATCCTCACCTCTTCTTTTGCACGAGGATGATGGCTGCCATATGGTCAGTACCCAATCGATATTGAGCGCCTCGGGCCTCACCATGGAGTTTCGCGGCTTCATCGCCGTGAAGAACGTGACATTATCCGTCAACGAAGGCACGATCCATGCATTGATCGGCCCCAACGGCGCCGGCAAGACCACGGTCTTCAATCTGCTCACCAAATTTCTCACGCCGACCCGCGGTGAAATTCACTTTCGCGGAGAAAACATCACGCGCATGAAACCCGCCGAGGTGGCGCGCCTCGGCCTCGTGCGCTCCTTTCAAATCTCGGCGGTATTTCCGCATTTGACTGTGCTCGACAATGTGCGCGTGGCATTGCAGCGCCCATCCGGCCTCGCCACACAATTCTGGCGCTCATCCAATAGCCTCTCGGCTCTCGACGACCGGGCGATGGAGTTGATCGATGCCGTCAATCTCTCGACCTATGCGGATTTGACCGCATCCGAATTGTCCTATGGCCGCAAGCGCGCGCTCGAGATCGCAACGACGCTCGCGCTCGATCCCGCCATGCTGCTGCTCGACGAGCCGATGGCCGGAATGGGCCACGAGGATATCGGCCGCATCACCGACCTGATCCGCCGCATTGCGAAAAATCGGACGGTGCTGATGGTCGAGCACAATCTAAACGTGGTTTCCGACCTGTGCGACCGCGTCACAGTTCTTGCGCGCGGCGAGATCCTGTCCGATGGAACCTACGATACCGTGAGCGCCGATCCACGCGTGCGTGAAGCCTATATGGGGACCGAGCATGAGTAAGGCGCCTCTCCTCGAAGTTCGCGGATTGAATGCCTGGTACGGCGAGAGCCACGTGCTCCACGGCGTCGATCTCGACATCCGTGAGGGTGAAACCGTGACGCTGCTTGGCCGCAACGGCGCGGGCAAGACGACGACCTTGCGCGCGATCATGGGCATCCTGCGTCGCCGCGAAGGTGTCATCAAACTGCGCGGCAAGGACCTCCTGAGCCTTCCCCTGCACAAGGTCGCGCAAGCCGGCATCGGCTACGTGCCGGAGGAACGCGGCATCTTCGCGAGCCTCAACGTCTCGGAAAACCTTGCCCTGCCACCGACGGTCGCGGAAGGCGGCATGAGCGTGGAGGAGATCTACAAGCTCTTCCCGAACCTGTACGAGCGTCGCACGAGCCAAGGCACCAAACTCTCCGGCGGTGAGCAGCAGATGCTGGCCATCGCCCGGATCCTGCGCACGGGCGCGAAAGTCATCCTGCTCGATGAGCCGACGGAAGGGCTTGCGCCCGTCATCGTCCAGCGTATCGGCGACGTGCTGGTCAAATTGAAAAACCGTGGCATGACCATTCTTCTCGTCGAACAGAATTTCCGCTTCGCGCGCAAAGTCGCTGACCGTTTTTACCTCATGGAGGACGGACGGATGGTGAGCTCGTTCCCCGGGAATGAGCTCGATGCGCGCATGGACGAGCTTCACGAAGTGCTGGGGGTATAAGGCATCATGAGCACGATTTTCGGCATCCCCACCCCTGCCCTCTACGGCCAGATTCTCATCGGTCTGATCAACGGCTCGTTCTATGCCATGCTCAGCCTCGGGCTCGCGGTGATCTTCGGGCTGCTCCGCGTCATCAACTTCGCCCATGGCGCGCAGTACATGCTTGGTGCTTTCGCCGCCTATCTGCTGCTCACCTATGCCGGCATCGGCTATTGGCCCTCTCTCGTTCTGGCTCCCATCATCGTGGGCGCCATCGCCATCGTCATCGAGCGCGTGATGCTGCGCCGTCTCTACGGCGTCGATCCACTCTACGGGCTCCTGCTGACATTCGGCCTCGCGCTCATCCTGGAAGGCGCCTTCCGCTACTGGTTCGGCGCGGCGGGCAATCCTTATGCGCCTCCGGAACAGCTCACAGGCGCGGTGAATCTCGGCTTCATGTTCCTGCCGATCTATCGCGGCTGGGTTGTCATCGCCTCCCTCATCGTCTGCATCGGCACATGGCTTCTCATCGAGAAGACCCGGCTTGGCGCTTATCTGCGCGCCGCCACCGAGAACGCGACACTGGTCCAGGCCTTCGGCGTGAACGTGCCGCTTCTGCTCACGCTTACTTACGGCTTAGGCGCCGCCCTTGCCGCGCTCGCAGGCGTGCTCGCGGCACCGATCTATCAGGTGAGCCCACTGATGGGCACGAACCTCATCATCATCGTCTTCGCCGTCGTGGTTGTCGGCGGCATGGGGTCGATCCTCGGCGCCATCGTCACCGGCTATATGCTCGGCGTGCTGGAGGGTCTCACGAAAGTCTTCTACCCGCAGGCGTCGAGCATCGTTATTTTCTTGGTCATGGCCATCGTTCTGCTCGTCAGGCCGGCAGGCCTCTTTGGGCGGGAGGAGTGACATCATGGCTATCGGAACAGAAGCTGTCGCGGAGCAACCCAAGCTGCGCATCACCGGCCTGATCCTCGGGGCTGTCGCCATCGCGGGATTGCTGATCGCGCCGTTCTATTTCTACACCGGCATCCTGATGAGCATGCTGTGCTTTGCGCTCTTCGCCTGCGCATTCAACCTGCTCATCGGCTATGTCGGCCTCCTGTCCTTCGGCCATGCCGCTTTCTTCGGCGGCGCGGCCTACTTCACCGCCCATGCCGTCAAGGTCTGGGGCTGGGAACCGCTGGCAGGCATCCTTCTCGGCGTCGCCGGTGCCGCCGTGATGGGCCTCGTCATGGGCCTGCTCGCCATCCGCCGCCAGGGCATCTACTTCGCCATGATCACGCTGGCGCTCTCGCAGATGTTCTTCTTCCTCTGCCTCCAGGCACCGTTCACCCACGGCGAGGACGGCATACAGGGCGTGCCGCGCGGTCATCTGCTCGGGCTGATCGATCTCAGCGACCAATACACCATGTATTACGTGACGCTGGCGATCTTCCTAGTCGGCCTCCTTCTCATCTGGCGCATCGTGAACTCGCCCTTCGGCAATATCCTCAAGGCGATCCGCGAGAACGAGAAGCGCGCTGTCTCGCTGGGCTATAGGGTCGATCGCTACAAGCTCGGCGCCTTCGTCATGTCGGCGGCGCTCGCCGGTCTTGCAGGCGGCACGAAGGCCATAGTCTTCCAGTTCGCGACACTCACCGACGTGACATGGCAGATGTCGGGCGAAGTGATCCTCATGACGCTTCTCGGCGGCATCGGCACGATGATCGGCCCTGTCGTCGGGGCGGGCCTCGTGATCGCGCTGCAGAACTATCTTGCTGCCTGGGATTTCCCCGTGACCGTGCTGATCGGTATCATCTTCGTCATCTGCGTGCTGCTGTTCCGCCGGGGCATCGTGGGCGAGATCCTGGAACTGTTTAAGCGCAAGCCCAAGCGAACGGCATAAGAGTCGGCTCGACCCGGCGTCTCACGATCGACGAATCTGCCAATGGAGGCAGGCCATGTCCAATACGAATCCCAACGTCAGCACTTTTGATTACGTCGTCATCGGCGCGGGCTCTGCCGGCTGCGTTCTGGCAAACCGCCTGTCCAAAGATTCGCGCAACCAGGTTTGTGTGATCGAGGCAGGCGGCAGGGATAACTGGATCTGGTACCACATCCCTGTGGGCTACCTCTTCGCCATCGGCAATCCCCGCTCGGACTGGATGTTCAAAACCGAGATCGAGCCCGGATTGAAAGGCCGCATCCTCAACTATCCGCGCGGCAAGGTGCTGGGCGGCTGCTCGGCCATCAACGCCATGGTCTATATGCGCGGCCAGAAAGAGGATTACGATAACTGGCGGCAGGCGGGCCTAGAGGGTTGGGGCTGGGACGACGTAAAGCCGATCTTCCGTCAGCACCTCGACCATTATCTCGGAGCGAGTGAGCACCATGGCGCGGGCGGAGAATGGCGTGTCGAGGCCGCGCGCCTGCGCTGGGACATTCTCGACACCTTCATCGAGGCCGCCGTCGAGGCAGGCATTCCGCGCGTGAGCGATTTCAACACGGGAAGCAACGAGGGCATCTCGTATTTCCAGGTGAACCAGAAAAGCGGGAGGCGCTGGTCCGCCGCGCGTGGCTTCCTCAAGCCTGCCCTCGCGCGCCCAAATCTCACTCTTGAGATTCATGCCCATGCGACGCGCCTTTTGTTCGAGGGCAAGCGGGCCGTCGGTGTGGAGATCCTGCAGAATGGCACCTTGCGCCGCATCCACGCGCGCAAGGAAGTCATTCTATCGGCTGGCGCCATCGCATCGCCCAAACTGCTGCAGCTTTCCGGCATCGGCGGCGCGACGCTGCTGCGGGAAAATGGGATCGAACCATTGCAGGATCTGCCCGGCGTCGGCGCAAATCTGCAGGATCATCTCCAGCTGCGCCCGATCTATAAGGTCCATGGCGTTCGCACGCTGAACGAGGATTATCGCTCGCTCATGAAGAAGGGCCGCATGGCCCTCGAATATGCCCTCTTCCGCAAAGGGCCGCTCACCATGGCCCCGTCGCAGCTCGGCGCCTTCACTCGCTCGTCACCGGATTATGCGACGCCAAACCTCCAGTTCCATATCCAGCCCCTGTCGCTCGACAAATTCGGAGAGGATCCGCACCCCTTCCCCGCCTTTACTGCAAGCGTCTGCAATCTGCGCCCGACCAGCCGCGGCACGGTCGCGATCCGCAGCAGCGATCCGGCTGATGCGCCCTTCATTCGGCCGAACTATCTCACGACCGATGAGGACCAGCGCGTGGCGGTCGATTCGCTGCGTCTGGTAAGGCATATCGTGTCGATGCCAGCGCTTCAGAAGTACCGGCCTGAGGAGTACAAGCCCGGAGTGAACCTGACGACCGACGAGGAACTCCTCAACGGCGCCCGCGACATCGGCACGACCATCTTCCACCCGGTCGGCACAGCGAAGATGGGAATCGACTCGGATCCGATGGCCGTCACCGACGGAAGGTTGCGGGTGCGCGGCATCGAAGGGCTTCGTGTGATCGATGCCTCCGTCATGCCGACGATCACCAGCGGCAACACGAACTCCCCGACCCTGATGATTGCCGAGAAGGGAGCAGCCATGATTCTGGAAGATCACGCGCGGGACAGCGCGCCCGTGCTTCGCTCGGCTTAAAGCTCACGACCGCGTTAAAAACATCGGCCCCAAAGTTCTCTCTGCTTTGGGGCCGATGCTGAAAGCTTCATCAGTGTCTCAGTTTGTGGAAGAGCGCCCATCCGCCGGCAGATGGCTTGCGGCCCAGATGGCGGCCTGCGTCCTGTTCTTTGCATGAATTTTGCGCAGGATCGCCTTCACGTGGACTTTGACGGTGGCTTCCGTGATATCGAACTTGCGGGCGATCAACTTGTTCGAGTCACCGTCCATGAGGCAGCGCAGGATCACGGTTTCGCGAACCGACAGACCCTTGGCAGGCGCGCTGTCCTCGCCCGGCTTTGGGGCATTCTGAACATCAACCTCGTCAGCTCTCTGCAGCACCTGCTCGCGCAGGAGATCGAGAACCGCTGACGGGAAGACCGTTTCACCCAGCATAACGAGGTCGAGCGTCTTGATCAGGACTTCGCAGGAGATAGATTTCATCAGGTAGGCATCGGCGCCCGCCTGGAACGCAGCGAAGACCTCGGCAAGGTCGTAATCGTCGACGAGCATCACGGCACGCGCCAAAGGCTGGCTTTCCTTCAGTTGCCGAACCTGCTGGCAGGTCTCCTGGTGATCCCGTGCGGCATCGATGATGAGTAGGAAAACCTTGCCGCTGTCATCCAAACCTCCCAGCGCTTCCACCAGGTTGGACGAGAGCCCCACCGGGTCATAAGCCGTTTCTGCGAGAATTCTCCTCAAGCCTTCGCGGAGCAGCGTGTTGGGCTCGACGAGAAGTGTCGAAACCACACCCAGATTCTCCTGAGGCCGCGAAGGCTCCACGGAGCGTGACAATTCGAGATATCTCGGATAGGCACCATCACGCGCCAGCGACACGGCGACAGTTTGCGGCGAACCATCCAGATCGTAATTCTTACGCATCGAAGGATGCCTTTCGGTCTTGATTGCCTAGTAACGACGCAAACTTTTCTTTAGGTAAATTAGCTTAATTTTACAACGAAAACAACGTCATCCCATTCACTTGATTTTAACATTCTTTAATTATCAGAAATTATTTATGTTTTTATATATCATAACAACAGTCTATTCGTGCTAAATCTGCCCAAGACTATCGCGGTTATTTCGGATCATTCAGCCCACTCGACCGAAAGCTCATATAGGAACCTCTCATCAGTTGAGGTACGAAGCTCGAGCTGGGATGGCGCAATCGTATTTCACTACAAAGGCACTGGAAACGATCTTGCGGTACACTAAACAACATATCAATGTGACAGCACATCTGCACCGGACCATGAGATTTTACTTCAACCTAGTTTGCGACGATGAGACGATGACCGATGACGAGGGAGTCGAGGTGAGAGATATCGAGCATGCGCGCGTTCAAGCGATGAAGGCTATCGCGGAATTGCGCCAGGAAGCGGGGACCGATCTCGTCGAGTGGTCTCGGTGGCGGCTTGACGTTGTCGACGAAGCAGGAGACGTGGTGTTCTCTCTGCAGCTCAATCAAACGATACATTGAGAAAGAGCGGCCCAGACCGCTCTCTAGTGACGCTATAACAGCGGCGTTTGCAGGGAAAGAAGGACCACCCTCTCACAAAACCTTCATCAGGGATGCGCTTTGCATGGGCAATCCATCTCCCGCTGGAATCCAGGAAGCGTCCGAGCCCTGATTGGAGAGGTGATTGACGGCCCACATCGCAGCCTGGGTACGGTTGGCGACCCTGATCTTGCGAAGAATAGCCTTGATGTGAACCTTCACCGTCGCCTCTGCGACCTCGAGCTTACGCGCGATGACCTTGTTGGGCGCTCCCTGCATGAGACATTGCAGGATCTCCGCCTCACGGATCGAGAGCGTCCGGATCACCGCTTCCTTCGCATCGGCCGAGCGCTCGGGCTGCGGCGCAGAAATCGTGATCGGAGTAGCCTCCGTGCGGATCTCTCTCGCCTCGCCAACCGACGTAAGAGCCAAAAGCAATGCCGATGATGGGAAAACGACCTCGCCCAGCATGACGAGGTCCAGATACTTGACCAGGGCGTCACAGCCCGTCGTCGCCAGGCAATAACCATCCGCCCCTGCATGCAGCACGGATCGCAACTCGTCGAAATCGAACCCATCGGCAAGGATGACCACGCGCCCGTCAGGATGGTCTTTCTTCACATCCTCGACGATGTCCTTGATCTCCCCAGGATAAAGATTGCTGTCGATCACGAACAGGCAGGGCGTGCCGTAGCTCGACAACCCGCTTGCGAAGCGACTCGTCAAATCATCCGGATGTACCTTGTAGCGCGTACTTGATAGGATATGCCGGAGCCCCTCGCGTAGCATGGAGTTCTTGCAGCCCAGAATCGTGGTGATCTGCAGCAAATTTGACATGTGGGGGAGCCTTTTCGCAAAGATTACCCCTAATTATACAGAGCCGCGTTTCATGCACTACTGCAGCAAAGGGATTATCGAATACCGCTTAGGAGGTATAATTTTTCCATTAGGAAGATTTGACCTGCTTGAAGCGGCTAGACTGATATCATTCGACTTTTCTCATCGGCACAGCTTCGTGTAACCTTCCGGCGCCGGACGCGTCTCAGATGCCGCGCGCTACAAGTGAAGGCAATGATGTATATGCAGCCCAGCCGCACAAGTTTTGCCTTATCTTAAGCATTGCAAGTTGGGACGTATGATCTCACCTCGCCAGTAACGCTGTGTACTTGGCGGCAAAGCTCGTGAAATGGAAACGATCATGCGCCCGACATGGACCGTCCATACCTTGCTCTTCGCAACGCTTGCGGCCTCGGCTTTGTTGGCAGCGCCCGAATGTGCAGCGGCGGAAACCTACTTCGTCAGTTCCATGGCAAACAATTCCGGCGCCGGGACAAGAGGCAACCCGCTGCCTAGCATTCAGGAAGCGCTTGATCGCGCCATGCCCGGCGACACGATACGTCTTATGCCCGGGCGCTATTTTCAGGATTTTAAAACCGTCAGGGATGGGCGCCTGGGCAATCCCATAGTCATCGAGGGACAGAAAAACGCTATCGTGTCCGGGGCCGGTGAACCGCGTATCGTTCAGATCAATCATGATTATATCGAACTTCGTAACTTCACGGTCGATGGTAAGCACAGTACCAGCGACAGCGAAGATGCCTACAGGGACAAGCTGATTTATGCAGTCGGAGCCCACTCCGGGGATGGTGTGACAGGCGTTCGGATCATCGGCATGAAACTCAAAAATGCCGGCGGTGAATGCATCAGATTCCGCTACCAGGCACGGCGCAACGAGGTCGCCCATTCCACGATCCAAAATTGCGGTGTCTACGATTTTGTTTTCGACGGCGGTGGCAAGAACGGAGAAGGCATCTATATCGGCACCGCGCCGGAGCAGTTGGGCAAGAACGGTGTGCCGGATTCCGCTATCGACCGGTCCGACGGTAACTGGATTCATCACAACACGTTCGATACCCGCGGCAATGAATGCGTCGACATCAAGGAAGGATCATCGGGAAATATTGTCGAGCACAATCGCTGCACCGGTCAGAAGGACAAGGATTCAGCCGGCCTCGACGCGCGCGGCAACGGCAATATCTTCCGCCACAATATTGTCTACAGGAATCGCGGCGCAGGCATAAGGCTCGGCGGCGACACGGCACAGGACGGCATCCAGAACAGCGCCTATGCCAACACGCTGCGCGACAATGCAGTCGGAAGTCTGAAAGTCATGACCAATCCTCAAGGCAAGATTTGCGGAAACATCGTCGCCGGCAGGAAGACCGAAACGACGGGAAGGTTCGGGCAGATCATCGATCCTCGACAACCCTGCTGAAAATTTGCGGGCAAGGTACGGCTGGAAGCCCCTGCCCGCTTTCCGATTACCTCAGAGCGTTGCCTGTCTCAGCTTCTTTCTGCACCGGTTGGTCGCCCACCGAACTGGTAGCCGTCGGCTCCATCATCGAACTGAGTGCCACGGCAGCAAGCGGAAAGCCGCTTTCCTGCGCGCTGCTCATCAACTCGATCGCCTTGCCGAGATCTGCATCGACTCCCGTACCGGACTTATACATGAGGCCGAGTCGGTACTTGGCTTCCGGAATTCCCGCATCGGCTGCCTGCTGCAACAGGCTTGCAGCCTTCTCAGGAGCCGCAGCGACGCCCGTTCCGTCGGCATAGGCCTGCGCCAAGCCGATCAAAGCCTCCTGGTTTCCGGCGGAAGCCGCTTTCTCAAGGCCGGCGACGATGTCCGGCACGACGTCGCTTTTTGGGCGCAGGGCGAGAAGGCGTGACAGCCCCTGAGCGGCTGCGACGTTTTCCTTGTCCTGCGCGGCGAGCGTGTACCACTGCACTGCCTGACGCTGATCCTCGATCTTGTCGCTGCCTGCGAGCATGTTGGCGAGATGGGTGGCAGCCGCGCTGTCGCCACGATCCGCCGCCACCTTGATCAAATGTCCAGCCGCCGCTCGATCCTGGACGCCGTTCGTACCGCGCTCCAGATCCATGGCGACCTGATAGGCGACATTGGGCTTGATCTGTGCGGCACGCTCGAAATAGCGCAGGGCCGCAGGCATGTCGGCGCTTCCCTCAATACCGGTGGCAAGAGCCCAGCCGATCTCGACGAGAGTCATCCGGGTACGCCCGTCATTCACGTCATCGAGCCATTTCAGCGCAGCCTCCTCGCTGCGCTCCACGCCCCGGCCTGTCCCGTAAGCATAGGCCACGTGAGCCCTGGCACGATTGTTGCCGACACGGGCTGCCCAGAGATACCACTGAGCCGCCTTACTCACGTCGACCGGTACGCCCTCCCCGCGGTCATACATGCCCGCGACCGCGAGAACGGAGCTGGAAGCGCCGCGCATGGCCTCATAACGAAGCTTGCTTTCGATTTTTCCACGGTTTGCGCCTTCGATGCCGACCTCGTGACGTGCCATGACCTTGGCGAGCAGCCGGGTCGCGACGCGATCTCCACGCGACGATGCAATCTGCAGCGCATTCAAACCCGTCGAGAATGCGGGCGTATCTACCTTCGCCTTCAGCGCGGCGTCACCGAGCTTGAGGAGGCGAGCGGTCGACATGGCGCGCAGCTGAGCCGGGCTCGACCCTGAAGGAGTAGCTGCCTCCCCGCCGTTCTCCTGCTTGACCGGAGCGGCAACGGGGGCTGCGATGGCCGTGCCCGCCATCAGGCAGCTGAGAATAACAATGTGCGTTGTCTTGATCATTGACCCACTCCCTTGCAATCTTTCCCGGCTGTGAAGCCGCTGGCGCCGAAACGCCCCATTGTTCTACTTGCGTGCGGCCGCTTCCGCCGTCGCCAGCCATTTCTGCGCGGCTTCCGCATTCACATCCGTTCCGAACCCAAGCGTCATCGCGAGGCTTACGCCGTACATGGCTTCCGCGTCGCCGGCATTGGCCGCGCGAAGCAGCCATTCAGTGCTGGCATTCGCCGACAATTCGACACCGTAGCCGGACGCATGAGCACGCGAGAGCTCCTTCATGGATGCCGTATCTCCCCCTTCTGCAGCCTTGCGCAGCCAGCCCGCACCCACCTCAGGCTCCGCCGGAATGCCGAAGCCGAATTGCAGGCAGCGGCCATATTCACGCATGGCCGGAATGGAGCCTGCTTCGGCGATGTCCTTCAGAACGGCGATAGCCGATCCCTCATCGTTCGCTGAACCTCCCGCGAGACGCCCCAGATCGACGGCAGCGGCGTCATCGCCTTGGCGCAGAGCTTTTCCGAGCCAGGCGACCGCCTCATCGGCCTTTCCCTCTCCGAACTTGCCGGAGGCATAACTGCGCCCGAGGAAGCGCATTGCCTCAACCTTGCCGGCATTGGCGGACTTCTCGATGATCCCGATAGCCGCCTGCTGCTCCTCCGGCCCTCCATCGAGCATGACGCAGCCGATAAGGAAAAGTGCCGCCGGATCCGGCTGCTCTCGCCTGATGTCGTTGAGCGCGCGCTGGATCCACATGCGCGCGCGATCATTCGATTGCGGATCCGGCATGCGGCGGTAGACCTGCGCCAGCTCGGCCATATCGCGTGCCACGCAGACCGGGAGCGCCTCGGCTCGCTGCACCCAGCGCGCCATCTCGGCTGGGTCGGCCGACGCGGATGCAAGCGCGATAGCGGCGCGGGCGCTGCCTGCTTCGAGTGCGGCGCGCCGCCATTCGGCGGCAGTTTTCGCGGTCGGCCTAAGCTGCTCGTCCGATTGATCCGCCAGCGCCAGCATGGCCGTCGGATTTCCGGCAGAGGCTGCCCTCTGCAGAAGCGCCACGCCTTGCCACTGATCATTCCCGCCCTGGGATACCAGGAAGCGGCCGAGTTCCAGCATGGCGTTCGGATCGCCAGCCTGCACCGCCTCCTGGAGCAGGGCTTTCGCAGTTGCCTCATCGCGCGAGGCACCCTCCGCGCCCAACAGCCTGCGTGCCAGCAGGAGGAGAGCCCGCGAGCGGTCCTCGCCGGGCGCGAGAGCCGCCACCTTCCAGCGCTCGGCGGCAGTTTCATCTACCGCGACGCCCTGCCCTGTCCTGTAGGCCAGCGAGAGCAGGATCATGCTTTCGCGGTCGCCTCTCTCGGCCGACTTCGTGAGCGCGGAGATACTCCGCTGCATGGCGGCAGGATCGCCGTTGGCCTGCGCAGCCAGTGCCGCGATGCTTCGCGCATGTCCTGCTTCAGCGGCGCGTTCCAGCCAGCCGCGGGCCTGCTCAGCGTCGGGAGAGACGACGGCGCTGCAGGCATAGAGATCGGACAGAACGCTCATGGATTCGGGATTGCCTCGGCTTGCGGCCTCTTTAAGGAGTCCGAGAATGTCGGTGCCGTTCGCATCCTGCGGGCGAACCAGCAGAAGCTTGGCGAATTCCGTGAGAGCGGAAGGATCACCGAGATCGGCCGCCTTGCGATAGAGAGCAAGCGCGCTCTTCATATCTGGCTGCCCATTGATGCCCGCTACGTGAAGGCGCGCGAGCGCTACGACCACACCAGGGCTGTGGCCCGGAAGCTCGGAAGCGCGCATGAGCGCATCGGCAGCTTTCGGAAGATCGGGAGACGCGCCGAACTCGCCCCGGTAATGCCGGGCAAGAATTTTATAGGCATCGATATCAGCGTAAGCGCCTGCCTTCTCCAGCCACGCAATCGCTTTCGGAAGATCCTTGGGGGTTCCATCGCCACGCAGCATGCGCTCGCCGAGCCATGTCATGGCCTCAGGCACACCGGCAGCAGCGGCGCGGTTGAGATGCTTGAGAATAATGTCGAGAGAGGCGTTCGCGCGTCCCTCGGTATAGATTTCGGCAAGCGCGACATCGGCGCGGTAGTCGCCATGACGGGAGGATGCTTCGAACCACTTCACCGCCTCAGGCAGACCGCCCGGCACCAGCGTCTCGTCCGCGAGCACGGTGCCGATCTCGAAAAGGGAGTTGCACTTGCCTTTGCCGAGATCACCGTAAAGGATGAGGAATCCGAGTTTGACGAGATCGTCCGTCAACGCTTTCGGCACGTCACCGATGCGGCCGCTGCGCTGAAGACGCGCAAGGCCGATGACGCCGTCTACATTGCCCGCGGCGGATGCCGTGCGAAGAAGCCGCTCGGCTTCCTTCACATCGGCACCGGCGATCCGCCCCTCCACATGAAGGCGGGCGAGTTGTACGGAGGCATCCATGTGCAGCATGGATGCGGCGGCAGTGAAAAGAGATGCGGCGCGCTCCGCATCGACAGGGCCGACAGCCGGATCGAGCATCAATCGACCCAAGCGATAGGTCGCCCGGCCCTTGCCGGGCCAGTTGCGATTAGCAAGACTCTCGAAAAGCTTGCGTGCGGTTGCGGGATCGCGCATCACCTGCGCGGATCCATCCGCATAGAGAGCCGCCGCATCGTACATCTCGTCCGGATTGTTGGCGGCCTGCGATTTATCCCACCTCTTCCAATCCCGTGAGAGGATGGTCTTTGGCGCCTGCGCGCAGATCTTGCTGAAATCAGCATTCGGGCCAAGAGAGCGTTGCGCTTGAGCATTCGTCACAGCGGGAAGAAGCGTCAGAGTGGCGAACGATGCGGCGAAAACAGCACCGATGCGCGTGCAGGATCTGGAGCTGCCGAGTTGAACGAGCTTTTTCATAACGGTTCTCCATTCTGCCTTGGCCTGCCGCATTTTCATGGATTGTGCCTGATCCAATGGACGTGTTGCTCGGTGCGATCACTCATCCTCGTCGGCGTCGCCGGGTTCAGGCAGCTTCCTCTTGCGTACGGCCTTGATCGCCTGCCAGTGCCCCGCCCGAGCCGCCTTCGCCAGCCATTCGTTATCGTCCACATTGCTCATGTCGGCGGCTGCAGGTTTATAGCGAAGCGCCAGGTGATACATGGCGGCCGGATGTCCGCCTTGCGCCGCCTGCATCAGCCAGCGTTCGGCTTCCTGCGGTTTGGAATCGTGTGCGACGGCATTGACGCGGTAGAGTTCATACAGCGCATCCTGAGAGCCAATACGCGCTGCACGCTCGAGCCAGGTCTGCGACAGCGCCGGATCGGCCTGCGTGCCGAAGCCTTTACGCAAGGCACGAGCAACTTCAATCATGGCCTCGGGAGAGCCGGTCTCTGCGGCACGCAGGAAAGATGCGAACGCGCCCTCCGGATCAACCGCAGCGCCCATTCCGGAAGCCTTGGCGTTTCCAAGCTCGATGCGCGCCATCATGACGTTGGCTTCGGCTGCCTGTGCCAGAAGCTGCTCCGATCTGGCGCCGTCGTGCTCGATTCCACCGCCATAAAGATAGGCCATGCCGAGTTGAAGCTGACCTTCCGGATCGCCGTTCTTCGCCGCCAGCGTGTAGAACTGCGTCGCAAGCTTGCGGTCACGCGCGACACCATTGCCCTGCACATAGGCATCGCCGAGCGCAAGGAGGACCTTCGTGTCGCCAGGCTCGTCATTGTAGATTTCGCGGTAGAGCGCGATGGCGCGCGTCGGATCGCGCGGCACCCCCACCCCTTCGCGATAGGCGTTGGCAAGAACGAAGCGCGCCGGATCATATCCGAGCTGGATCGCACGGCGCAGCAGAGACTCCGCTCGTGTACCATCCGATTGGACGCCTGCGCCCTTGAGCATAGCCTGTGCATACGCTGTCATGGCGGCCGGATTGTTTTTCCGGGCAAGCGTCTCGAGAACCCCGACGCCACGCTGCGCGGCACCCGGGTCCGTCAGCTGCAGCACCGCGACACGGCTCGCGAGTTCGTCATTTCCGACGGCTGCCTTCTCGGCCAAGGCGAGCCAGCGGCGGGCCTGCGCAACCTGGTCCGGCACTTTCGTCGCCAGATAGGTCTCGGCAAGCTGCAACGCCGCCTCCACGTTGCCGCCCTCTGCCGCTCGGCGCAGGGTCGTATCCGCCATCACACGCTCGCCGCGCGCGAGATAGAGCTTTGCGAGGGCGATGGGCGCACGAGCGTCACCGGAGCGGACGGCGCGTTCCAGGGCTTCCCGCGCGAGGTTGAAGTGTCCCGGTCCTCCGGCCTTGGAATAAAGAGCGCTCAGCTCGATCATCGCAGGCCCGCTCCCGGCCGCAGCCGCTCGGCTGAGCCATGTCGCAGCCAATGCATAATCCTGCGGAACGCCCCGTCCCTCGCTGAACATGCGCCCAAGCCGAACCATGGCCGTGGAACTGTTGGCGTCGGCGGCTTTGCGATACCATTCCAAGGCGCGGGGTGTTTCTACGCCATCGGAGCGAAGAGCATAGAAATCGCCGAGCCGAACCAGCGCGACAGTCGCGCCTCCTTCGGCCGCCTTCTGGTACCAGCGCAGCGCCTCGACTGGTGCGGACGCCACGCCGTTGCCATGCATCAGCGCGTCGCCCAGGCTGACGGCGGCTTTCACATGCCCGCGCTCGGCAGCTTCCTGCAGGCGCTCGACAGCGATTTTCTGCAAGGGCGCGGTGACCGGATCGGGATAGCCCAAAATCGTACGGGCATATTCGTAGAGCGCGGTCGTGCTGTCCTGTTTGGCCGCCCGATCGAAGAAGTCGATAGCGAGCGGAAGATTACGATCGATCAGATCACCGTTTCTGAGAAAACGGCCCAGGGAGACGAGCACACTCGGATCCGTGCCCGCAACCTTGAAGGCTTCGTTCAGAAGCTGCCGCGCCTCGTCTGGCTTGTCCTGAGCGTGAATCTCCGCACCCATCACAAGCGCGCGTGGCGCTTTCGTTTCGATGGCCCTGTCGAGCCAGAGTTCGGCACGTGCGGAAGGCACACCCAGAGCCCCACCGTTCGCAGGGTCTTCCGCGAGAACGAGCGCGGCCTCCACCGAGCCACGCTTAGCCGCCGTCTCCAAGGCGGCCAGCGCCTCCTGCGGCTGATAGAGCGGAGACTTTGTATCGGAGCGCATGCGGCCTATGCGAAAGGCTGCTTCCGCATCGCCGAGATCCGAGGCACGACGATACCAATCGAGCGCGACGCTCAGACGCTCCGGGCTATCGCTTGTCACTCGGTAATGATCGGCGAGAGTTCTTGCCGCATCCGCCGAACCCTGCTTGGCATCCTGGAAGAGCAGACGCAGGCCCTGGGTGGCATAGACATTCGCCTTGGCAGCGTCCGGCTCCAGGCGTGCAAGCGCGACACCGGAGGGTCCATGTCCCTGGCGCAGAGCCACCTGATAAAGCGCGCGCGCACCCGCGAGATCGCGGCTCATGCCGATGCCGTTCTCCATCAACCCGGCAAGTAGGTAAGTTGCCTCACGGTTCTGCATGGCAGCGGCGCGCCGCAGAAGTTCAGCAGCCCGTTCGTTGGCCGCCTGTCCGCCATCGCCGCTGAGGAGCATCTTTGCGCGGCGCACTGCGGCAGCCGGCCATTGCGGGCCAGGACTTGCCAATGCGCGCTCATATAGACGCTCGGCCTCCTTCGGATCTGCCCTCCGCAGCGGGTTTGACTCGCTGACCGGAAGACCATCTTCGAGCAGTTGCGCTTGATCGACGGCAGCCTCCGTATCCTGACGCTGGCGCAGCCGCTCAACGCGCTCCATCGTCGCACGGTACTGGTTGGAGTTCTCGACATCGGCCGTGCTCTGAGACCATGCAGCTGGAGCAGAAAGAAGAGCTGTCGTCGCAAGAAGAGGAAGAAGCCAGGACCTGTTCATGATCAACCGCGTCCCCAGATACATGTCGCGTTGCCGCCGACGAACTCGTCGATCAGCGGACGCTCATTGCGCAAGCTTCGTGCGAACAGCGCTTTGAGCCGTTTGGATGCGAGCCCGGGGCGCTCATGAGCAAGATAAGCCTCTGCCCAGGCCATGTAGTGGCGACCATGGCCACGTTTCGTCATGAAACCCAGGTCTGGTTTGCGGAAATCGGCATCATCGCCCGGTATGTAATTCTCCGAAGCATAGGCAAGCACCACGTTCGGCTCTACTAAGCCGTTGAGCAGATAAGACAGAACCCGGTCGAAGCTGCCATTGCCATCGTGCATGCCATAGAGGTCCGTTCCCCGTGCGGCTGCAATCTCTGCCATCACGGTCATGCTCGCCAGCGATTGGCGCATGTACCAGAGCGCGCGCGAGCCTCGGCGCGTCTCCAGCGGCAGGCTGCCATCCACCCGCGTCTCCGACAGAATGGTACGGTAGCGATCCTGTCCTTTGGCATAAAGCGCCTCATCGCCAGTCACCGCGCCCCATGCCATGAGGACGCTGTCAGTGAGATAACGATGGTTGTTATGGTCGACCGTTCCGTCGAAGATCCAGTCCACCTTGCGCACCAGGGGATCGATCCAGTTGGCGATGATGCGGCGCTGCTCGTCGTCCAGACCCTTCTGGATGACCGAGTAGCCGACGATGGTGGGAAGAAGGATACGCTTGAGCGCGTAATAGGCGTCATTTTCGACCTCGGTCTTCTCGAAGGCTTTGGCCTTCGCCCAGCCGAGATAGAAATCGCGCAACGCAGCTTCAGACGCCGCATCTCCCGCAAGGGCTCTGCCCGTCAGCACCATTACGGCCCAGGCGTAATCGTTGGCGGCGCCGTCCGTGCCGTAGCCTTCCGTGGTTTTGAGGCCGGGGATCGGCTTCAATGAATTCCATGCTGCGTCACGCGGGATCGCAAGACATGCGGCACGGATATTGGCGAGGGCCGGCTGGGTCAGGGCCGCACGCCGCTGCTCGACATCGAACAAGCCAGGCCGCGCCGATTGAGCGAAGGAGGACCCCGCCGAGAGAACAGTCATGGTCAGAATGGCGATAAAGCGCTTCATGCCGGTCTCTCAAGTTCCTTGCGATGTATTGGAGAAGGCCCGATGCTGAACGGTGTCGTTCGTAGTTGTGCAATCGGACGATGCATTGGAATCGAAGATTCGCAAATCTGCTCCGCCTTCGAAGTAACCTTGATCGCGCAGATGACAGGCGATGACCGGTCGTGCCGGGCGGCAAGTGCTCGCGACCAGCGTGTCGGTCTGGGAGGCCGCCTGAAGCACCAATCCTTCGAGCCCGCGAAGATCGCCGCCGAACAGGCGCCGCGACTGCTTGACGAAGCGGTTCGAGAACAGGGTCAGACCCGATGCGCCTTGCGCATTGATGCCGACACCGTTGGCGGAGAACCGATTGCGGCGCAGCGATACGCTCGTGACTGGAGCATAGGGATCCAGCTTGAAATCCCGCGTGTCGCCACTCTTCGTATCGAGAAGATTGGCCACATAGGCGCTTACACCAGCACTTCCGTTCCGCTCGATACGGTTGCCGTAGACACCGATGTCGAAACTGTTACGCACCTTCAATCCGTCGCGCTTGTTGGCAATGAGCTGGTTGCTGATCATCAGATTGCAGGAACTCTCGAACAGCGTGATGCCATCCTGCAGGTTCTGAAATGCGCTGTTGGCGTGGACGATGTTGTTGGAGCTGTCGCGGTCCAACATGATTCCGGAACCGACATTGTCGAAGGTCAGGTTGCCGATAATCCAGCTTTCATCCACCTCGCGCGAGATGATGATGCCGTGCTTCACCATTGTACCGTAGGTCGTGTTGTAGGCGATGGTCAGCTTGCGCGTTCGGTCATGGGGATCGAGTCCATAGATGACATTGTCGACATATTCGTTGCCAACGATCTGGATGCTCTCCGCCTCGTAGGAGTAGAAGCCAAAATGCGAATTTCGGAATACGTTGTCGACCACGTACCCGGTCGCATGAGCCTGATCGCGAAGCTCGGATACCCGGATGGGGCCCGACGAATAGGAAAGGCCGAACGACTTTGAATTCTCATAGCCGAGGGCGACCAGAACGGACGATGCCACGTTCATGCGCCCGTCGCCCCAGCTCAGCAGGAAGGGACGGAAAATGTGGGTCTTGCTCTTGTCGGACCAAGCCGGCTGCTCAGCCTTTTCGCTGTAGCCGATCACATCGGCATCGACCACATGGAGCTCACCGGCGCTGGCGATGAAAGCACCTGCTTCCGCGCTCAGACGATAGGTCGGAACGTCAAGGCGGGAAAGGATGAGCGTCGCACCGGGAGCGACGAAGACAGGCGCGCGCAGGGTCAGCACATCGCCGTCGAGAGACATCAGGTTCTGGTCGGGCGTTCCCTTGAGCTGTCGGGCCAGCATGCCCAATGTCGTCACGCCCTTTCGGACGACGATGAGGCGCGGGCTCGGAATGCCCTGATAACGCACAGCCTGCTCAATGCGGGTGCTGCCGGTCGGGCCTTCGTCCAGGAATTTCGAGATGTAGAGATTGTAGTTTGCGAACGTCACACCTGCATCTGCGCCGCTCGGCCAGGGCACCATGTCTCGGACGTCGCTCGCCTGCGCGAAATGCGCTGGCAGCGGAACCTTGACGGAGGCGGCAGGCTCACTTTCGACTTTCGCAAGTACCAATCCCCGGCGGGTACGCTGTTCGGGACCGAATTCCGCCTCATCCGATGGCGGAAGGCTCGCGGTCGTATCGACAACTTCCGTCACATCCTCCACGGGCTTGGACAGAGAAGCGGCCTGCTTCTCGGCAAGACGGCGGAAGGCGACGACACGACCGCGATCATCCGTAATCGAACGAATGAGATCAGCCGCCAGAACGACGCCATCGCCCTGCTCAGCGATTTCCAGTGCAATGTCTTCCTTGTCGGCATCGCTCGTCATTTGGCTCAGGCGGCGCTTGAGCACCGCATCCGGCAAGCTGCTGCGCTTCTTCTGCTCCACGGCCTGCTTGGCTTCGGCCTTCGCCAAAGCTTCATCCGCCCGGACACGGATCTTGTCATCGATGATCCGCTGCCTCAGATCGTCAGCTCGCGCCTTGTCTCCGAGTTCGGCGAGCGATTTGACGATGGTGTAGAGCGCCTTGTCCCGATCCGTCTTGTCCTGGCTTTCTGCAATGCGGATCGCTTCCGCGTAAGCCTGCTCACCAGTCTTTCCGTCTTTCTTACGGCTCGCCTGCCGGCCGATCTCGACCCATGCCTCGACCTGCGCGTCCTTGTCCGCGATACCTCCGGCCAGCGCCATGGCATCACTGAACTTTCCGGCTTGGGATTGCGACTTAACGACCGCCGCCTGCACGCGGCCTGCATCCTCCGACTCGGAGATGTCGGCGACGATCTGGAGCGCACCGGCGGCATCGCCTGCCTGGGCTTTGGCACGGCCGATGCCGCTGAGCGCATGCGACCGATCTTCTCGCTCGCGAATCTTCGGCATCAGGGCTTCAGCATCGGAAAGACGCTCGCTTTCAGCCAGCCGCTTGGCAAGATCGCCGAGGGTGGAAGACGTCTCGGAGCTTTCCTGCAACCGCCCAATATAGCTCATCGCCTGATCGAGACGGTCTGCTCGCGTGAGAGCACGGACGGCTTCGGGCCACACCACAACCTGCGTTGCCTCATCCGCAGCCTCGGCGCTCTGCAATGTTTTAGTGAAAACCTCCTCCGCCATGCTGCCATAACCTGCGCGGGCCAACTCGCTCGCGAGCGTAAGCTGTGCCGTGATCTTCTCGGCACCGTCTTGCATGCTGTCGAGAATGCCCACCGACTGGAGCGGCGCGCCCTTGGCGGCATTATCCTTCACAAGGGCGGCAAGGGCCTTCTGCTGGTCGCTAGGGCTGAAGAACCCCTGTGCGGCGGCCAATGCTGACTGCTGATCCTGCTTCTTCAGTGACGCGGCAAGAATATCGTTGAGGACTTTCTCCTGATCGGCGCTGCCTGGAAGCGCCAGCGCAACCTGGAGGCTTCCAGGAATGTCTCCAGCTGAAAGGCGCTTGCGCGCCTCCGCCGCAAGCTGCTCCTTCGAGGCCTTCTGCCAAGGCGTACCCTTGAGACGCGCCACCGCCAGATCCTGACGGGCATAGGCGCGGTCCCGGGCGCGCGGCATCTGTGTGATGGCACGTTCGGCCAGGGCGCTTCCGACCGGGCCGAGATTGGCGGCAAGGCGTGCGGCGGCATTATAAGCGCCAGATTGCTCACCTGCTCCGGGGATAGACTTCGCCGTATCGATCGCAAGCTGCACATAGCGAAGGGAGCGGTCCTGAACACCGAGCCTCGCATAAGCCTGGGCAAGTTCGATAAAGGCCGCCGCGCGGTATTCAGGCGCCTTCTGTTCGCTCGCGATCTGATGAAGGGTGACGCCGAGTTCGACGCGATCCGCGTTTGATTGCGAGGCCGCCATTTCCGTCAGGGAGGATTGGAGCAGCATGGCGCCGATCATATCGCGGCTCAATCCATCATCCGCCAGACGCGCGAGTTCGGTTTTCGCGCTGCCACGAAATTCGGATGCTCCCCCGGCTTGGGAACCGGCAAACTTTTCGAGAAGCTGGACGCGGGCAAGAACAACCTGATAGAAGCCTGCCCTCTGCTTCGCATTACTTCCCTGCTCAGCGGATATGAAAGCCTGCCTCGCTTCCTCGGCGAGGCGTGAGACCTCGTTAGGCTCCTGAGCGACGGCCCCCGTCGCCAGGATCCCGGTGCTCAGCACGATTGCCAGGATGGCAACGAAGGCCGGCATGCGGCGGCGCTCAACTCGCGACGATACGATCATATTGATCCTCCAGTCGCACGATATCGTCCTCGCCGAGATACGAGCCGCATTGCACCTCAATCAGGTGCAGTTCCTCATCGCCGATATTCTCGAGCCGGTGGACATCGCCTTTTGGAATGTAGACGGACTCGTTGGCTGTCATCACGGAGACGGCATCGCCCACCGTGACGCGCGCGGTGCCGGACACCACCGTCCAATGCTCGGACCGGAAGTGATGATATTGGAGTGAGAGCCTGCCCGCCACATCGACGATGATGTGCTTGACCTGGAAGCCCTCGCCCACTCGCAAGGATTCGTACGATCCCCATGGACGGCGGACCTTGCGGTGAGTATTGGCCTCGGGCCGGCGGTTTGCCGCAAGCTCGCTCGCAAGGCGCCCCACGTTCTGCGCCTGATCGATGGAACCGACAAGAACGGCGTCGGCCGTATCGACTACGACGATTTTCTCTAGGCCGAGAACAGCGACGAGGCGGGAATTGCCATGCACATAGCTGTTGCGCACGTCATGAAGAAGCGTGTCACCCCTTGAGACGTTACCATGGCCATCCTTCGCCCCGACATCCCAGAGGGCCGACCAAGAGCCGAGATCGCGCCATTCGGGCGATACAGGAACACAGACGAGACGCTCGCTGTGCTCCATCACGGCATAATCGATTGAAATCGCGGGAGCCGCGTCAAACTCCGCCGAGAGGCGGATCGTGTCGTTGCCCCGTTTAGCGGAGCCGAGCGCACGTCTTGCGCAAGCCATGACTTCCGGAGCGTAGCGCTCAAGCTCCTCGATGATCGTGCGGGCAGTGAACATGAAGATCCCGCTGTTCCACAAGTGGCGCCCACCGGAGAACAGGGCTTCGGCATCAGGACGCTTCGGCTTCTCGACGAAGCCTGCGACCTTGAAGCTCGCCTCGTCATAGGCGTCGCCGACTTCGATATAGCCGAACCCGGTTTCCGCATGGGTCGGACGGATGCCGAAGAGAACGATCTGGCCCTTGCGGGCGGCATCGACGGCTTGGGCTACCGCCTCCGAGAACACTTCCGCCTGCTCGATCACGTGGTCGCTGGGCGCCACGAGCATGAGGCGGTCGATGTCCTCCTCGGCGATCAGGGCCGCCGCCGCCGCGATGGCGGGAGCCGTGCTGCGCACCGATGGTTCGACCAGAAGGCGCACGGCCCCGGGGCCGATCTCACCGAATTCCCGCAGGGCGAGATCGCGATGGTTGCTGTTTACGATGATAAGCGGCTCGGCGTAGAGCTCGGTGCGAAAGCGCTGGACTGTCTGCTGGAAAAGACTGTGATCGCCGGAGAGAGCATGAAACTGCTTGGGCTCGCTGGACCGAGAGACAGGCCACAGGCGAGTACCCGATCCGCCGCACATTAGAACCGGAATGATATTATCCATTATTCATCTCCAAACAATTTTGTAGCGAACGATTCGTGTTTTTACTTCAGTGTCGCGATACGCTTGTCGTCGGCCATTACCGTAGCCTGTGCATCTTGCGATACGCCAGGCCCATCACCGCGGAAGATCGATGCGATCCGGCTACCCGCCCAGCTCATTCCGGCATGAATCTTGGTCGCGGCGCTGCCGACGGACGAACCGGAGAACGTGTCGAACACGACGGAGACAGGTTGTCCTATAGTGCTGCTTTCAAGCTCGCGGCCGGGTGCGATCTTGACGAGGAAACGACCGTTCCCGGCGCCATTATCGGGCAAGGTCGGAAGACGCTCGACCTGCACATCCCGAACGGTCGTGCCGTCGGCATATTCGATGACGGCCTTCGCGCCGCGATAGAAGCGCAACACCTCTGTCTGTGGAATGCTAGCCGTGATGTATGGAGCGCTCGTCTTCTCCCGCAGGACAAGAATCGGAGCCCCGTCCCTAACGAAGTTCGAGGCGCGGTTGTAGCGGGCCTGCACGATACAGTCGCAAGGGCTGTCGATGACAATGCTGTTGCTGCCCTGCGGTCCCTGGATGGTGAGAAGCGGCTCACCTGCCTGCACTTCATCCCCCGATGCCACGAAGGTCAGTTGACCGCTCGACGGCGCGGGAACGGTGACGAGATCCGCCGTGATCTGCGCCGATTGCGCCGGGATGATGTAAAGCTTCTGGAAGATGCCGCTTGCGATGAAACCGACGAGGAGCAGGGTTACGGCAGCGACAGCAGCGTAACCGGCGAAATTGCGTCCGTAATGGAATGCGTTCTCCTTGAGCCCTTGCGGCTTCGGGCGCTGCGGCACATCGCGGGTTTTGCCCTCGTTGCGTCGGGAGACGACATCCAGGACATCCCCGGCCTCCACAATCTCTCCCGAGAGATAGGCATCGAGGACGAAGCGAAGCAGGTTGTGCTGCCGGGGGGATACATTGGCGAAACGCATCCCGACGCGGCTATGCTCTTCATTCACGTAGCGAACTTCCGCCTGTACCGGCAGCGTGAGCTCATAACCGTTGAAAGGAAATATCAGCGTGAGAGCCACGATACAGCCAGGAACGGCATCGAAGGCTCCGTTGCGAACACCAATTCCACCGATGGAAAGATCGATGACCTGCACTTGCGTTCCGGCATAAAGGCACTTCATCGGCAAGCGGTAGCGAGGATGCTGTCGTTGAACCTCAGCTTCATGCGTGATCATCATTTCTAGATTCTCCATCTCGGAAATCGCTTGGTCAGGGAAAAAAGAGAAAAGCTCTCGGCGTCGGCAGGACATCCACGCTCCAGGCCAGCACTGTCAGAAAGGCAACGAGCGAAAGGCCATGCATGTAGGCCGACATGGCATTGCTTGCAGCGAAGGGACGCTTCGCGGCGCGTGCCGAGGTGGTTTTCTGGCGTGTCCACTTCTGCCGGTCGAGACGGAAGGTGATGTGAACTTTCACCAAGGATCCGAATATCTGGTTGAAATACAGCAGGAAGGGATAGAATACGGACACCCTGGGGCGTGCGGCGAGGAGCGAGAGCGTCAGTACGTAGCGGGATACCAGGATCCACAGCGCATAAAGCAGGAATACGTATCCGCTGATGAAGAAGCTGGCGATCATCGCGATGGCGAAGCCGACGAGCGAAGTCCACATGGACATTCGCTGATCGAGAATGGCCCACCATGTGAAGAGGCCGATCCGTTTCGGGCCGAGAGCCAGGGCACGGGAGTTGGTCCGCAACATGTTGCCGAACCACCGCACCATCAGCATGGCTGCCGCCGATACGAAGTTCGTGGTCGGTGGATCCTCGACCGTCATGACAACCATGTCGGGGACATAGACCATCTTGTAGCCGTTCCGCAGAAGCCAGAACCAGCTCGACTTGTCGTCGCCTGTCAGAAACTTGAACCGCCCAAGACGCCAGTGGTCGATATAGTCGAGTTCGACTTGGCTGATGAAGGTCGGATCACAAACGATGTCGGCGCGAAACATCGACATCCGGCCGGTGAGTGTCAGAACCCGCCCCGAGAGGCCCATCGACGACATGAGAGTGTGTCTCTGAGCGAAACGGAGCGTATACCACTCCTGGAAGATTCGGCTGCCGCGGACTTCGCTTGCCTCATCCGTCGTCAATGCGCCGATCTGCGGATCGAGTTGGAAGAAACCTGCGCATTTGCCGATGAGATCGCTCGGCACGATGCTGTCGCCGTCGATCACAGCGACGACATCGTCCCTCGAAGGCGACCGCCGTGCAATCGCCCGAAAGCCATAGGCAAGTGCGTCGCGCTTGCCAGTGCCGGCGATGCGGACAACGACGAGGTCGACCTTGTCCTGATCCTTGCAGATGCTGTGATACAAGGCCTTCACGAGACGCTGATCACCTGCCTCTACGAGCGAGGCGACGACCGTTGCTCTTCCCGGTGCAGCAAGAGCAGCCTCGAAAGCAGCCTTGTAGACCCGAGCCGTGACGGCGGCATCGATCCGAAACGATGTGACGAGCAGGTAGGCATGGTGAGCCTGCATGCTCACCATGCCGTCGGCGACCTTACGCATCCTTGGGAAAACCCACCTCCGGTAAACCAGCGCACGGATGAAATGGAGGAATCCCCATCCGTAGCGCCAGATCGCCAGAAACCCGACCGCTCCGATGAATCCGCCGCCGATCATGCCATAGGCCTCAGCCGGCATTTCAATCGCAAAGACTACAACGGCAACGACGTAGAGCAGATGTCCCCAAACCGACTCCGAGAGCCGAACGCTGCCGGTATTACCAGCAGATTCCCTGATAGAGCTCACTTGAACACCTTGTCTGGTCGATACGGACGAGATCGATGAGCGGGCGGTCGTCATCGATGACACCCATCAAGCGCGCGGCTTCAGCGCGGTTCCCGAGGACAAAGACCTCCGCGTGGTCAACCACTTCATTGATGTCCGCCGTCAGCAGGGAGGTGAGATGCGGCAGATGAGAGCGAACGAATTGCAGGTTGGCTCCCGTCAGCTTCGACACCTGGATGTTCGGATCATAAATGCGGATGTCGTATCCGCGGCCGAACAGGCGCTCGGCGAGCTCCACCAGCGGGCTTTCGCGCAAGTCGTCGGTCCCAGGCTTGAAGCTCAGACCTATGATGCCGATACGGCGCTTGCCGGTGGCCGCGACCATGGCATAGGCGCGGCGGAGTTGCTCCTCGTTGGCTTCCATGGTTGCATCGAGAACAGGCGTGGACACCTCCAGCTTGCGCGCGGCAAAGCGCAAAGCTCGCAGGTCTTTCGGGAGGCACGAACCGCCGAAGGCGAAACCCGGCTTGAGATAGGCTTTCGAAATGTTGAGGCGCGTGTCCGCGCACAGAACATCCATGACCGTGTGGCCGTCGATGCCGGCTGCCTTGCAGATGTTGCCGATCTCATTGGCAAAGCTGATCTTTAGCGCATGCCAGGCATTGTTGGTGTATTTCACCGCTTCCGCAGTGCGGATCGAAACGATGCGCGGCTCGACCTTGAAGATCTTATGCAATTCGACGAGACGATCCACCGTCGGTTGATCATGACGGCCGAATATGATCGCACCCGGGTCGTAATAATCGGCAAGAGCAGTGCTTTCACGCAGAAACTCCGGATAATAGGCAACGCCGAAACCGACGCCGGCCTGGCGCCCCGAGGCGCGCTCAAGCGCGGGAAGAATGATACTTTCCATCGTCCCGGGCAGAATGGTCGAGCGCATAACGACGGAATGAAACGAGTTCTTCTCGCGGATCGCAGCTCCGATTTCCTCGGCCGCAGCGGTGACGTAATTCGTGTCGAGAGAACCGTTCGAGCGCGAGGGTGTTCCCACGCAAACGAACGAAATGTCGGTGCTTTGAATGGCGTCACGGACATCGCTTGTCGCCGTCAGACGCTTCGAACGGATGCCGTCCTGGATGAGGCCTTCAAGGCCCGGCTCGACAATGGGGCTGATGCCGGCGTTGAGAGGCTCGACCTTTTGAGGGTTCGGATCGACTGCAATGACATGATGACCGTCATTGGCCAGACATGCAGCCGAAACGGCTCCCACATAGCCAATTCCAAAAACACTGATTTGCATAGGCTGTTCCTGCTGGACAACAGTGAAAAATCAAGCGCGAAAAACTTCGGCAGCGCCCGTTACAACCTATTAAATACTATCGCTCTGGCCTTTTTCTCGTCACTATTTCGGCTGGCGAGATACTCCCGAGGGATATGGCAAAGCATTACTCCCTCTACCGGCTTACAGTAACTCGAAAGAGCTTGAAAACACCTATAGGAGACGAGTTGCCTTAAGCCGATGCCCGGGTACTAGGCAGGCTTTGCAAAGGCTTGGCGCAAGAGCATCCGGTTTGAGCAACACCGCTCGATGTGGTCAGAGGCACATCAGGGCTACCCGCGCCGCGACTTGCGGCGAACGGGCGCGGCGCTGGAATCATACCTTAAGGTAAGGAAGAATTGACAGCCGCCATAATGTTGCCTTATGCAAGTAACAAAGGTGCCATTCTATAGTTGAGTTCTTTAATTTTTGGAGCGCTCAGCTCTCTGAAGTGAGCATCACTCATAATTAATATGGCGGTGCAATATTTCGCCATCTGGTGAAGCACCTGCTCGCCGACGAGGCGTTATTAAATTTCTATTGCAGAAGTCCCAAGAAATGGGACCTGATTTATTTTGGGGCAAGACGGTGGCTTTGGATTTTGATGCCGCTCCGAGTGGCAATTTTAGCCTGAGAAATTGGAAGATTACGCTGCCTGTAGACGCATCCGGGCGCTTCGTTCGAACCGCCGTCGAGGTGAAGGAGCTTGGCGGTTACGAGAACCCCGTTTACTTCTATACCGGGCAGGATGGGGCGATGGTGTTCAAGGCGCCGGCGGAAGGCGCCACGACAAGCGGCTCGCGATATGCCCGCACCGAACTTCGAGAGGTGAAGGGCTCCGAGCGCGCAGCATGGTCCCTTGCTCAGGGCGGCACCCTATCGGCAACGCTCAAGGTCAACGAAGTCCCTACCCTTCACACTGGCAAAGGCGGGCGTATCGTCATTGGCCAGGTTCATGGCCAGGATGATGAACTTGTCAGATTGTATTGGGAAAACAACACCATCTACTTCAAGAATGACCAGGCAGGCCCCGACAACAGAGAACTGCGTTTTGACCTGAAGGACTCGCGTGGGCACAAGCCTAGCGTTTCGCTGGACGAGCGTTTCTCGTATTCCATCAAGGCGAAAGGCGACTTTCTAGAAGTGGCCGTCCGGGCCGATGGCAAGCTCTACAAATCGCAAACCCCGATCAACGACGTTTGGGACACGGATAAATTCTATTTCAAGGCAGGCGTTTATCTCGGCGTAAACGAGACGCAGGGCACAGGCTACGGGCAAACCTCATTCTATGCCCTGAACTATAGCCACGGCTCAGGCGCAAAAGGCGCAGCTCCCTCTTCGTCCTCCGATGTAAAGAACATTATCAAGGGTACCAAGGGGCACAATGTGCTGAGCGGCTCTTCCTCCAAGGACATGATCTATGGATATGGAGACTCGGACAAATTGTACGGCAAGGGCGGCAATGACACGCTCATTGGAGGAGCTGGCAGGGACACTTTCGTGTTCGATACCAAACCCGACAGCAAGACAAACATGGATGTCATCAGGGACTTCAGCGTGAAGCATGACGTCATTCGCCTCAACGACTCCGTTTATACCAACCTTAAATCAGGCAGGCTTTCCGCAGACAGTTTCTTCATCGGAACACAAGCCAGCGACGAGAGTGACAGGATCATCTACAACGATAAGACCGGCACTCTATTCTATGATGCCGATGGAACCGGAAGTATGGAGGCCGTTCAATTCGCCAGGATTGACGCGAGTTTGTCGCTGACGGCCTCACACTTCATCATCATCTAATCACCACCGCGCGTTACGGCTCCGGAGAAATTCAGTGTTCTTCGATTGCGATGCGGCTGCTTTGCAGGTAGCCTAATTTTTTCCAAAATATAATGCTAGACATCTAACCCTCCATAAACTCTCGACCTGACGGATTACCTCGAAGGCTCAATCGAACGGCCCTCATCCCTTGCTATATCAAGAACTCCAAACAAGGGACTTGGTATATGCCCACGATCATTCACGTCGATCCTCCGACAGGAAATGCCGAACAGGATATGGCTGCCATCAAGACAGCCATCACGAATGCGAACAAGGCCTATCTCCTCAATCCAAGCGCCGGGCAAGTCACGGTTCAACTTTCCGCCGGCACATATGCAGTCGCCGGCGATCCAACCAACCCGTCGAAGGGTCCGGTTGAATTGCTCAGCGGCGTCGCGCTTGTCGGGCAAGGCATGGGCCAAACGACGCTCAGGCTCGTCGACGGATTCAATGAGCGCATCAACGGCATTGTCCGAACGGCTCTTGGTGAGATCAATGATGTGTCGGTTGCTAACCTGACCATCGACGGCAATCGTGCGAACAATACAGGGCATCAAGCCGGCTTCATCTGCGGCGACAAAGAAGATCTTCAGGAGAACATCTCTCTGGAAGGCGTCGAGATCAAGGATTGCACTGCCTATGGCTTCAATCCTCACGAAACCTCGCACAATGTCACCATCAAGAACAGTGTCGCTCACGGAAACGGCCTCGACGGCTTCGTAGCGGACGGCGTGGTCGGTGGCGTTTATGAGAACAACAGTGCCTATAACAATGATCGCCATGGCTTCAACATCCAGAATGCAAGCACAGATATCGATCTGATCGGCAACAAGGCCTACGAGAACGGGTCAGCGGGCATCACCGTGCAGCGCGGCGACATCCCCCGCGAAGGCTCCACGACGATCGACTGGGTGAGCGACATCCGGATTATCGGCGGTGAGTATTATGGGAATACCAAGGAAGGCATTCTCGTCAAACTGTCCGATGATGTCGTCATCGACGGCGCCAAGGTGTACGGCAATATGCGCCAAGGCATCAGGATCGAAGGGGCGACGGACACGATTGTGCGGAACAGCACGATTTCCAACAACTCGCAGGAAGCGGACGGCACCTACGACGAAATCAATATCCGGCTACGCGACGATACCGCTGTCAGCGGTGAGATATATTACTCTACCAACACCCAGATCCTGGACAACACCATCTCTTCCACCGGCGCCATCAATTCACGCTACGGTATCCGGGAGGAGAAGGACAACGCCGCTCAAACTCCGTCCGGAACGGCAATCGTCGACAATACGATCTCGGGAATGGACCGGGGAACGATCTCCGTTCCCGGATATGTATGGACAGGAACGTCCCGTGACGATCAGATGGTCGGAACGGACGAGGGCGAGGAGCTTCGCGGGCTTGGCGGGAACGACACCTATACCGTCAATCACTCTCAGGATGTGGTAACGGAGAATCCCGGTGAGGGGACCGACGACCACGTCCGCTCCTCCATCACTTATACATTGACGGCGAATGTGGAGCACCTGACGCTGATCGGCGCAGCGGCCATCAATGGATATGGCAATGAGCTAAACAATCGCATCATCGGGAATGCTGCGGTCAACACGCTCAAAGGGAACGCTGGTCACGACACTCTCGATGGGGGCCTTGGCGCGGATTTTCTCGAAGGTGGCGATGGCAACGATACTTATTATGTCGACAACGTCGGCGACAAGGTGACGGAAAAATTCAACGGGGGCGCCGGCGGCTACGACGTCATCTATAGCTCTGTGGATTATACCCTGCCGGATGAGGTTGAGAAGCTAGTCCTGATCGGGAATGCGATCAGAGCCACGGGCAATTCCGGCTCTGGAAATAATCTGATCGGCAATGATCTGAACAACATTCTCGATGGCATGGCAGGCGAGGACCGCATGGAGGGCGGCCTCGGCGATGACATCTACATCGTTGATGATAGTGGGGATCTTACCATTGAGGCTCCAGGACAAGGCAACGATACGGTCCACACTTATGTGAACTTCACATTATCTGCGAATGTCGAGAACATCGTCGCGATCGGCGGCGGTGCCATCAATTTGACCGGCAACGAACTCAATAATCGCATGACCGGCAATGCCGCGTCGAACATCCTGAAGTCTGGCTTGGGCAATGACACCCTGGATGGCGGCGCAGGAGCCGACGTTCTCGAAGGCGGCGACGGCGATGATGTCTATTACGTCGACAATGCCGGCGACCACGTGACAGAGAAGTTCAATGGCGGCGCTGGTGGTTACGACGTCATCTACAGCAGCATTGACTACGCCCTTCCGGCCGAAGTCGAGAAGCTGGTCCTGATCGGCGGGGCAATTTGGGCAACGGGCACCGCTCTTTCCGGCGATTACCTTGTTGGCAACAACCTGAACAACGTGCTCAACGGCTTGGCAGGGGCCGACCGCATGGAAGGCGGTTTCGGCGATGACATCTACATCGTCGACGATCCCGGCGACCTCACCATCGAGGCTCTAGGGCAAGGGGTGGACACCGTCCACACCTCCATCAGCTTCGCTCTGTCCGAGAATGTCGAGAATATCGTCGCAACTGGTGAGGACGCCCTCACCCTGACCGGAAACGGATTGAACAACTACATGGTCGGTAATCTCGCTGCCAACGTCCTCAAGGGCGGCGCCGGCGACGACACGCTGGATGGTGGAGCAGGAGCCGATTGGCTCGAAGGTGGCGAAGGAGACGACATTTACTACATCGACAACCCCGGCGATGTTGTCGTTGAGGGCGTCAATGGCGGGTTCGACACAGTTTACAGCAACTTCGATGGCGTGCTCACTGATAACATCGAACGGCTCATCCTGACTGGCAATTCAATTTGGGCCAAAGGCAATGCCCTCTCAGGAAACGTGCTCATCGGCAATGCTCAGGCAAACATTCTCGATGGCATGGGCGGGGCCGACCACATGGAAGGCGGACTCGGAAACGACACCTATTACGTCGATCACTGGGGTGACCAGGTCGTCGAGAATAGGGGCGGTGGAATCGACCGCGTCTATTCCTCCGTGAGCTATACACTCTCGCCGGAGGTGGAACAGCTCTTCGGAACAGGGGCCGATGCCATCGCTCTGTCTGGCAATGCCCTCAACAATACGATCGTCGGTAATTCGGCGAGAAACGTGCTGAGGGGCGGCAGCGGTCACGACATGCTCAACGGCGGTCTTGGCAATGATCGGCTCATCGGCGGAGCGGGCAAGGATACCTTTGTCTTCGACACCAAGTTGAGCCGTTCCGCGAACGTGGACATCATCTCCGGCTATAATGTGAAGGACGACACGATCAGGCTCGACAACGCGATCTTCAAGAAACTGGGTTCTAAGACCGGCAAGCTCAAGGAAGCATTCTTTAAGATCGGCGCCGCCGAGGACCGTAACGATCATGTCCTGTACGATTCCAAGTCAGGCTATCTCCGCTACGATGCCGACGGATCCGGAAAAGGCGCGGCTATTGTCTTCGCGAAGCTTTCTCCGAAGCTGAAGATGACGCACCACGACTTCTTCGTATTCTGAGGGAGCGCCCGTGAAATCAGAAAGGCGCGGCTGGCTCAACCAGCCGCGCCTTTTTACGTTACTGCGCTCTCTTTTGTCTTTTCCGCGAGAGCATGTTGAGCCCCTCGACCAGAGCAGAGAAGGCCATGGCGGCATAGATGTAGCCTTTCGGCACATGCGCGCCGAAACCTTCTGCGATCAAGGTCGTGCCGATCATGAGCAAGAATCCCAGCGCCAGCATGACGACCGTCGGATTGGCCTGGATGAAGCGCGACAGCGGGTCCGCAGCCAAAAGCATCACTGCCACTGCGGTCACGACCGCCACGACCATGATCGGCACGTGCTCGGTCATGCCGACCGCCGTGATGATGCTGTCGACGGAGAACACGAGATCAAGCAGCAGGATCTGAACGATGACAGAACTGAAGCTGACGACTGGGCCACGCGTCTCGAACATGTCCGAGCCGCGATTGGGATCCACATTGTGATGAATCTCCTTCGTCGCCTTCCACACTAGGAACAACCCGCCGGCGATGAGGATGATATCTCTCCAGGAGAAGCCATGGCCGAAGGCGGTGAAGATCGGGTCGGTGAGCTGCACGATGATGGCAATCGTACCCAACAGGCCGAGGCGCAGGATGAGTGCAAGGCCAATGCCGATGCGCCGTGCCTTCGCCTGCTGGTGAGCAGGAAGCTTGTTGGTCAGGATGGAAATGAAGATCAGGTTGTCGATACCGAGCACGACCTCCATCACGACAAGGGTTGCCAGGGCTACCCAGGCTGCGGGGTCCGCTGTTAATGCGATGATCTGGTCCATGATCCTCTCTCAATTGAAACCTGATCCTATGTCAGGGTCCTGCCAAGGTTCGGCAAGTGGGGCGCCTGCACACTTGGACAAAGGCTCCCGGGAATAACGTCATCATCACGGAAATGTTATCTCGCGCCGGGCATGCGCTTAAGCAGCAGTCTCCGGATGGCTCAGCTGGAACCATTAGGGGTCGCGCAAGCGTTCCCTCTGCCAGAAGAGGGAGGCCTCTATGGATACGAAGTTTTATTGGCTGACAAGCGCGGCGTTGTTTGCCTGCATCATCGCGACCGGGTCGCCAAGCTTGGCTCAAGCAGCGCGTCCTTGGGTCGATCCTCCCTCGGAGAATGCGGCATCTCAGCCAATCGTAACCGAGACGCGGCCCGCTGCACCATCAACGCCTCCTGTCGCACCGGTCAAGGAACCGGCTGCGGTCGAGGTCAAACAGACGGCAGAGCCTATTGAGAAACCGGTGATCAAGCCGATGCCAAGGAAGGCGGTCGCGGAGAGAAGAGTTCGCAGGCCGACACGGGAGGCGAGCGTTTCGCCGCGCTCGAACCAGCCACCTATGACGCGTGAAGAGCGCGTGAGGCGAGGCATCGATTCAGGTCTCGAACTTATGACGCTTCGAACCATCGAATACCCGGATGGGCGGAGAGTTCAGATTCTCACGCGTCCTGATCCCAGCGCCATGTCGGAGCTTCTCGAGGTACGGCGCTGAGGCAGCGCTGGCCCGTCAAGCGATCAAACTTTCAGGTTCCGTCAGTGAATCTCCAAGTTTTCCAGGGCGCTAAATTCCTGCGCCGAATGGATTTCTTGATAAGACTCATTCGCACTGGCCATTCTTCGTTCGAAGAGCAAATCTGTTGCTCTCACGTGAGGATGAGATCATGCGCAAGACAATGTTTATATTATCAGGCATCGTGGTTGGTAGCAGCCTAGGCGTCGTGGCTCAGCATGGCGACCCGATCGCGCAGCGTCAGAACCTCATGAAGAACAACCAGGAGCAGGTGCGTCTTCTGACCGGAATGGCTCGCGGCCAGACCGCCTTCGACGCAGCGCGTGCGAAAGCCGCGCTCCAAGCCATCGAGCGGAATGCCGAGCAGGTTCCGGCGCTTTTCCCAGCGGGCTCGCACCAGGGCAAGACCGCAGCTCTACCGGTGATCTGGGAGCGCAAGGCGGATTTCGACGCGCGCTCCGCCAAGCTGGCGCAGGATGCCAAAGCGGCCCAGACCCGCATTACGGATCAGGCCGGTCTCCAGGCAGTCATCCAGCCGGTGGGCCAGAATTGCGGCGGCTGCCACGAAGTCTATCGCAAGAAGGAAAGTTGATCGGCGCAAGGTTTAGGCAGAAGAGGAGCTTGCCTGGGAAGGGCGATTGGCTGTCCCGGGTCCCTGCCCTTATGATTCTTCAGCAAGCTCGACACCTTGGCCATTGCCGAAAGTTCTGCATACTCATCTGGGAGCAGCACTTTCTCACAAGGCCAATTGGATGAGCGCTCCGTCCCTAAAGATTCGGCCTACCAGACCCGTGTTCTGGCAAGCTTTGACAAACAGGGTCTGATGAATACCCTCGGCGCATCGATCGCGCATATGCGCTGGGAGCGGTCGATATCACGCTCTCGCCAAACCCATCCATCTCGCAGCAGCATGATTTCGTCCATGCAGGAGCTGTTGCGGCAATCGCAGACAGCGCCGCAGGCTATGCCGCGCTCATCCTCATGCCACCGGGAGCAGGCGTTCTGACAACGGAGTTCAAAATCTGATCGCCCCGTAGCCGGCAAACGCATCGTGGCGCGCGGACGCGTCGTCAAGGCAGGACGAACGCTGACATTGGCGCAAACGGAGGTCTTCGCTAAAACCGGCGGACAGGAAAAACTGGTCGCCCTTCTCACCGCTACGCTGATGACGATTGAAGGACGAGACGGGACTTCAGACTAAGCTGCAGAGCTTTTCGGCTAAGACCCGATGCAAATTCTCGTTTTCCAATGCATGGCTGAAGGATGGTAGCGGAGGAGGGATTTGAACCCCCGACACAAGGATTATGATTCCTCTGCTCTGACCAACTGAGCTACTCCGCCCCAGGTCGCGGGGCGAACCCGCGTCAGGCATGGGCGATATAGGGAAGATTGAGCCTCAGTGTCAAGAAAGAGGCGGCGCTTAGCTCAAGAAATTATAAGGGGCCTGTGATTTCGCCCGGCAACCGTACCGGATGAATGGGATATCTGCCTGGGGAATGGTAGCGCGGCTGGGATTTGGCCCCGATCAGGAGATCGGGTTTCTCCTCCGGCGAGCGGATTTTCTCCGCCACGGATCGCGGCTTATCCCTTGGACTTCATGCGCCAGAGCTGAAATCCGTCTGCCGAGATCGCAGACTCGATGGCGCGGCGAGAGAATTTATGGGGCGGCGCTTCGCGGGAATTGAGGGTTCCGGTCAGGCCCCAGGGTCCATATTTGGCCGGAAGCTTGCTGCCGGATTCGTCGCCTGCGAAGGCATGCAGGTCATCCTTGGCCTGTGACGTGAACATGAAAAGACGCATGGCGATGACTTTCTGTAGTTTGTGCCCTCTCCTCCAAATATAGGGCACAGCCGCCTAAAGTCAGCCGTGGCGTCTCCCTGAGCCAGAGGCTCAGGCGCGCTTCCTGATCCGCATGAGCTTGAAGAAGCCCACGGGAAAGAGCGACCGCAGCTCCACCACTTCCATGTTGCCGGTGCTGCGCGCCCAATCTTCGACGCGGGCAGCCTTGAAGGACGAACTCCAGCCGATGGCCTTGGCCACAGGTGCTGCCATTTCCTCAAGGGCGGCAACCGGGCCGGAGGGCTGACCCCAATGGTTCGCCAGCACGATCTCGCCGCCGGGCTTCAGCACGCGGGCGAATTCGGTCAGCGCCACTTCCGGCTCCGGCACGAGGGTGATGATGAACTGAGCCGTGACCGCATCGAACATCTCGTCGGAAAAGCCGAGTCGGGTCACGTCCATGACCTGCAGGCTCTTTACGTGGGACAGGCCGCGCTTCTCGACCTTGTCTTGCGCCCGGCGCAGCATGTCTTCGGAGAGATCGACCCCATAGACCTCGGCATGGCGGGGGTAGTAGCCCAGCGACAGGCCGGTGCCGACGCCGGCCTCCAGAACCTTGGGGCCACAAGCAACCGCCGCATTCACGGCGGCGCGGGCGGCCGGTTCCGTCAGCTTGTCGTAGACGAGGTCATAAATGGGCGCCCAACGCGCATAAGCCTTGCGCATCAGAACCGTGGTCGCTCCGTCGTTCATGCGGGTTCCTTCAGTCGAGCCTCAAGCCGCGGCGGGGGCAGCCGTGGCATCACTGCGGGCGATGGTGCCTCCGCCAAGCACCCGTGCCCGCGGAGCATCGCTCTCATAGATGACACAAGCTTGACCGGGAGACACCCCGTCTTCCGCCGATAACAGCTCGACCGTAGTGACGGTTCCTGTGGATCGCAACAGGGCCGGACGAGGTTCACGGGTGGAACGGACCCGCACGGCGACCTCCATCCCCTTATCGCCCAAGGCTTCCAGGGGCACGTCGCCAAGCCAGTTCACATCCGTGACGCGGATGAGCTTCGTCGCAAGCGCCTCGCGTGGCCCCACGATCACCCTGGCCTCTTTGGCATCGAGCCTGACTACATAGAGGGGCTCGCCCACGGAAAGGCCCAGGCCCTTCCGCTGACCCACGGTGTAATGAATGATGCCCTCGTGGCGGCCGAGCACGCGGCCATCCACATGGACGATCTCGCCGCCCTGCACGGCGCCGGGCTTCAGGCGCTCGATGACGTCGCTGTAGCGGCCTTGCGTGACGAAGCAGATGTCCTGGCTGTCGGCCTTCTCGGCCACGGTCAGGCCGAACTCGCGGGCCAATTCGCGGGTCTTCTCTTTCGGCAATTCGCCCAAGGGGAAGCGCAGGATATCGAGCTGCGCGGGCGTGGTCGCATAAAGAAAATAGCTCTGGTCCCGGTCCGGGTCCATCGCCCGGTGCAGGGCGCGGCGACCGTCTGCCAGAGCCCGGCTCGCCACGTAATGGCCCGTGGCCAGGATGTCGGCGCCCAGCTCCTTGGCGGTCTCCAGGAGATCCCGGAACTTGATGGAGCGGTTGCACTCGACGCAAGGGATCGGCGTCTCGCCGGCCAGATAGCTCTGGGTGAAGCTGTCGATCACGGCCTTGCGGAAGCGTTCCTCGTAATCGAGCACGTAATGGGGAATGCCGATGGCCTCCGCTACCCGGCGGGCATCGTAGATGTCCTGGCCGGCGCAGCAGGCGCCTTTGCGATGCGCGGCTTCGCCATGGTCGTAGAGCTGAAGCGTGATGCCGATGACATCGTAGCCCTCGCGCTTGAGAAGCGCGGCAACGACGGAGGAATCCACGCCGCCCGACATCGCGACGACGACACGGGTCTTGGAAGGTTCGGTAGGCAGGTCGAGTGAGTTGAACATCATTCCATCCAGAGGCACCGTTCAAGGCGGCGCACGGGAGGGGCCAAAGCCCTTCTATAGCGCATCGTGCGGAAAAGTGGACCCGGTTTTCATGGGCGTGGCCATTCGGTCGCCGGTACCGCCCTGCGGGCCGGCATCTCAGCCATGCGCCCTTCCTAAAGTTGAGCACCAGAGTAGAGCCCGAGAATGCCTTTCATTTTTGGGGCCGATGCTCATGCGCCACAATTCTTAAAAGGAAAGTGTGCGGCAATAAGTCAAAGTTAACGTTTATGGCTAAGTTTAGACATCCTCGTAACCGTCTGGACGGCTTAGGAAAACATTAAGCCCCACCCTGTAAGTTCGAGCCTATCAAGGTCGTTGAATTTTTGTGTGAGCGTATCATGACCGAACCCCACCGCCCTAGGGTCAAGTATGTCATAGGGCCCGATGGCAGTCCCCTGACGATTGCCGACCTGCCTCCCTCCAGCACCCGCCGCTGGGTCATCCGCCGCAAGGCCGAAGTTGTTGCCGCCGTTCGCGGCGGACTCCTGAGCCTTGAGGAAGCCTGTCAGCGCTACGCGCTGACCACCGACGAATTCCTGAGTTGGCAGATGTCCATCGACCAGCATGGACTCGCCGGACTGCGTACCACCCGCATTCAGCAATACCGGCAGTAAGCCGAACGCTCGAATGCGACAGACAATGAGGCGCTGCCTGACACCAGGTGGCGCCTTTTTTGTTTCCGTTGCGGAAATTCAATTCGGAAGGCTGTCCCGTTAAGACCTTCCTAACCATAAGATGGGCATAAATCCTTACCCCTTAGATGGATAGGTTCGAATCGTGCTCAGCACCCAGGACATGCCGGAACAGCAAGACCTCGCATCGACATTTGCGAGTCATCCGCCGTCCACCGCTGCCGATCAGGCCGTGGAGGCGCTGCGGCGTATTCTGGTGGGGCACACCATCGCCGATGTGGAACGCCACCTGATCCTGGACACCTTGGCCTATTGCCTCGGCAACCGGACCCATGCAGCGCGCATCCTCGGCATTTCGATCCGAACCCTGCGCAACAAGCTGAACGAATATGTGCAGGCGGGCGTCCAGGTGCCCGAGCCCGGACAGAAGCCGGCCTTAGCGGCCTAACGCTTTCTCAACCAGACGCTGGTTTCATGAGCCCCGGACATGAGCGGGATCCGGGAGAGGATGCCGTTCGCCAGGGCCGCCGCATGGTGCTTGGCCACATAATGGCTCGCGAAGACCAGCTCGAATCCCCTGCCCTGTAGAAGCGTTCCGACCAGAAGCTGCTCGTTGTAGCCGCGCCATTCCCAAGTCTTGGGATAGGCGTCCGGCAGGGTGATGTCGTGGATATGGACCAGCGTGCCGGCTGCCAGGCGCGGCAGCACATCGAGGAACAGGCGATCCACATCCGTGCCGGGCATGGCGATGTGGCTTGAATCGATGAACAGGATATCGCCGGCTGCCAGGCTCTCGAAGATGCCGGGCTCAGCATCGCGCAACAGGACCGGCTTATGCTCCACCTTGAGCTTCCCGAGAACCGCGCGGGGTGCCGGATCGATGCAGGTGATCCGCGTCGGCAACCCGCCATCCGCTACTCCTTGAGCCATGAAGCGGGTGGAATGGCCGGAACCGATCTCGACGATCCTGGCAGGCTTCTCCCGACGCACGAGAGCATAAGCCGCCACGGCATCGAGACGCGGGAACCAGCTTTGGTCGAAACGGGCAGGCCCCTCGCCCTTCAGAATGCGCTCGAGGTCCGGGGTATGGCTTTCGACGGCGGCCAGCACCGTATCGAAGCGCTGAATCGCCTCTTCGAAGAGTGGGCGCAGGGCCGGATAGTCTTCGGCCTCCACACTCTCGGCGTAACGGTAGGGGATGAAGAAGCCTAGCCGTTTCAAGCCGAGCAGGGTCGAAAGGCCGAAGCGCAGCCTGCGCCAGAACATCGTCATTTATCGGATGAATGCAGCGGGGGCGGCGGCACAGAGCTCGAATCCACCTGAGCCCGGCCGCGCCAGGCCTGGGCCAGACGCGCCCTCTCGAACATCAGCACGACGACGAGGGACAGGGCGAAGGGGATCAGAAGGTAGAACAAGCGGAAGATGATGAGCGCCGCGAGCACGTCCGGCTGCGGAATGTCCGGCATCGCGGTCAGGAAGACAAGTTCGAAAACGCCCAGTCCGCCGGGCGCATGGCTGACGAGAGCCGCCGAAAAGGAGGCCAGGAACACGGCGAGCACGACGATGAAGCTCGGTTCAAGATGGGCCGGCATGACGAAATAAATGATGCCGGCGGCGCCCAATAACTCCAGCGGCGCGGCAATCAGCTGCCGAACCATGATGGCCGGGCGTGGGTATTCCAGCTTGATCTTGCGGATGGCCAGCGGCGGCAGGTGCAGGATTGAGCCGACCACGTAGAGGGCGACGAAGGCGAGCAGCATGATGCCGACGACGCGGGCGGTGGCCGGATTGGTGAGGGCCGAGGGCATGAGATCCTCGAGCCTGTGCAACAGGTCCGGATTGACGGTCAGCACTACGCCGCCGAGCAGGATGGTGCCGAGCCCGAAGGTGAAGGAGCACAGAGCGACGAGCACCGCGATCTGGGTCGCACTCAGGCCCTTGGACGTATAGGCCCGGTAGCGGACAACGGCACCTGAGAAAACCGAAGCGCCGATATTGTGCGACAGGGCATAGGTCGTGAAGGAGGTGACCGAGACGAACAGCCACGAGATGTGGCGCACGCCGAGATGGAGCAGCGCGATCCGGTCGTACCAGGCAAGGGCCGCATAGGCGACAAGCGTAGAGAGGCCAGCCAGGGCATAGCGATGAGCCGGCACGGCGGTCAGGCTGTCCCACACGTCGTCGAGGGATATGCCGCGTAGCTCTCGATACAGGAGCCAACAGGAAATGACGACAGCCGCAAGCCCGATCAAGGGCCAGATGAACTCACGCACATTCTTCATCAAAACGGCAGCGCTCCCTCGTTCTCTCTTCTTTGCTCACAATCCCTTTATTCCGCAAGAGGGTGATGCCGACAAGCGGGCGGACATATAGCCCTTGGGTGAACAATTCGGCGCGAGCAGGCATGGGCAGGCCTCGCGCATGGTTGCCCTTGTGGCCTGCCCGTGAGACAGCGGCAGCCTGATCTCAATCTGGAGACGGTGGCCCATGACGGAACCTCACACCATTTTGAACCTCGACGGTTACACGGACCTGCCGCCGGGCAAAGTCGCCGCCATCGTCACCTATCTGGAGATGCGCGTCCCCCCTCGCCTATCGAATACCCCGGCGCCGTCAGGCTGGACGCTTCAAGCTATCGGGGCGGACGTCGAGCGCTACAGAACTCTATACCGCCGGATCGGTGAGCCCTGGCTCTGGTTCAGCCGGGCAGTCATGCCTGAAGCGGAGCTCGCCGCGATCATCGGCGATCCGAAAGTGAAGGCCTTCGCCCTGCATGACGGAACCGGAGATGTCGGCCTTCTGGAACTGGATTTCCGGTCGGACAGAGAAGCGGAGCTTGCTTTCCTCGGTCTCGCGACCGGAATCATCGGTAAGGGCACCGGTCGTTTTCTCATCGAGGAGGCCATCCGCCGAGCCTTTGCCGAACCGATCCGCCGCTTCTTCGTGCACACCTGCACCCTCGATCATCCGGGCGCTCTGGCATTCTACAGACGAGCCGGTTTCAAACCTTACAAGCGCGCCATCGAGGTCGCGGACGATCCGCGTCTTGCGGGCTTCCTGCCGCGCGATTCCGCCGACCACGTACCAGACTTGGATGAGCGATAAAATAAAAGGACGCGCCGGGCTGCGGCGCGTCCTTTTGAAAAGCTGTAGGGAAGGATCTCAGGCCGTCGCACGAAGCAGGCGGGCCTGACCGGACTGGCTGATCGCCGGGTCGATGCTGCGCTCGCCCGAGCGCTCCCGGTCTTCCAGGCTTTCGGCCTTCTTCAGATCCTCGAACGCCTCGCCGAGTTCGGCCTTGGCGTCGTCGAGCTGGGTGTTCAGGTTCTGAGCCGACATGCGAAGGTTGTCCCGCCGCTGGGCAGCGGCGCGAGCATAGGTCGGATAGGCGAAATGGTTAGGATCGGAGATCCCGGCCTTGTGCTCTTCCGCTGCGATTTCCCGGTCGAGGTCAGCCGCCATGCGGTCGAACTCGGCCATCATCATCTCGATCTGCGCCACGCGGCGACGCTTCTCGTCGACTTGAAAGCGCTTGAGGCGGATGAGCGTATCCCGCGACTTCATCTTGATTCAACTCCACACGTCGCTGTTTCAGGTCCCTCGCGGATCGCTCAGTTATCCGTCCGGTATGAGACATCATCCCGCATGGAAGTTGACCTTTCCTTACCGACGCGAAGGAAAAGTGCTGCCGGTACAAATCCATAGCCGCAAATGCTCATCCAAAGGCCTTCCCCGGACAGCTCGTCAACCTTTCGTTTACCGATTTCGTTAACACTGTTCGCCGTCACGGTTGCGGCTCTCAACGAGTCTCGACCAGGTGCAGACGAAATCCTTCGTTTGCAATGGTTTCACCTGGAGCGGGCGGTTACGTATGGTCATCCTGAGGGTACGGCGAGACGGCTTTGAACGACAGAATGGCACGGCCAAGTCGTTAAGCGCTTGCATGCATGAATCAGGGTTTGTTAACCATTCCAAACTAGCGTTACGAATCAGTTCAAAAGGGCATCCGTCGCAAGCCCGGCGGCGGATGGGTGGCAAGAGGCCGCTCGAAAGCTCAAGGGCATGGGCTGGGGATTGAACATGCGCGTACTTCTGATCGAAGACGACAGCGCAACTGCGCAAAGCATCGAGCTGATGCTGAAGTCCGAGAACTTCAACATGTATACGACGGATCTCGGCGAAGAGGGCATCGACCTCGGCAAGCTCTATGATTACGACATCATCCTTCTCGATCTGAACCTGCCCGACATGTCCGGCTACGAGGTTCTGCGCACGTTGCGCGTCGCGAAGGTGAAGACTCCGATCCTGATTCTCTCCGGCATGGCCGGGATCGAGGACAAGGTGAAGGGCCTCGGCTTCGGCGCCGACGATTACCTGACGAAGCCTTTCCACAAGGACGAGATGGTCGCCCGCATTCATGCGATCGTGCGCCGCTCGAAGGGCCATGCGCAATCGGTGATCACCACCGGCGATCTCGTCGTCAATCTCGACACGAAGACGGTGGAAGTCGGCGGTGCACGCGTGCATCTGACCGGCAAGGAATATCAGATGCTCGAGCTGCTCTCGCTGCGCAAGGGCACGACGCTGACGAAGGAAATGTTCCTCAATCATCTCTACGGCGGCATGGACGAGCCGGAGCTGAAGATCATCGACGTGTTCATCTGCAAGCTGCGCAAGAAACTCGCCAATGCTTCGCAGGGCAAGAACTACATCGAGACCGTATGGGGCCGCGGCTATGTGCTGCGCGAGCCGAACGAGTCCGAAGAGCGCGTCGCGGTTTAAGCGATACGACAACGAGAATAAAAAAGCCCGGCACATCGCCGGGCTTTTTGTTTTTGTGGAATGCGATTGCAAAGAAACGATACGCCTCCACTGTCATTCGCGCCTTCGCGGCGATGACAGTGTTTTATCCTGAGAGCGATCCCGAATCTTCGCTACGCTTCGTCCGGGATGACAATCAGGATGATGTCAGGCCGTCACTGCCTTGATCGTCACCTCATCGCCTTCGATGCTGAAGGCGATGGTCATGTCGGATTCGCGCGCCACCATGCCGGCGTAGTAGATCTGGATGCCGTGCGCGTCGACCGTGCCGGTCTCGGAATGGCCGGCGAGCAGCTCCTGCGAATGGGCGGGGATGCGCGCGTTCAGGCCCTTCGAGCGGATCTCGAACTGGCAGCTCTCCGCATCGCCCGTTACCGTCACCGCAATCGAGCCGCCGCGCGGAATGGCGGTGATGGCGATCATGATCAGGTTGAGGAGGAGCTTGACCCGGTTCTTGGGGAACAGCAGGCGAGGCGACGACCAGGAGAAGGTGATCTTGTCATCCAGAAACATGCCGCGCGCCACCTGCTCGGCATCGCCCAGATCGATGGAGGCTCCGGCCGATCCGGCTGCGCCGAAGGCGAGGCGGGCGAATTGCAGGCGGGCGGAGGCTTGGCGGGCGCTCTTCTGGATCAGGTCGAGGGCGAACTCGCGCATGGAGGTGTCGCTGTCGTCCTCCAGGACCTCGAGGCCGTTGACGATTGCGCCGACCGGCGAGATCACGTCGTGGCAGACGCGCGAGCAGAGAAGAGCGGCAAGGTCGAGCGAATCAAGGGAAATGGTGGCCATGAGGGCTCCGGAAGCACCGTAAGTTCAGCGTTGGATTCATGAAATTCAGGATTTCATCCGCCATGAATAACGCCAAACAGGAAAGAGAACGTGAACCGGATACCCGGCTACGAGTTCTTTGGAAAGCAGTCAAAAGAGATCGACAGATCTTACCAGAGCAGGCACAAATCAATGATGCGTCTCGATGACTCCAATCCCGATGAAATCGCCCAGCGACTGGCCCATATCGCTTGGGAGGCCGGCAACGTTCTGCGTGGGTTGGAAAATGCCTTCATCGACAAACGGCTCAAGGAGGACGGAAGCCCCACGACGGCAGCCGATCTGGCGGCCGAGGAGCTGATCATCAAGCGCCTTCACGAAGCTTGGCCCGGCATCCCCATCGTGGCCGAGGAGACAGCGAGCACGGCGAGCACAGCAGACTACTTCTTCCTGGTCGATCCTTTGGACGGCACCGGCGACTTCCTGAACGGCACCGGAGAATACAGCGTCAATATCGCCCTGATTCGGGGCAAGAGACCGATCGCGGCGGTTGTCTCCGCGCCGGCCATGGGCTCGATCTGGATGGCTGGGACCAAAGCCTGGACCTGCCCCCTCCCCGCGGACTTGGCGAGCGGCTTTGCTTGGCAGGAGGCGAAAGTTCGCAACGCCCCTGAGGATGGCCTCGTCGCCTTGGTGAGCCGCCGTCACGGCGATGTCGCCACGGAGGCCTGCCTGTCCGTGCTCTCCATCGGCACTCGGCGCATGACCTCTTCCGCCTTGAAATTCTGCCTGATTGCCTCCGGCGAAGCGGATGTCTATGTGCGCTGCGGCGCGACCATGGAATGGGACACGGCGGCGGGCGACCATATTCTCTGCTGCGCCGGCGGCAGCGTGGTCGGCCCGGGCAGCATTCCGCTCACCTACGGGCACGAGGATCGGGGCTATCGCAATGGTCCCTTCGCCGCCATGGGCGACACCACTCTGGCACAGCAGCTCGACCTGCCTGTGGCAGCCGCCTAAACATTCCCCTGCGGCAATAATGAACGTCTCGTACAGAGATTGTTAGGGTTGATGCTCGTAAATTCAGGGTTCGATAGAAGCCGTCCGGCCCTGCGCGGCCGGATCGTCCCCTGTCTCAAGACGAGGAGATAGCCTATGCGCTCCCGAATCCCGTTTCTGGCCGCGGCCGCTTTTGCCGCTCTCAGTGCTTTACCCATGCAGGCCTCGGCCCAGAGGGTCCAGCAAGCCTATGCGCCGAATCCTGGCCGGCCTGAATCCTTCAATTCCAACGAATTGGTGGATTCCGGCCATCAGTTCTTCGGTTCCGCCTCTCGTGGCCTCGCGCTGGCGCTTCAGGAGGCCATCAGCCGCTGGGGTGAGCCCAACGGCTATATCCTCGGGCAGGAGGCCTCCGGCGCCATCATCGGCGGTCTCCGCTATGGCGAGGGGAAGCTGTTCACCCGCAATGCCGGCGAGCGCCGCGTCTTCTGGCAGGGGCCGTCCATCGGCTTCGATTTCGGTGGCGAGGGCGCCCGGACCATGATGCTGGTCTACAACATGCCCTTTACGGAAGCCCTCTATAAGCGCTTCGTGGGCATCGACGGCTCGGCCTATTTCATCGGCGGCTTCGGCGTGACGGCGGCGGCCGCAGACGAGATGATCGTGGTCCCGATCCGGGCAGGCGTCGGGGCAAGACTCGGCGTGAACATGGGCTACCTGAAATTCACCCCCGAGCCGACCTGGAACCCCTTCTGAGGTTAAAGCCGGCGCAGACTTGTCTCCGCGCTAGTGGAAACCTCCCTGAAATGCACTAGAACCGGCAGGCCGGGGCACGATGTCCCTGGAAAGCTGCGCGGGCACAAGGCAAGGTGCTTGGGCGTTACCGGTCAGGCATTTTGGAGTTGGCGTCCGCGTGGTCGAAACAATCATGATTTTCGCGCTGGGGTTTGTAGCAGCATCCCTCATCGCCCTTCTTATCATTCCCGCCATCAATGCCCGCGCCGAACGCCTCGCGCGCCGAAGGGCCGAGGCGCTGTTTCCCATGTCGATCTCCGAGCTGACGGCGGAGAAGGACCATCTGCGCGCCGAGTTCGCTGTGCTGCAGCGGCGAATCGAGCGCAAGGCGGAAGAAGCCATGGCCACCAAGCACCAGAGCATGGAAGAGCTCGGTCGTCGGGCCGTGCGGATCGAGGCCATGGAAAGCGCCCTCACCGAGCGTGACAAGACTATCGCGGAACTGGAAAGAAATCTCGCCTCGACCCAAGACAGGCTCGATGTGACGGATCAGGATCTCGCGCAGACCAGGACCTTCCTGAATGGAACGCGCGAAACATTGTCTACCCTCGAGAATGCCCATCGCGCGACCCTGGATGAATTGTCCAAGACGCGCATGGAGTTGGACCTGACGCACGGGGACCGGAGCAGGACCAAGACTGAGCTCATCCACACCGTGGAGAAGCTTGCGCGCCTCGAAACACAATATGCCGAGACGGACCAGCGGCTGACGGCCGCCTTGAGCGATCTCGATGCCAGGCGCATCGCGATTTCCGACCTCGAAACCCGCCTGATGACACAGGCGGCGCGCGGCAACGATTTCGAGCGGGCTCTGAAGGAGCGGCATCTTGAGCTGACCGAAGAACGCAAGCGCCTGGCCGAACTCGTCAAGAATGTCGCCGCCGAGCATGAGCGCGGCCTTATTCTGGAGCAGCGGATCCGAGAGATCGAAGCCGAGCGCGATGAGGCTCAGGAGCGCTTGGTTTCTCAGGAAAGCTTCGGCAGCCAGGATGAGGAACTGCGCCGCCAGATCACAGAGGTCGCGGCCAAGGTGATGACGGGCAACGGCATGGCGGAGCCACGCGGCTCGAACAACCGCAATCAGCAGCAGCGGCGTAAGAAGGGCGGCAAGCAGAACCGTGCTGCCCCCGCCGCTTCCTGATCAAAACACTTATTTAGGCTGAATTTGTGGATCCCCGCCCGGGCTGCCGGGCGGGGGGATGACTGGCGTCGTGCCTGGCTCAGGCACCGGCGCGGGCACCCTGATATCGGGCGTGGCCGTCTGCGGCGGACGAATGACGCCATCGCTCTGCTGAAGCTTGTCGCTCAGATTGCCGCCCGTTGAGCCTGTCTCGGCCGGTTCCTTGGGCTCGACCCTCTCAAGCGGCATCTTCTGCAGTGGCGGCATGTTCGGCGCCTGCTGCTGGAGAACTTCGGGGTTCTGCGCCATGGCGGCGGTGAAGCTACCGGCCATGGCGAGGGAAAGAACCAGGATTCGCTTCATGGATCGCTCCTTTGCAGAGGAGGCAACGGGCGATCCACGAAGCGGTTCCGCTTCAATTACTCAGCGGCAAGGCGCGGCGCGGCCGCCATCTGAAGATAGGTCTCGCGCAATTTTCGGGTGATCGGGCCGGGCTTGCCGTCGGCCACGGGGCGGCCATCGATGGAGACGACCGGCAGCACGAAGTTGGAGGCGCTGGTCAGGAAGGCTTCCGCCGCCTCATAAGCCTCCTCGACCGTGAACAGGCGCTCCTCCAGCCCGATGCCGTGTTGCTCGGAGAGAGCCAGCATGGACCGGCGCGTGATGCCGGGCAGGATGGAGTTGGAAAGCGGCCGCACCACGATGCGCCCAGCCTTGGTGACGATGAAGGCGCTCGAGGAGCCGCCCTCGGTCACATAGCCGTCCTCGACCATCCAGGCTTCCTGGGCGCCGGCCTCCTTGGCCGCCTGCTTGGCGAGAACCTGCGCGAGCAGATTGATCGATTTGATGTCCCGGCGCTTCCAGCGCATGTCCGGCACGGTAATGACCGCGATGCCGGTCTCGGCTGCGGGAGCGGCCGCGATGGCTTTGGCCTGGGTGAACATGGCGACCGTGGGAGGCACGTTCTCGGGGAATGCGAAATCGCGCTCCGCCACGCCGCGCGTAACCTGGAAGTAGATGAAGCCCTCCTCCATCCCGTTGCGGCGCGCAAGCTCCTCCTGAAGGCGGGTCCACTCGGCGCGGGTATAGGGATTGGCGATCCGTACTTCCTTCAGGGACCGCTCCAGGCGCTCCAGATGTCCTTCGTTGTCCACGAGCTGTCCGCCGAGAACGCCCACGCCCTCGTAGATGCCGTCGCCGAACATGAAGCCTCGGTCCATGAAATCCACTTTGGCCTCTTCGATGGGCAGGAAGGAGCCGTTCAGGAACACGATGCGGGACATGGATACCTCGAATGAGACGACGCGCGACCCCATTCCGTAACGGTAGTCAGCGCGAGCATATGACCTAGATGACCGGGGATACGGATCAGCTTCGGAGCCATAGGTAACCCCAACATGAAACCGATTCCACTGCTCTTCTCGGTCATCCTGTCGCTGACGGCATTTTCTCCCGCCCATGCGGCACAAGGCCCACAGAACTGGTTTCAGGAGAGGGGTTATGTGGCGCCGGCAGGCACGCGGATCATCGCCTGCCACGGCTATGGCTGCGTGCGGCGCCTGGCGATTTCTGTGGACGGGGCCTGGATCAGCCGGGCCGGCGCTCTCTTGAGGGGCGGAGGCGGCTCTCCGGAGGCCGAGAGGCGAGCCTTGGCGCAGGTCGTGAGCACCTACACGGCCTATGTGTCCGCAAGCCTTGGCGGCAAGCCGGACGTTCCGGGGTCACCACCCCAGATGTCGAACGTGCACGGACAGATGGATTGTCTGGACGAGACGGCCAATACGACGAGCCTGCTGCTGGTGCTGCAGGACATGAGCTTGCTGACCTACCACCGGGTCGAGCAGCCGGAATCGCGGGGCTTCTTCTTCGACGGGCGCTACCCGCATTTCACCGCCATCATCGCGGAGAAGGAATCGGGCCGGGAATGGGCCGTGGACCCCTGGAAACGGGCGCCCGGGCAGAGGCCGGAAATCCTGCCGCTCAAGCAATGGCGGCAGGATTCCTGACTTAATGGTCTTATTTCAGGTGCTGAGCGAGGTGCTTGTTCATCTCGAACATGGTCACCTTGGGCTTGCCGAAGATCGGCTTCAGCTTGTCGTCGGCGATGATCTCGCGCTTGTTCTCGGGGTTCTGCAGGTTGTTCTTCTTGATGTATTCCCACATCTTGCTCACCACTTCGCCGCGGGCGATCGGGTTCGAGCCCACGATGACTGCCAGCTCCTTGGACGGCTGCAGGGGCTTCTGAAGAGCATTAGGCGTGGAACCAGCGGCCTTCTTGGCGGCGGGCTTGGCAGCAGCCTTCTTCGCTCCGGCTTTTCCGTCTGTGGTCTTGGTCGGCATGTATTCCTCCGGGAGTAGGATGGGAAAGCTTGTCGTCAGGCGGATATCCTGGCTTCGACAGCTCATTGATCTTCCCTGGGTCGGATAATCCGGAGACTTTTTCTAGGCCCCCGCCCCCGAAGGAAGCTCAATTCCGGCAGAGCTTATGACTGCTCTTCGCCTTCAGCAAGATAGACTTCAGGAATTTAGGCGGTTTTCGGAAAGGGAACGACCTTACCTGTCTCGTAGGGAGCTGAATAAGACTTGGTCGAGAGATGGGACCTCTTAGACCGTTCGGCAGCGGAATGGACATAAGATACGATGGCTTCGTTCGGGCAGGGCTTGGCCAGGAAGGCAGCTCCCAGAGGCAGGTCTCCCTGGGCAGGCCACTGCCGGCCCGACATGATCAAAATTTCGGCCTCTGGCCAGGACTTACGGACTTTATGGGCAAGCTCGAACCCATTGCAGCCAACCGGCATATCCACATCCGTCAGGAGCACGTTGACGCCCAATCCCGCCTCCAGGAGGACCAGGGCCTCCGTAGCGTTAGCAGCCTCGACCACTTTGAAACCAGCTTCCTCTAGAAGCTCGGAAATGAAGAGGCGAATGAGGGGCTCGTCTTCAACCAAAAGAACTGTGGACTGGCTCTCAGACATCGGGTGCTCAAACAATGGAACAATGTCCAACAACGCCTTTAGGGCGGTTCGGTTCCAGACCTCCAGAAGACCACTTGTGGAAACCAGGCATTTTTCGCGACATAAAATTACGATGACGCCGCAAGCCTTTGTTCCCCAAAGGTCTTTTGCATATGGAGGGCCAACCCTTCGGAGGCGATATTCTTCATCTTGGCCTCGACTTCGAAGTCGGACCAGGTGAGGTGCCGGGCGACGAGATCGTTGACGGCCATGTTCCACATGAGGTCGGAATGGGCGCGAAGGTCCCTGGGCTTGATGCCAGCCTCCGTAAGGGCCCGGAAATCAGGAAGGGCATGGATGTCGTAAGCCGGCAGCAGAGCTTCCCGCGAGACGCTGACGTGGCTCAGGGGCTGGACACCACGCCAGGATCGGATGATCAGCCCCACCCTCGGATCCTCCGGCTCGATATATTCGCCCCCGGACTTGATCCAATGATGGTGCAGGTCGAGGACGAGGGGCACGTCGTCCACCAGGGGGAGAAGATCATCGAGGCCGAAGCTCACCTCATCGTTCTCGATGGTGATCAGGTTGCGGGCGGTTTCGGACAGGTTCATGAGCCCGCCGCGGATTCCCTCGGCCCCCAGCGCCTTCGCTCCGCCGTGGATATTGATGTGCGCGCCGTGCGGATGCCATCCGTTGCCATAGCCCATGAGGCGCATAACATCGACGTGGTATTCGAATTCGGCGATCCCGTTCGCCGCGGCATTGGGATTGGCGGATGCGATCACGCAGAACTGGCCAGGGTGCATGCTGAGCCTGACGTCATGTTTGCGTGCAAGCTCTCCGGCCTGCGCCAGCTTCGTCTCGATCAGGTTGCGCAGATCCGTATCCTGATAAAGCTGTTGGCAACTGGTATGGGTGTATCCTGGCAGGAGATCGCTCGACATGCGATGCAGGCGCTCCAGTTTCGGGCGCTTCGAAACGTGGGCGATCTGCCGTGTGACGGCTTCGAGATTATGCGACACGACGGCGAGCAGCTTGTCGTAAGCAGCCTTCGCGTCGAGCCTGGCAAGATAGGTCATCGTCACGGTCATGGTATTCATCTGCCGCGCGACATCCGCTGCGCCATCTTCGGGAAGGTATTTGCAGCAGAAGCCTAGGCGCGCAGTGGTCGTCACGGACAATGATACCTTGAACGGTTGGATCAGCGCGTCAGGGCGCGTCGGAAAGCGACTCGAGAATTGCCCTTTCCTCGAACGGCTTCGGGATGAAAGCGGCCTCACGAAGTGAATGAGGCAACTCACCCGGTGAAGAGGCCGAGACGAACGCGAATGGAATATGCCGCTCAATCAGCGCGCTGGCCACGCCGAAGCTCTTGCCGCCGACGACATCAATATCCAGTAAGGCATAATCGAAGTTGTCCTCGATATGCTCATAGGCATCGTCCACGGAATCGAAGACACCGACGACTTCATGACCATCCGTCTCTAGGATAGTCTGAAGGTCGAGCGCTATGAATGGGTCGTCCTCCAAGATCAAGATACGCACACTATCGCTCCGTTGAATGACTTTTTGAAAACACGCCGACTGCCGATCCACGACAGGAGGAACGCAACTCTATTCCAATCACCGAGAAAACGGATAGAAAAGTCTCAGGTTCCAGCTTTGCCGCGGAAATACAGGCTTTTGACGCCTTCATCGTTAAGAATGCGTGCCGGAACACACAACCCGAAACAGCTTGGCAGGACCTCTCACCGCGCGTCTTGAAATCTTCGAATATCGACACCATTTCTCATTCAGCTGACGGGCAACCGTCAGATGCGGTCACGATGCCGAGGGATGACGCCGGATGTACGCGCATTTCTTGCCGTGACCGTTGCCATTTTTTGCGGGACGACGATTGCTCCCTTGTCGTTTCTTCATAAGAAAAGCGCCGGCATTGCTGCCGGCGCTTTTATTTTTATGCATATTGCTTGCGGTTAGTGACGATTGGTATCCCGATTGGATTCGAACTCGCTTTCGTGGCGGCTGAATCGGGTATCCTCGCCATTGAAGGCTTCTTCCACGTATTCACGTCCGCGGGTTGCGGCATCGCGCGCATAACGAACTCCCTGATTGCGGACTTCATCGGCCCATTCACCGAACGCTTCGTTCTCGCGGCGCGTGCGCGGCAAAAGCGCTCCAAGCAGAAGACCAGCGGCAAGACCGACGAGGCCCACGACCATCGGGTTCTCAGACGCGTAGTTCTGCACGCCACCGCGCGCCTGCTCGAAAGCCTTCGACGAGCGCCCGCCCATGCTGCGGACGCGACGGCGCTGGCCTTCATAGGTGTCGGAAGCCCAGTCGGAAGCACGCTCATAGGTATCGCGAGCCCAATCGGAAGCGCCTTCATAGGCTTCCTCGGCCCGATGACGCACGTCTTCGGCTACGCCCTGCGCCTTGTCCGTCATCGAGGACTTGTCGTCCTGCAAGCTGCGCTGAGCCGACTGGCCCCTTGAACGATCGCCCTGATTGCCGCCCATGGGCTGAGAGGTATGGGATGCAAGCGTAGAACTTTGCGCACTCTTCTTCTCATCGTGCGCATGCGGCATGGGAGCTTCCCCGATGTTACCAACGGATGTTCCAGCCGAAACCTTTCCGGCTCCGGTCTCGCTTTGCTTGTCCATCTGGGATTTGCCGCTTTCGTTCTTCGTATTGTTTGCCATGAAAAGCTCCTGTTTGTTCTTCAAATTCCGGGATTCATTCGACGACGCAGATAGGAATGATCGTCCGGATCCTGCAGCGGAGCCGCACCCGATCCGTAAACGCGCATATCGCTACCGCTCAACGCCAGATCCTCTTCCGTGATGAAATCCTCATCGGCAGGGATCAGACGCGTCGGACGCGGTCGAACCGGCCGACCGAGGCGATAGGCCAAAAGGCCGAGACCTGCGGCGATCAGCATGACAGGCACCGGGTTCTGGCGAACCGTGTCGAGCACGTGGTCGAAAACCGGGCCGTATTGACTGGTGCGTGCCGTGCCGAGCATGTCGTCGACGACTCCAGAGACGGTCATTTTGTTCTGAAGGCGGTCGATGGTCTGATCGAGCTGAGCGCGGCTTTGCTCGATCTCCCGCTCCAGATCCTGAAGGCTCTGTGTCATCATGCACCTCTCTCGGACAGGACTTCCGCATCACGCTTGAGAGACCGCATTGTCCGTTGCGGCGTGAGCGTGGAGGACGACATGGCGCTGCGTCCGTATAGCCCAAGCCCGATGGCGATGACCGCCATGACGCCACCGACGATCAGCGCCGCAAGCGCCTCGGAATCGAGAACGGTTGCCAGCCATTCGACAAGAGATTCCGTCAGCAGCATGACGGCAGCGATCGCAAAGATCGCCGCCACCACCATCATGGCAAGGCCAATGAAGAGTGTCCGAATGTTCTGCGAGATTTCCGTCCGGAAGAGGGCAAACTCCTTCTGGGCGAGATCGGTGGATTCGCGGAGGGCCTCACCGACGAGACCCTGGATGGTTTGTTGACCGTTGCTCTGCATGACCGCTCTCCGTCATGCACCCGCCCGGTTGCCCGAGCGTTGCGCCTGCCGGGAGCGATTATGGCCTCCTCCCGAAACATGCGGATTCATGCGTTCATGCCGCATGTCTTCCGCTGTGCTCTTCAGGAAACGGGCCGCAAGAAAGCCAACGGCAACCGACACGGCCGCCACCGTTGCAGGACGATGTCGCACCACTTCCTCGAAGTCGTTGAAGATGTCGGAGAAGGTGCGCTCCCTGATGGAATCCGCAAGCTGCTCCAGGCCATCGGCGGCGCTGTCCACAACGGCGCGGATATTCGGGCGCTCGTCGAAGGAATGGGTGGATTCTCTCAACGATGTCGCGAAATCGGCGACCGATTGCGCGACATCGTCCTTGCGGCGGCCCGCGTAATCGGAAGCCTGCTCACGCGCGGATTCGATGAAAAAGCGGCCACGCTCGACAGCGGCTCCGGCCATGTCGCCCATATCGTCGCGCAGGGCATCCCAATCTTCGGAACCGTTGTCTTGCTGCTTATCGCTGTTTTGCTGTCCCAAGCCCATGGTCAACCTCTCTTAATCGTGCGGAGGTAACCATTAGAAGCGCGGCAGGTTCCGAAACGTGCACGTGTCTTTCACCCTGAATCAACAGAGTTTTTGACCGTTCGGGACTAACGGGTGGATGCCAGCCAGTCGACGAGATCGGCGACCTTCCTGCGCGCTTCGTCATCTTTCAGGCCCACGAAGCTGCGCACGAGGCGGTCGCTCTCGGGGATGGTAAGAAATTCGGCCATGATGCTGTTGCCGGAAAAGCCCCCGGCCCGCAGCCCCGGAATGCCTTCGAAGAAGAAGTCGATGCCCACATCGAGGATGCCTGCGATACTGAGAAGGCGGCTTGCTCCGATCCGGTTGATGCCCTTCTCGTATTTCTGGACCTGCTGGAAGGTGAGCCCCAGAGCCTCGGCAAGCTTCTCCTGGCTCATGCCAAGCATAACTCGTCGGGCCCGGACCCGACTCCCAATATGCCTATCGGTGGGGTTGGGTGACTTCTGCTGCAACCGCGCCTCCTAGCGCTCCTCAAGTTTGGACGAATATACCGCTTTTAAAACTTATGGTAGCTTTGATATAATATGCAGCTGTTAATAGAGAAGCGACTGAGGGCACCAATGTCTAGTCATGGCTTCGACCATGCCACTGAAGCTTTTGAATTCATTGGTAAATTAGATCAAATTCCGTCCGCGCAGGGCGTTATCGGCGCCATGGAGCGGTCCCTCGCCTTGTTCGGCTTCGAAAATTTCATCATGACTGGCCTTCCCCATCATGACCAAAGGATTGAAAGCCTTGTTCTCCTGAAGAAGTGGCCGCTTGAATGGTATCAGCGCTACACTCAGCAAGGTTATGCCCAGCATGACCCCATTATTCAGCTGTGCCGCCAGACAGTCCAACCTTTCGAGTGGTCCGAGGCTCTTTATGACCCTGAGCAGAATCCCAAAGCTCACGAGATCATGAAAGAGGCCGTCGCGTTTGGGATGAGGGCAGGCTATTGCCTACCCATCCATGGCTTGAACGGCTATGAAGCCTGCCTGTCCATGAGCGGCTCCCATCTGGACCTGACGCCCCAAACTAAGCCCGCCATACATCTGATGGCCATGTACGCTTTCGAGCGCGTCCGAACTATCCTGGCACCTATCCCACGAACCAACCCTCTGACCGCGCGCGAGCAGGAAACGCTTCGTTGGGCTGCCATGGGAAAATCTGCGGCCGATACGGGAGAAATCCTCGGCGTGACGGAGCGTACAATTACCGCCCATGTTACGAGTGCCTGCCTAAAGCTGAGCGCCGCCAATAAAACCCATGCCGTGGCACGGGCGCTACAGCATCGGCTTATCCAGATGTGACGTCGCCGCACCTGTAATTTCCTACAATATTCAAACGACCCCCAATGTGGACATTGTTACTCCAAATATGGAGGAGCAAATATGTCCTTAATTCAGGTTGTTCGGGGCAAAGACGCCAAGGTTCACGCAGGTCTTCTGGACGAATATTTTCGATTAAGGCACAAAGTCTTTGTCGGAGAACGGCAATGGCAAGCTTTGAAACGCCCGGACGAACGGGACATCGATGCTTACGACAACGCCCACGCAACATATCTGATCGCCTTGGATGAAGGGAAGGTCATCGGAGGATTACGGCTCTATCCGACCCTGCTGCCTCACATGATCAGCGAGTTCTTTCCTTTCCTCGTTCAAGAAAAGGAAGTCCTTTCAGGCGAAAGCATCCTTGAATGCACTCGGTATTTCATCGTGAGAGAGCGGCGCACTGGCAGAACGGATTGCCGGTTGCTGGCGGCGTTCCAGAAATATTGCCTTGAGGAGAGAGTGACTGAAGTCACGGTTGTTGTTGAGATGTGGTGGCTGCCCCGATGGCAGCAGGCGGGCTTCAAGGTTCGTCCTTTAGGACTGCCGCAGTTGATCGAGGGCCAGCCTTGCATTGCCGCAGCCATTCAGATCTCCGAGCAAAGCCTTGCTCATGTCAGCAGGCTTGCGGGGCTGCGCTCACCTTACCTTGTTCGACACGACACCGACCTCTCCATTCTCGATCGGGTGCCGAATGTCGCGGCCTGAGGAGAAGCTGCCCCTCGCCTCTTTCGTGCAGGAAGAGATGATTGAGAACCTCAGCGAGAGCCTTGCTCAACTTCTCGGCACCTTGCCGCCTCTCGCGCGTCTCAGGCTTCTTGCCTTCATGCATCTGGTGGAGAACCCGGATACGATGAAAGCGACGCTGGAGATCGAACCTTCCGGCATCATGCGCCTGACCCTCGATACGATTGTGGCACCGTGCAGGGCGCATCAGCATTGATCTGATATAGACGAAGCCCCGCCCAACTCGGGCGGGGCTTCGGATGGGTTCCTTAATCAGGCTGCCTTGGTGTTGACGCGGGCTTCGGCGAGCTTGGTGAGCAGAAGATCGGTCTTCTTCTCCTCTTCCAGGTTCTGCTCGATAAGCTTCACGGCATCGCGCAGGCCGAGTTCTCCCGCCCAGGTCTTCAGGGAGCCGTAGCGGGTGATTTCATAATGCTCGACGGCTTGCGCGGCGGCGAGAATGCCGGCGTCGAGAGCCGGGCTCTCGGCGAAGTCTTCCATGACTTCCTTGCCTTCCTCGATGATGCCGTTGATGGCCTCGCATTGAACGCCGCGAGCGGCCTTGCCGAGGATCTGGAACACCTGCTCAAGGCGCTCGATCTGGCCTTCCGTTTCATCGCGGTGCTTCTCGAAGGCAAGCCGCAGCTCTTCGGATTCCGCCGCCTTGGCCATCTTCGGCAGAGCCTTCAGGATCTGCTTTTCTGCGTAATACACGTCCTTCAGGGTGTGAAGGAAAAGGTCTTCAAGGGTCTTCTCTTTGGCTGCCATCTCACAACTCCTTGGCTTTAGAGTTGACTCAACGATGGCCAAGTTTCCCAGTTCCCTCAGATTAGACTCTTCCCACAACGAGCGGAACAACACCCTTCCGCGTCGCGTTCGGCCTGCGCATTCCCTGCTCAGTTTGCAGGGATCAAGCCTGGCGAAGATGCCGGCCACAGGAGATCATGGATGAGTGAAGAACAGAATCTGAGCACCGTCGAGCGTGGCGCCTATATGGTGGTGGGACTCGGTCTTGCCGCCGCGGCGGCGAAGCCGCGCCCTAATCCGCTCTTGAACCTGCTGGCGCTTGCCGGCGGCTCGTATCTCGCCTGGCGTGGATATGTGGGCAACTGCCCAGTCAAAGCGGCATTGGCCGGCTCCCATGATGAAGCCGGCCAATTGAGCCATCATCGCTGATCAAGCTGCGTGGGCTGTGCCTCAAGCGCGGCCCACTCGCTCTTCATTCAAGATCAGTAGGTCGTCGTGGAACGGCCGCGACCTGCGATCATGCCATAGATGAACAGGACGATGATTGCGCCCACAATGGCGCCGATGAAGTTAGCGCCGTCATCGGGCCCGTACCAGCCGACTGCCCGTCCGAGATAGGTCGCCACCACGGCGCCGACGATGCCGAGAATGGTGGTGAGGATGAAGCCTGACGGCTCGTTGCGGCCGGGCATGATCCACTTGGCGATGAGGCCGGCCACGAAGCCGATGATGATGGTCCAGATGATAGTCATGGCGAGTTCCTTGCAGGTGTTGCCTTCACAAGCAACGCGCATCCCCGGCTAAGGTTGCGGCTGAACTGAGGCATCGCTAGCCATTTTTCATCTTCTTGCCTCAGTTGAGGTGGACGCTCCGCCTCAGGCCATTGACCAATGGAATGGAGACGCACGACATGGATTCCGCCAATACCCCGTGGACCTATGAAGCTGTCCAAGCACTCAAGGCTCTGGCTCGCGAAGGCATGCCCGCCTCCGTCATCAGCCTGAAGCTGAAGCGTTCCATTACGGATGTCCGAGCCAAGCTCAGCGACCTCGGGATCACTCCTGCGGTAGAGGCCTGAGGCCCATCGCGGAAGCGCAGCAACACGATCTCCGTGAGGCGCTGCGCTTCTTTCCCATCGGCGCATCTAACGCCAGCTTATTTCGAACATCGCGATCGGCAGCGCGAACCCCTTCAGGTTGCGATGCCCGAGACGGGTTATCTCGAACCGGTCCGACACCAGTCCTGAGACCGCCTCCGACACCACGATGCTGTCTGGTTCTGCATTCTGACACAGGCGCGCCGCCATCTGTACGGTCGCGCCGAACAGATCGTTACTGTCGGCGATGGGCTCTCCCGCATCGAGCCCGATCCGCACCTGCAGCTTTTCCCGGCTTGCCAGATTGAAGGCATCGAATGCCTGCTGGATGGACCTGGCGCATTCCACGGCCGCCTCGATCTCGTCGAATGAGGCCATGATTCCGTCACCCGTGTGCTTGACCTCGCGACCGCCCTTGTCCTTCAGCGCACGCCGGACCAGGGCGTCGTGTGCCCGTACCATCTCCACCGCCCTCACATCGCCCAACCGGGCCGTCATCGCGGTCGAATCGACAATATCCGTGAACATGATCGTGCGGTGCGCCGGGTCGACCGTTGTTTCCGCATGAGGGTGCATGGGCGAAGGATCGGAGACGCGCCCCAGGAAGGCCTCGACCGCCGACAGATCGACCTCGATCACATCCTTAGGAATATTGCCGTGAGCCTCATCATGGACCCGCACCGCCATGTCGATACTCGGCGCATCGATGAGACAGAACGCCGTGCCCCGCGTCTCGTCGAACCAGTAGGTCAGGAACCGGACGCCATATTGCTCTTGAAGGTCGAGGTCCTTGCGATGCGCCTCCGCGATATCGAGGGCGGTCAGGCCCTTCAGATTATGGCGGTCCAAGAAGATGGGCATGAAAGCCTCCTCACTTCTCGCGGTGCAGTCTACACGTCTCAACCGAAGGTGGGGACTGCTTTTTAGACACCCGAAAGAGAGCGCTTCGAGCTTCGCTCAGCCCTTGTACGCCACAAGAACCGCGCCGAGTGCGATGAGCATGACGCCGAGCCAGTTCGGCATCGAGAGCTTCTCGCCCAGGAACGCCACTCCAATCAGAGCGACGAGGACGACGCTCATCTTATCGATGGGCGCGACCCGCGCGGCATCGCCGAGCTTGAGCGCTCGAAAGTAGCAGATCCATGAAGCGCCTGTTGCCAGTCCGGAGAGAAGGAGGAAAACATAGCTGCGGCCCGAAACCGATCCCAGCGGTTGCCATTGCCCCGTCGCGACAAGAATGAGGCCGAGCGCGCACAGGATCACGATGGTCCGGATGAAAGTCGCGAAATCGGAATTGACGTTCTCGATACCGACCTTCGCAAAAATGGCGGTCAACGCGGCGAAGGCCGCAGAAAGCAGAGCCCAGAACTGCCAGGACAGGAGAACCGGCTTCATCGCATCACCTTCTCGCTTCATCAGGAAACGTATGCAGAGCGGAATATCGCGGAGCAGGTCAAGAGAGCACTGCAACCTGCGGCTCCTAGCATCTCAATGCTGCCTTGCAAGAGGTGTTCGTTGCCAAAGACTACTTTGGAATCGTCAGCAAGATGTTCGTTTTGAAGGAAATCGAGAAAACCATCAGCGCCCATGAGGCGCGCAAAGCCGGTTCGAAGGGCAAGGCCGATGCTGACGATCGGCGGCGTGGCGGCGGTCAGGATCTCGCATGAGGATTAAGGCGAGGGAGCCATCGGCTGGCGCCCGCTGACGTCCAGGAATCGAAGCTCCGAAAGGGATGCCTGCGCGCCCCAGATTGACAGGGTGCTTTCCCGTCCAAACCGTTAGACTTGTAAGGCTTTCAGAAAGGAAAAAATGGCGCGCCCGAAAGGATTCGAACCTCTGACCCCCAGATTCGTAGTCTGGTGCTCTATCCAGCTGAGCTACGGGCGCGTAATCGGCAATTCGTTGCGGGGAGCAACATCGGCCGAGGCGGGTGACATAAAAGGTTCTTGAGCCCTTGGCAAGCCTCCTTTGCAGAGAATTTGCATAAGCTTCGAAATCAGTCGTAGCTGGTAGTGCGATCGGGGATCGTGATGCGGAAACACGTCTTGCCGTTGCGATCGTCGAGGAAGATCGTGCCGCCGTGGAGTTGGACCAGCTCCGCGACGATGGTGAGCCCGAGGCCCGTGCCGCCTTTGCGCGTGGAGCCTTGGAACGGCGTGAAGAGATCGGCGCGAACCCGCTCGGGGATTCCCGGCCCGTTATCCTCAACGAAGATGACAGCGGCATGCCCCTCGCGCTTTGCCGTAACATCGATACAGGGCGACCCCTCGGGCGAGCCGGCCTGACTGAGAGCCTGCACCGCGTTGCGGACGAGATTCACAAGGATTCGCGAGAGCTGGTCCTTGTCCGCATCCACCATCAGGTCCTGCGGCACATGACAGGCGAACTCGATTCCCACCTCCGGCGCGAGGTCCGTCAGATTCGACAGATCCTCCACGAGCGGCGCCAGGGGAATCAGTTTGCGTTGCGGGAGAGGCTCCGTGGCACGGCCATAGGCTAGCGTCGTCTCGCAGAACGCGATGGCCCGGTCGAGGGTCGCCACGAGCCGCGGCGCGACGCGCTGGGCGGTGTCGTCATTGACGCGCTCCAGCCGGTCGGTGAGCAATTGGGCGGTCGTCAGCATGTTGCGCAGTTCATGGTTGATCTTGCTCACGGCAAGCCCCAGCTGCGCCAGGCGCCGCTTCTGCCGCAGCTCGTCGGCGAGGGTCGTCTCCATTTTCGCCAGCGCCTGCTCGGCGAGGCCGATCTCGTCGGCGCGGTCGGTCGGCTGGATCACGCGGGAGGCATCCTCGGGATTGCCCGAGAACTCCGCGATGTTGCCCGTCAGGCGCCGCACAGGCCGCACGATGACCCATTGCAGGGTCAGGTAAAGGAGGCCCGCCGTGGTGCCCGAAATGAAAAGCGAGAGCAGCAGGATGTTGCGGGAGACGTCGAGCATGGCATCCCGCAAGGGACGCTGATCGAGGATGATCTCGACGAAATCGACGCCCATGCCGGGACCGATCACACGAATCGGTTTGTCCGTGGGGTTGAACAGCACACTGAAGGCATCCCTGACGAGATCGACCCATTTCGCATCCCGCAGGTCGATGCTCTTGCCGACTTCGGGGGGCATGTCGTTGATGGCGAGCAGGCTGCGCCGCCCTCCTCCGCGCAAGGCGATGGCTCTGGCGCCGACACCTTGCAGGAGGCGCATTTCGAGTTCCTCGGACAGGTTTTCCTCGGGCGCCGCGTCGAGCACCATGGCGGCCACCTGAGCCGCGGCCAAGCGGTCGCTGAGCCAGGTCAGGCGGAAATTCGCGATGGAGGGCACATAGATGAGCACTTCCGCGATCATCACGAAGAGCACCGTCATCATGAGCAGGCGCGCGGAAAGCCCGAACTGGCTCGAAATCCGCCGTCCCCAGGTCTGCCCCGATGTTTGCGGCCGCTCGTAACTCATGCCCGCCTTATCCTACGCGGCGATTGAACCTGATCAGACGCCGCACCCCTGGATTCTGAGCCGAAGGCCTCAGAAACTCCACCGCAATGCTCTTCGTCATCTCGGAGAAGGTAGGGTTACGGATAAACCAAGCCGGCAAGATCGGAAACCTCAATCCCTTCGCGATGGCAAGGACTTGCGGGAAGGATTTTCATGGCGCCCGTTTACGGCCCCGCCAATACCGGATCGCGACCGGGGCCACGGCCAGAATTCCCAGAACCCCGAGGGCCGTCAGGAGCTCAGGCGTCAGCAGGCTTTTGACATCGAAGCGGACGGCGCAGTCCGTCCGGCCGGAGGCGAGGCAGGTCTCGCGCAGCCTCTGATGGCCGAGGATGACCCGCTCGAGACCCGAACCTGCAAAGGCAAAGGCGAAGGAAACCGGCAGGATGCCGAGCTGGGTTGCCAGAATGAAGCTCCTGAGACGCATGCGGAAGAAGCCGGCGCCCAGATTCGTCAGCCAGAAGGGCACGACCGGAATGAGGCGCAGGAGCAGAAGATAGCTGAACCCCTGGCGCCGAAAGCCCGCGGCAAACTCCTGAATGCGAGGCCCTGCCCGCCTCAGCAAAGGCTGACCCAGGGACGTTCGGGCGATCAGGAAAAAACATGTCCCGCCAAGGGTCGCCGACAGGGAGGCGGCGGTGCCGCCGATGAGCCAGCCGAACAGATAGCCGCCGATGGTGCTCAGGAAGGCGGACAGGGGCAGGGAAAGGACTACAGCCGCCACATAGACCAGGGCGTAAAGTCCAAGCATCGCGGCCGGACGCTCCGAGACGAGCGCGCGCAGTTCGGCGTGATATTGCACGAAAGTGTCGAAGCTGAGCTTGTGATGGAGGCCCGAGCCGAAAACGGCGGCCAGGGCCATGAGAACCAGCGCCAAGGGAAGGTATTTCAAGGGACTGGACGCCAGCCGGCCCTCTTCAGGCCCATGATCTTCCGCTGCCACTCTTTCACCCGAACTGTGTTTCCGCTATATCGTCAGCGACCGCCGGATCGGCAAGCGGCACCGTTATACCCATGACGGTCTCTTTTGCCGCAAAGGCCAGAGTGGCGTTGACTTTGCCCCTCCGTTCCGTCATAAGCCCGCAAGCTGACAGCGCTCTTTTGGGGCGCTGATCGTTTTTTCGAGACAGTTTCGGGGGCAACCCCCTTTCTAACCAGACGGGCGCGAGCCTTCGAGCACCGCTGCCCCTTATCGACCGGAGATGTGCCGTGAAGAGGACGTATCAACCGAGCAAGCTGGTTCGCAAGCGCCGCCACGGCTTCCGTGCGCGCATGGCGACCAAGGGTGGCCGCAAGGTCATTGCCGCTCGCCGCGCCCATGGCCGCAAGCGCCTTTCGGCGTAAGCAGCCTGAGGACCCCGATGCGCGAGCCTCGCGCTGATTTGACCATCGGGCGTCTGACGAAAAGACCTGACTTCGTCGCGGCGGCCACTGGCCGCCGCTTTCATACGGAGCGGATGACGGTGCAGGCTCGCCTGCGCGAAGATTCCGAACAGAATTCTGAGCTTGGCCTTAGGGTCGGGCTCACCGTCACCAAGCGTGTCGGCCACGCCACCGAACGCAACCGGATCAAGCGTCGCCTTCGGACTGTCGTTCTGGCGGCAGCCCGGGATTACGCGAACATCAATGCGGATGTCGTGATCATCGGTCGGCGCGATATCCTGGCGGCGGATTACGACGTGCTCATCGACGATCTGCGGCGCGCTCTACGGGTTGCAACCAAGCCGAAAAGCGCCCACCTCTCGGATCGCCGACCTCCCTCCTCACCTCACCCCAACGGCGAGCGTCGCGGACATTCCCATGCGTGAAGACAACAAAAATCTCATTCTCGCCATCGCCCTGTCGCTGGCGGTCCTGTTGGGCTGGCAATATTTCTATGCCGCCCCCGAGGCTGAAAGGCAGCGTCAGCTGACCCAGCAGCAATCCACGCAGGTCAATCCGAATGCCCCGAACCCGCCCGCCAGCCCAAGCCAGGCCGGCGGTGCCTCGCCGACCGTGCCCGGCACGGTGCCGAGCACTCCTGCGGCCCCGGTCCTCGAAACCCGCGAGGCCGCCCTTGCCCGCACGAAGCGCGTGCCCATCGATACCCCCGCGATTGCGGGCTCGATCAACCTTCGCGGCGGCCGCATCGACGACGTGGCGCTGAAGAATTATCGCGAGACCGTCGATCCCCGCAGCCCCAACATCATCCTGCTCTCGCCGGAGGGCACGCAGAGCCCTTATTACGCCGAGTTCGGCTGGGCCGCGACGCAGGGTGTAGCCGTTCCTAACGCCACCACGGAATGGACCGCCCAAGGCGACCGCCTGACCCCTTCGACACCGGTAACCCTGACCTGGGACAACGGTCAGGGTCTCGTCTTCCGCCGCACGATCTCGGTGGACGACAAATTCATGTTCACCGTGAAGAGCGCGGTCGAGAATCGCGGCGGCTCAGCCGTCGACGTGCGTCCCTACAGCCTCGTTTCCCGCCACGGGAAGCCCACCACCCTCGGCTATTACGTGCTGCACGAGGGCCTGATCGGCTATGTCGGCGATAACGGCCTGCAGGAGTACAAGTACGACGCCATCGACAAGGAAACTCCCGCTGCAGGCTCGACCGTTTCCGAGAAGAAGTGGGAAAATGTCCAGGGCGGCTTCCTCGGCATCACCGACAAGTACTGGGCTGCCGCCGTCATCCCCGATCAGGCTCAGACCTATCAGGGCGCCTTCACATCGCAGCAGAGCCAAGCCGGGCGGACCTATCATGCCATAGTGCAAGGCATGCCGCAGACGGTTCAGCCCAATGCCAATGCCGAGACGACGCAACGTCTCTTCGCGGGCGCCAAGGAAGTTGCTACCGTCGATTCCTACCAGAACAATCTCGGCATCAAGAATTTCGATCGCCTGATCGACTGGGGCTGGTTCTACTTCATAACCAAGCACCTCTTCACGGTGCTGGAATTCTTCTATCACCTCGTCGGCAATTTCGGCATCGCGATCCTGATCGTGACGGTGCTCCTGAAGATCCTGTTCTTCCCGCTCGCCAACAAGTCTTACCGCTCCATGGCGAAGATGAAGGCGGTGCAGCCGGAGATGGCTTCCATCCGCGAGCGCTACAGCGACGACAAGATGAAGCAGCAGCAAGCGCTGATGGAGCTCTACAAGAAGGAGAAGATCAACCCGGTCGCCGGTTGCTGGCCGGTGCTGATCCAGATCCCGGTGTTCTTTGCGCTCTACAAGGTGCTCTTCGTCACCATCGAAATGCGCCATGCGCCGTTCTTCGGCTGGATCCGCGATCTCGCGGCGCCCGATCCGACGTCCATCTTCAACCTCTTCGGCCTGCTGCCCTACAATCCGGGCGCGGTGCCGGTGATCGGCCATTTCCTGATGCTCGGCGTTTGGCCGATCCTCATGGGCATCACCATGTGGCTGCAGATGAAGATGAACCCGGAGCCGCCGGACCCGGTGCAGAAGCAGGTCTTTGCGTGGATGCCAGTGCTCTTCACCTTCATGCTCGGCTCGTTCCCCGCCGGCCTCGTGATCTACTGGGCCTGGAACAACCTGCTTTCGGTGAGCCAACAGGCCTTCATCATGAAGCGCAACGGCGTGAAGATCGAGCTGTGGGACAACCTGCGCAAGACCTTCAGCCGCAAGACCAGCCCCGCCAAGGGCTGAGGCAAACAACCGACACGATGATCATCCCCGGGCCTCGTCCCGGGGATTTTCTTTTGCACGCCGCCGACCTGTCGCGATTTCCTCCGGCGGCTCCTCCTCTAGATATCCGGGGGGGCAATCAAAACGGTGACAGGCCATGCATGCCCCCGAGAATCGGCTGACGCGAGCTTTCCGATCAGGCTCTCCGCCCCGTGAGATCGAGTTGAAGCTCGAACTCGCCTCCGGTTCAATGGACGAACTTCTCCGGCACCCGGCCCTGGCCTCTCTCAAGCCGCTCCCCGACAAGAGCGGACAACTGCATGCGATCTATTTCGATACCGGGGATCATGCCCTGCGCCGGGAGGGCATCAGCCTGCGCATTCGTCATGAAAGTGGCAACGCCGTCCAAACCATCAAGGCAAGCGGCCCCCACGGCAGCGTTGCCATGGATCGCGGGGAATGGGAGACGCCCGCCAATACTGGGCTCGACCTTAGCGCGGCCGCCGGAACTCCTCTCGAAGCGCTCCTGTCTGATGAGGCGATTCGGGAGAGCATTCGCCCTCTCTTCACGATCGACACGGAGCGTCGGGCTTTCGAGGCCGAGTTCGACGGCTCCCTGATCGAAGTCGCCCTCGACCAGGCCAAGGCGTCGGGCCGGCATCAGGACTTCACCTTCACGGAGGTAGAGCTTGAGCTGAAACGGGGCGAGCCTGCCGCCCTCTTCGCCTTCGCTCGTGCATTGAGCCAAGCTGCACCGCTACGCCTATCCACATTGGCGAAATCGGAGCGCGGTTACCGCCTTCTCGATTCGGCCTCCCTGGAGCCTTCGCGCGCAAAGCCGATCGAACTTCCGAAGAAAGCCACCTGCGTCGAGGCCTTTCAGGTCATCGCGCGCTCATACCTGTCTCAAATGCTGCACAATGAAGCCCTGGTGCGGCAAACGCAGGATCCCGTGGCCCTGCACCAGATGCGGGTAGGCCTGCGCCGCCTGCGGGCAGCCGTCTCCCTGTTCGGGAAGCAGTTGCTGACCGATCCGGAGAGCGAGGCCGTCAAGGACGATCTTCGTTGGGCCGGGCAGGCCATGGGCCAGGCCCGCGACCTCGATGTTCTCCTGGCGCGGATCCGCTCCTCGGAGACCGCATACGACAAGTCGCAGATCGGAAAGGTCGAACGATGCCGGGGAAAAGCCTATCGCGATTTGCTGGAAACCCTCGAATCCCGCCGGTTCATGGATGTCCTTCTCAAGGCGGCTGCCTGGATTGAGGCAGGAGACTGGATTGGCGCATCCGAGAACCAAGAAGCTCGCGAGCGCCGGGTACGGAATTTCGCAACCGACGAGCTGTCACGTCGGTTCAAAAGCCTTCGCAGGAATGGAAAGCGTTTGCGCAAGCGCAGCGAGGAAGAGCGCCACGCGTTGCGGATCCGGATCAAGAAACTGCGCTACGGCACCGAGTTCTTCGCTTCCCTATTCCCGTCCTGCAAGGACTCAAAGCACCGCGAGATTCTCGCCGACATGCTGGGGGAACTCCAGGAGAGGCTTGGCGAACTGCACGATCTGGCTGTCGGCAGCTCGCTCGTGCCTTCGCTCGTCGAGACCTCACCCGAAAGGGCTGAGCGGCGGCGAGAGAAGCTTCTCGACAAGAGCAGGTCGGCCATGAAATCCCTTTCCAGGATCGATCCTTTCTGGCTTTGACACCCTCGAAAACTCCGGAAAGTGTCTGGACACCTTGAACAATGCGGTCCAAGCGCCGATAAGAGCCCCATGACCGAGACAAGCCCCCCGAACCAGGACATCGACCCCTTTCTCGAAATCGGCCGCAAGATCTTTGCGGGCGAGGCCGATTTCATTTGGGCGGCAAGCTCCCTCACAGGGTTGCCCCCTATGGGAAAGGTCGAGATCGCCTTTGCCGGCCGCTCGAATGTGGGCAAGTCCAGCCTCATCAATGCACTGACCGGCCGCAACACCCTGGCGCGCACCTCGCATACGCCCGGCCGCACGCAGCAGCTCAACTTCTTCAATATCGGCGACCACTTCAATCTCGTGGACATGCCGGGATATGGCTATGCCGCCGTGCAGAAGGAGAAGGTGCAAGCCTGGACGCAGCTGATCCACGACTACCTGCGGGGCCGTGCGAGCCTTGCCCGCGTCTACGTGCTCATCGACGCCCGCCACGGCATCAAGCCGGTGGATGAAGGTATTCTCGAAACGTTGGGCACCGCCGCCGTCTCCTATCAGGTTGTGCTGACCAAGGCGGATGAATTGAAGGCGGGCGAGCTTGAGAAGTGCATGGCCGACACGGCGGGAAAGATCGCCAAGCGCGCCGCAGCCTTCCCAGAGATCCTGCCCACCTCCAGCCGCTCCGGCTTCGGCATCCCCGAGCTGCGCGCCGGCATCGCACGCCTGCTGAGCGAGCGAGGCGCAGCTTGAACCTCGCTACGCGAGCTCTGATCGTTCTCGCCGCGCTTTCTGGTGTCCTCGGCGTGGGACTGTCGGCTGCAGCTGCCCACATCACGGGCGGCAACCTGACCACGGCGGCTCAGTTTCTACTGTTCCATGCCCCTGCCCTGCTGGCCCTTGCGGCTCTTGCCGCGACTGGCTCTCTCCACCCGCTGCTCGGACCCATCGCAGGCTATATCCTGGTTATGGGGCTGATCCTTTTCTGCGGAGACCTGTCCCGCCGTGCCTTTGCAGACACGCCACTCTTCCCAAGAGCCGCGCCCACGGGCGGCATCCTGCTGATAATCGGATGGATCATCGTCGGGATCGCCGCGCTTGTTCCTGGACGATCCTGAAGTCTTCCTTTGCACAGAACGGCCATTCGGATAGAAGGCAAGCCGTTTTGTCCTGTTTTGTCCCTGCTGGAGTCCCTGATGACCGATCCTAACCAGCTCCCCGACGTCCATGTACAGGCCGAAGTGCTTGTGCAGGCTCTGCCGCATATGCAGCGCTATGACCAGCAGGTCGTGGTCATCAAGTATGGCGGCCACGCCATGGGAGACCGGGCCGCTGCCGAGGATTTCGCCGAGGACGTGGTGCTGCTCGAGCAATCGGGCATCAAGCCGATCGTCGTTCACGGCGGCGGGCCGCAGATCGGCAAGATGCTGGAAAAGCTTGGCATCAAGTCCGAGTTCAAAGGCGGCCTGCGCGTAACCGATGCCGCCACGGTCGAGGTGGTCGAGATGGTGCTCGCGGGCTCCATCAACAAGCAGATCGTCGGCTGGATCGGCGCCGAGGGCGGCAAGGCCGTGGGCCTTTCGGGCAAGGACGGGAACATGGTCTCCGCCCGCAAGGTGACCCGCACCGCCGTCGACCCTGATTCCAACATCGAGAAGGTGGTGGACCTGGGCTTCGTCGGTGAGCCCGAGCACGTGAACCGCGATGTCCTGGACCAGGTGCTCCAGGCCGAGCTGATCCCGGTGCTGGCCCCCGTCGCGACCGGTCAGGACGGCCAGACCTACAACGTCAATGCGGACACGTTTGCGGGCGCCATCGCCGGCGCCATGACCGCCAAGCGCCTCCTGCTCCTGACGGACGTTCCCGGCGTTCTCGACAAGAACAAGAACCTCATCCCGGAAATGACCATCGAGGATTGCCGCCGCCTGATCGCGGACGGCACCATCACCGACGGCATGATCCCGAAGATCGAGACCTGCATCTATGCCCTGGAGAGGGGCGTGGAAGCGGTGGTCATCCTGGACGGCAAGGTGCCTCATGCGGTGCTGCTGGAGCTGTTCACCGACCACGGCGCGGGCACTCTGATCCGGCGGGGCTAGCAGTCGCCCCCAGGAAGGCCTATATTACAAGCAGTGGGGCCGCACGGCCCCATTGTCGTCTTTGAGATCCATGAACGCCAAGCCTGCCATAGAGCCTCATCTGTCTTCTGCCGATTCCCGCGTTTTCTCGCATGTGGACACGTGGGTCTTCGACCTGGACAATACGCTCTATCCGCACACCTCTCGGATATGGCCGCAGGTGGATGAACGGATCACGCTTTATGTCGCAGACCTCTTCGGCATCGACGGCCTGTCGGCGCGGGCTCTGCAGAAGTATTTCTATCATAAATATGGCACGACCCTGCGGGCGCTGATCGAGGAACACGACATCGATCCGCACGACTTCCTCGATTTCGCGCACGATATCGATCACACCGATATCGAACTGAATGCCAGCCTCGGGGAAGCCATCAAGCAACTTCCAGGCCGCAAGCTCATCCTCACCAACGGCTCGCGCAAGCACGCTGAGAACGTGGCAAAGAAGATCGGCATTCTCGATCATTTCGAGGATGTGTTCGACATTGCCGCTTCGAACTTCGTGCCCAAGCCGGAGCGCCGTGCTTATGAGAGCTTTCTGAACAAGCACGGCGTGGAGCCGTCCCGCTCCGCCATGTTCGAAGATATCGCCAAGAACCTCACTGTGCCGCATGAGCTTGGCATGACGACGACGCTGATCGTGCCGAAGACCGTCGATCCGTTCCGGGAAAGCTTCGAGCAGGAAGCAGTGAAAACGCCGGATATCGACTATATCACCAACGATCTCGCGGACTTTTTGCGTCTTTACGCATTGCCTGCAAAATAGCCTGAAAAGAAAATGGCCCCCTTTCGGAGGCCATTTTCTTTATTATTCACGAAAACCTTAAGCGGCCTTGGTGTTGATCTTGCTCTCGGCAATCCGGTTGAGCTTCTGGTCCGTGGACTTTTCCTGATCCAGGATCTGATGCAGCACGCCAGCGCAATCCTCGCGGCCAAGCTGTTTCGCCCAGGCAACCAGCGTACCGTAACGGGTAATCTCGTAGTGTTCCACGGCCTGAGCGGCGGCGAGCAGAGCCGCATCGAGCACCTGCGGATCGGCAATGTCGCCGGAAATTTCCTGAGCTTCGTCGATGATGCCGTCGATGGCCGGGCAGGTCACACCCTTCGGATCGTGACCGTGCATGCGGAACACCTGCTCCACCATCTGGATCTGCTGTTTCGTCTCGCCAAGATGGGTCTCGAAAGCCTGCTTCAGCTGCGGATCGCTGACCTTCGCAATCATCTCAGGCAGTGCCTTCGTGATTTGCTGCTCAGCGTAATAAATGTCCTGCAGGGTGTGAATGAACAGATCGTCGAGCGATTTGATGTCCTTCGAGAAAAGGCCCATAGCGCTAATCCTTCCCAGGTTGTGATGAATCCAGGTACGTTGAGCGCCCGCAATCGCGAGCGCGTCGGATAGTGCTGGGAGAACGTCGCGGCCTGACGGCGGTTCCAGGCCTAATCCACGGCCCGCAGGTTCCGACCCTGAAGGCGCAGCCACTCGGCATGGGCCGCATCACCCTCTTCGAATTCGAGGGTTTCAATCCGCTCGCCACGCTTCACGATCTTGTCGGTCGAGACGCGGATCTGGGCCACGTCTTCCTGAGCTTGGCGGAAATGCTGATCGAGCTTTGCCACACGCCCGTCGAGGCGTGTCACGTCCTCCAACAGCTTCTGCACCTCGACCTGGATCACCTGCGCTTCCTCGCGAATGCGGGCATCGCGGACGAGGGCCTGCATCACCTGGATCGCAAGGGTCAGGAGCGACGGCGAAACGATGACGATGCGGGCACGATGGGCCTTCTGCACCACATCCTCGAAATGCTCCGAGAGATCGGCATAGATGGATTCCGCCGGTACGAAGAGCATGGCGATGTCCTGCGTCTCACCGGGGATCAGGTACTTTTCCGTGATGTCTTTCACGTGCACGAGCATGTCGCTGCGCACTCTGGAAGCGGCGCGGTTTTTCGCATCCTCGCCTTTCGCCTCACGGAAAGATGTAAAGCCTTCCAGCGGGAACTTCGCGTCGATCACGAGGCCGCGCTCATCGCCTGGCAGGCGCACGAGGCAATCGGGACGGGTGCGGTTGGAAAGCGTTGCCTGGAACTCGAAGGCATTCGCCGGCAGGCCATCGCGGATGATCGCCTCCATGCGGCCCTGGCCATAGGCGCCACGGCTTTGCTTGTTGGAGAGAATATCCTTGAGGCCAACGATCTCGCCGGTGAGATTGCTAAGGTTCTGCTGCGCCGCATCGATGACTGCGAGACGCTCATTGAGCTTCGACAGATTCTCGCTCTGATGGCGGGTGGACGCCTCCAGCCCCTGCCCGACACGGTGCTGCAGCCCGTCGATCCGCTCGGAGATCATGCGCACGAAATCGCTCTGGCGCGAGCCGAAGACCTCGGCGATAGTCTGCATCCGACCGGTCATTTCGGCCTGGATGCGGGTGAGTTCGGCCACCTTATCGTCCATCTCCCGCGCCTGCTCGGCGGCAATGCCTGCTTCCATCGCCCGCTCCCGCCGGGACCGGACGAGAAGCACAGTGAGTACCAACAGCAGTAGGAGGCTCGACCCCGCCATTCCGATCACGATATTCCCCCATGTCAGGGCATGGGTGCCGAAGATCAGGACGACGTCGTTCATGTGATAGGCTTCCGGTTGACGGCTTTATCCGAACATATCACGAACGATTTGACCATCCTCCAGGAAGCCCTTATCTCCCGCAAACATGAGCATCAAACCCCTTGTCATCATTCCCGATTCCAAGCTCCGCCTGATTTCCGAGCCCATTAAGGAAATCACGAAAGAGATCCGCCAGCTGGCCGACGACATGCTGGAAACCATGTACGACGCCCCGGGCGTGGGCCTTGCCGCCATCCAGATCGGCCTGCCCATCCGGATGGTGACCATGGACGTGTCGAAGTCCGACGACGAGCGCCAGCCCATGGTGCTCATCAACCCGGAGATCACATGGACCTCGGATGAGAAGCGGGTCTACGAGGAAGGCTGCCTCTCGATCCCGGAATATTACGAGGAGGTGGAACGCCCGGACCGCGTGCGCTTCCGCTACATGAACCTGAAGGGCGAGTCTCTGGAGCAGGAGGCCGATGGGCTTCTCGCCACCTGCGTGCAGCACGAGATCGACCACCTCAACGGCGTGCTCTTTATCGACTACCTGTCGAAGCTCAAGCGCGACCGGGTGATGACCAAGTTCAAGAAGGCCGCCAAGCGCGAGGCCGGAGCATGAGCTTGCGTGTCATCTTCATGGGCACGCCCGATTTTGCGGTGCCCACGCTGGCGGAAATCGTCGGTCAGGGCCATGAGGTCATCGCCGTCTATACACGCGAGCCCGCAGCCGCCGGGCGCGGTATGGAGCTTAAGCCCTCCCCCGTCCATAAGATGGCGGAGCGGTTCGGCATTCCCGTCTTTACGCCCAAGACCCTGCGTACCGAAGAAGCGGCGGAGCAATTCCGCAGCCTCAACGCCGACGTGGCCGTGGTCGTCGCCTATGGCATGATCCTGCCCAAAACCATTCTCGACGCGCCGGAACTCGGCTGCCTCAACCTTCACGCCTCCCTCCTCCCCCGCTGGCGCGGCGCGGCCCCGATCCAGCGCGCCATCATGGCAGGCGACAAGGAAACGGGCGTGGCGGTCATGAAGATGGAAGAGGGCCTCGATACAGGCCCGGTCGCCATGGCCGAGCGCGTCGCGATTGCCCCGGACATGAATGCGGGCGAGTTGCACGACAAGCTGATGGTGCTGGGCGCCGACCTGATGGTGCGTGCCCTGGCCGCCCTTTCCCGTGGAGCTTTGAGCTTCTCGCCTCAGCCTGAGGAAGGCGTGACCTACGCCCATAAGATCAAGAACGAGGATTCCCGGATCGACTGGTCGAAGCCCGCGCAGGCCGTGTACGACCACATTCGTGGCCTGTCCCCGTTTCCTGGCGCTTACTTCACCGCCGATTTCGGCAAGGGCGAGGAGCGCGTGAAGGTGCTTCGTGCGGCTTTGGGAAAAGGCTCCGGCACCCCTGGCATGCTTACCGACAATGATGGTACAGTATCCACCGGCGATGGGGCCGTGCGGCTGATCCAAGTTCAGCGCGCCGGCAAGGGGCCCGTGGCTTTCGATGAATTCCTTCGCGGCGTGAGGATGGATCCGGGCGCCCGCTTTCTGTGAGGCCCCGCCATGAATCTTCGTCTGAAAGAATCGGCCGATGAAGCCGCATTGCGCGCCATTTATGAGGCCTCTTTCGGGCAAATGACTGAGGCGACCCTTGTCCAGCAGCTGCGCATGGATGGCGACCTGATACTCTCCCTTATCGCCTACACGGAGGAACCGGTCGGCCATGTCGCCTTTTCGCGACTGAGTCTCGATGCAGTCCCTTCCATCAAGGGCTGTGGGCTTGCTCCGCTCGCCGTCATTCCGGCGGGGCAGGGCCAGGGCGTCGGTACCTTCCTCGTCGAGGAAGGGCTAAAGCGGATGAGGGCCGAAGGCTACGATCTCGTTCTTGTGCTCGGCGAACCGGAATATTACGGCCGCTTCGGCTTTACGACCACGCTGGCGCGCCAGCTCAAGACGCTTTATGACGGGCCGTATCTCCAGGCCCTCGCCCTTTCCGAAAAAGGGAAAGAGGCTCATGGTTCGATTTCTTACGCCAGAGCCTTCGCAGAACTGAAATAACATGCCTCGCTACAAGCTCGTCGTGGAATACGACGGCACGCCATTTACCGGTTGGCAACACCAGACGAATGGGCTCTCCGTGCAGCAAGCGGTGGAGGATGCCATCGCGCGCTTTGCCGGCGAGACCGTGCGCATTCATTGCGCCGGCCGCACGGATTCCGGCGTGCACGCAACCCATCAGGTCGTGCACGTGGACTTGGCGAAGGAATGGCGCCCGGATACGGTGCGCGATGCCACGAATGCGCATTTGAAGCCCAAGCCCGTCGCGATCCTTGCCGCGCAGATGGTGCCGGAGACCTTCAACGCCCGCATCTCGGCCATCAAGCGCCATTACGTCTACCGCATCCTCAATCGCCGCGCTCCGCCGACGCTGGATTCCACCCGCGTCTGGCATGTGGCCTGGCCGCTCGATGCTGCCGCAATGCACGAGGCGGCGCAGACGCTGATCGGCCAGCATGATTTCACGACTTTCCGCGCGGCGGAGTGCCAGGCGAACAGCCCGATCCGCACTCTCGATCGCCTGGATGTGGAGCGGATCGGCGACGAGATCCGCATCTATGCCTCCGCTCGCTCGTTCCTGCACCATCAGGTACGCTCACTCACGGGCACTTTGGAACGAGCCGGCGCTGGGCGGTGGTCGGTCGCGGATGTCCGCGCTGCCCTCGATGCACGGGATCGCACCCGTTGCGGACCGATGGCGCCTTCGACAGGCCTTTACCTGATTGGCGTCGATTATCCTGACTAGCTTAGGAGGCCGCGCGTCAGGCTTTCCACACCGGCATTCAACAGGATGCCGAAGAGCACGATTGCCAAAGCCGGAAGAGTGGAGAGGCCGAGCGTCGCCTTGGTGGCGAACCATTGGACACGTACGAGGATCACTGCGAAGGCGAGAGTGAACAGACTGGCAAGAGGCGGCGTGGCCCAGCCCAGCAGAAGCAGCATGGCCGGAACCGACAAGACGAGCAGGCCGATCACCGAGATCCAGTTCGTCACGATGACGAAGGGCGCATAGCGGCTGGTGAGCCTTAAAACCCGGGCGATGAAGATCATCGCGAGGGGAAGCGCGATATAGCCGCCCACATGGCCCAGAGCCACCACCGTATCGATCCAGAGATTGCCGAGCAGCGCTCCATTCGGCACCGCACCGATGCGCATGCGCTCGATGGCGAGCGAGATGATGTAGGCGGGAAGCGTCAGCCAGATCGCCGCGAAGGAGCGCCAGAAGCCCCGCTCACTCATGTCGAAGGATTTGAGGCCTTCGGCCCTGCTGTGGAGCAGGTCGATCGCGCCTTTGAACGAGCGGTTGACCTCATCAGCCGTGACGATCATGGAGCCACCTCTTGACGGTTCAGGTGCTCACGAGAACAGGCTGAAGCCGCAAAACGTTCCAGGTTCGATGCGACTTTAGTTTAATACAGCTATGCTTAAAGCCTCAAGCCCCAGGTGCGAAGTAGGCGTTCAACACTTTGCGATAGATCGCCGCAAGCTTGGCCAGATCGTCAACAGCTACGCGCTCGTTGCTCTGGTGCATGGTCTGCCCCACGAGGCCGAGCTCGACCACCGGACAATCCTTCACGATGAACCGGGCATCCGAGGTGCCGCCCGTGGTGGAGAGCTTGGGGCGGATGCCCGTCTCAGCCTCGATGGCATCGGCAATGAAACCCACGAATTCGTTTGGCGGCGTGAGGAACGCGGTGGCGTTCGTCGGCTCTACGCGCAGGGAATAACGAACCGTATTGCCGGCCGCTTCACGCAGGCGGCGGGCGATCTCCTCCTCCAGGCTTTCCGGCGTCCAGAGATCGTTGAAGCGGATATTGAAGGTGGCCCTAGCCTCGGTGGGGATCACGTTGGAGGCGGGATTGCCCACATCCACCGTGGTCACTTCCAGGTTTGAGGCATCGAAATGCTCGGTGCCGCGATCCAGCGGCTCGCGCAGCAGCCCGTCGAGGAGGCGCAGCATGCTGGGAATGGGATTGTCCGCGAGATGCGGATAGGCCACGTGCCCCTGCTTGCCCTCGACCGTGATTTTGCCGGTCAGCGACCCGCGTCGCCCGATCTTGATCATGTCGCCGAGGCGGTCGGGATTGGTCGGCTCGCCGAGGATGCAGTGATCGAATTTCTCGCCGCGCGCCTTCGCCCATTCCAGAAGCTTCACCGTGCCGTTGATGGCAGGCCCCTCTTCGTCTCCCGTGATGAGGAAGCCGATGGAGCCTTTGAAATTCGGATTGTCGCGAATGAACTCCAGCACTGCGGCCATCGAGCAGGCAACGCCGCCCTTCATGTCCACCGCGCCGCGCCCATAAAGCTCGCCGTCATCGATCTCGCCGCTGAACGGATCGTGCTTCCACCGGCTCAGATCGCCCGGCGGCACCACATCCGTATGGCCGGCAAAGAGCAAGTAAGGCTCACCCGAGCCGTAACGGGCATAGAGGTTCTCCACGTCGGGCGTGCCCGGTTCGGAAAACACCGGACGATGCACCTCGAACCCCGCTTCTTTCAGCACGCTCTCGATGAATGAGAGCGCCCCACCCTCCTCCGGCGTGACGGACGGGCAGCGAAGAAGCGATTGGGTGAGAGCGAGGGCGGATGTGTCCATGCATCAATCCCGCAACAGCTCGTTGATGGCGGTCTTCGCGCGGGTCTGTGCATCCACGCGTTTCACGATGACGGCGCAGTAGAGGGACGGGCCGGGAGTGCCATCCGGCAGGGGCTTGCCGGGGAGCGAGCCGGGGACGACGACCGAATAGGGCGGCACGCGGCCGATGAAGACTTCGCCGGTGGTGCGGTCGATGATCTTCGTGGAGGCGGAGATGAAGACGCCCATGGAGAGCACCGAGCCCTCGCCCACGATCACGCCTTCGACCACCTCGGAGCGTGCGCCGATGAAGCAGTTGTCCTCGATGATGGTGGGGTTGGCCTGCAGCGGCTCCAGCACGCCGCCGATGCCGACGCCGCCGGAGAGGTGCACGTTCTTGCCGATCTGCGCGCAGGACCCGACGGTCGCCCAGGTATCGACCATGGTGCCTTCGTCCACATAGGCGCCGAGATTGACGAAGGACGGCATGAGCACGACGCCGGGCGCGATATAGGCGCCGCGTCGCACTGTCGTGTTCGGCACGGCGCGGAAGCCCGCTTCACGGAAACGGTTCTCGCCCCAGCCTTCGAACTTCGAAGGCACCTTGTCCCACCAAGTCGCGCCGTCCGGACCGCCGGACACGACCTTCATGTCGTTAAGTCGGAAGGACAGCAGCACCGCCTTCTTCAGCCATTGATGAACCTGCCACTCGCCGCTGGCCGCTTTCTCCGCCACGCGGGCCTGGCCTGAATCGAGCAGGTTCATCGCTTCCTCGACGGCTTCGCGCACGGAACCCGTGGTAGATATGCTTACATTCGCCCGGTCTTCCCAGGCGGCTTCGACATTACGGGCGAGATCGGTGTTGGACATGGGAAAACTCGGCGCAAGAATTTCGGGTGCCGCTTGATTAGCAACGGGATCGGAGCCTGTCACCTGCGGTTATCAGAACGATGTGCGCTGGCGGATGGCGGCGGAGAGCGTACCCTCGTCGAGGTAATCGAGTTCGCCGCCGACCGGCACGCCGTGGGCGAGCTTCGTCACCTTCACGTGCAGATGACCGAGGAGTTCGGTGATGTAATGCGCCGTCGTCTGCCCATCGACCGTGGCGTTGAGCGCCAGGATGATTTCAACGACATCCGGCTCGGATGCGCGCTCGACGAGGCGGTCGAGATTCAGGTGCTCGGGCCGCACGCCGTCGAGCGGCGAGAGCACGCCGCCGAGCACATGGTATTTCGCATTGACCGCGCCGGAACGCTCCAACGCCCAGAGATCCGACACGTCTTCGACCACGACGAGGATCGACGGATCGCGCTTGGCATCGCGGCAGATCGTGCAGGGTTCCGACGTATCGACATTGCCGCAGGACGAGCACACGACGATGCGCTCGTTGGCGATGCGCATGGCATCGCTCAGCGGGTTGAGCAGCGTGTCGCGCTTCTTGATGAGATGCAAAGCCGCACGACGCGCCGAGCGCGGGCCGAGGCCCGGCAGGCGCGCGAGCAGCTGGATCAGGCGCTCGATTTCAGGACCGGCGACGTGCTGGGCCATGCAGTCTCTCTTTTGCTTTTACCGCATCGCTCGATGCGAAGAACCGGTACCCACTTCTTCGCGCGATACTCCTCAGAACATCTTCAAGCCGGGCGGAATCGGCAGGCCCTTGGTGATGCTTTCCATGCGCTCCTGCGCAGCGCGCTCGGATTTGCCCCGGGCATCGTTCATGGCGGCGACGATGAGATCCTCGAGGATCTCCTTCTCGTCCGGATTCATGAGGGTGGGATCGATGGAAATCGCCTTGAGCGCGCCCTTGCCGGACACCTTCACGGTCACGACACCGCCGCCGGCCGTGCCGTCGACTTCGAGAGTGTCCAGCTCGGCCTGGGCATCCTGCAGCTTCTGCTGCATGGCCTGAGCCTGCTTCATCAGTCCCATGATGTCCTTCATGATCGTATCCTCTGATTAGAAAAGATCGTCGTCTTCTTCGGCCTCGTGCGCGGCAAGCCCATCGGCGTCGCCGAGAAGTTCCGCCTCGGCATCCGTCTCGCCGTCCTTCTCCGCACGCTCGACCACGTTGACGATCTGCGCGCCGGGGAATTTCGACAAAACCGCCTGCACGAGCGGATGACTGGCGGCGCCGGCCTTGCGCTCACGCTCGGCGGTCTCCGCCTGCTCGCGCAAGGTGGGCGCGCCCTCCTCCGACGACAAAGCCACCATCCAGCGCTCGCCGGTCCATTTCTGGAGCGCGCGGGAGAGATCGTTGGCGATAGTGCGGTTGCCGGATTCGGTGAGGCTGAGCTCGATATGGCCTTCCTCGAAACGCACGAGGCGCACATCACGTTCGAGCGCGGCCTTCAGCACGATTTCGCGCTGCTCGCTGGCGAGCGCCACCACATCCTCGAAGCGGCGAAGCCGCATGGTGGGTTCCGCCTGCGCGGGTTGCGGGCGCGGCTGCGGATGAGGTTGCGACGTCGCCAGCGCCATGGAGCCGGATGTTGCCGGGCCACCGGATGGCCTGGACGGCGCGGGAGCCGGACTGCCTGCGGGCAGAGGCGAACCGTCTTTCAGCGCGCGCAAGGCCTCGTCGGGCGTCGGCAGATCCGCCGCGTAAGCGAGACGCACGAGCACCATTTCGGCGGCGGAAATCGGACGGTTGGAAGACTGAACTTCGGGAATGCCCTTCAAAAGCATCTGCCATGCGCGCGAGAGCGTGCGCACCGAAAGCTTCTGCGCGAATTCCGTGCCACGAACGCGCTCGATCTCGGACAAGGCCGGATCCTTCGCTGCTTCCGGGATCAGCTTGAGACGCGTGACGATATGCGAGAAGGCCGCGAGATCGGAGAGGATCACACCCGGGTCGGCGCCGGCATCGTATTGCGCGCGAAGACCGGCGAAAGCGGCGGGCACGTCGCCGCGCATCACGGCCTCGAACAGGTCGATCACCTGGGTTCGGTCGGCAAGGCCCAGCATGTCGCGCACCGTGTCGGCGGTGACGACACCCGCGCCATGGGCGATGGCCTGATCCATGAGGGAGAGCGAGTCACGCGCCGAGCCTTCCGCCGCGCGGGCAATCGCCGCGAGCGCTTCCTGATCGGCCTTCACCGCTTCCGCTTCGCAGATGCGGCCGAGATGGCCCACGAGCTTGTCGGCCTCGATGCGGCGCAGGTCGAAGCGCTGGCAGCGGGAGAGAATGGTGACGGGGACTTTGCGGATCTCGGTGGTGGCGAAGATGAACTTCGCATGCGGCGGCGGTTCCTCCAGCGTCTTCAGGAAGGCGTTGAACGCCTTCTCCGAGAGCATGTGGACCTCGTCGATGATGTAGACCTTGTAGCGGGCGGAGACCGGCGAATAGCGGATGCCGTCGATGATCTGGCGCACGTCGTCGATGCCGGTATGGGACGCGGCGTCCATCTCCAGCACGTCCACGTGGCGCGATTCCATGATCGCCTGGCAGTGCACGCCGAGTTCCGGCATGTGGATGGTAGGCTGGCCGGAGCCGTCTTCCTTCTGGTAATTGAGGCCGCGCGCCAGGATGCGGGCGGTGGTGGTCTTGCCGACGCCGCGAACGCCGGTGAGCATCCAGGCCTGCGGAATGCGGCCGGTCTCGAAGGCATTGGACAGCGTGCGCACCATCGCCTCCTGACCGATCAGGTCGTCGAAGGTGCGGGGGCGGTATTTCCGGGCAAGGACGCGATAAGGCGAAGCCTGAGCCGCAGGGGCCGGCGCAGCGGGGAAGCCCGGCAGGGCCGGCTCGTCGTTCGGGGGCGTGCCGGCTGTGGTATCGTCCATGGGCTGCAAGGCTTTGGAAAACTCTGGAGCTGTTTCCACTTACGCGGAATCGTCTCTCTTTGTGACCGCATTTTTTGACGTCGAACCGGATCCACTTCGCCGAAAAATGCTACTTAAGGTGGGAGGCTGGACGAAGACCCGTTCGGTCTCGTTAGGGCTGCTTCCTTCCGGATCTGACCCGGTTGGCGAGTGAGACGTCCCTCGCCAACCTCCCAATCGCTATATGGGCGTTTCGGACAGGGAACGCAAGTTGGAAAGGCTCGACCCGCGAGTCGTCCCCGGATTGCACAAGCGAAGGCGGCGATGGTCCTCGGATGCAGGGCATTATCGCGGGGCGTCATGGGCACGCGGGCGTGACCTCGCGGCGTGTGGCCCGAGGGTGTTGGGTCGAGGGAGGGCGCGAGGAGGCGTCCGGCTCGTGTGTGTGTTTGTGTTGAGAACCTGACGGCTCCCCGCGCACGGCTTTTTTAGGCGTACACCGCGTCTTTCAGCGGAGGGCCTCCTGTCAGCGGGCTTGCGACGCCCCCAGCAGGACCGTGCCCGATCCCACAATCACGACGCCTCGCGAGCGCGCCCCTCGGTGGATCAGGCTGTGCCCACCATAGCCAAGGTTAGGATCATTGTCAAGAACAAATGCAGAACATAAGAGTGTAGCGGTGTTCCCTCCCCCTTGCGGGGAGGGCTAGGGTGGGGGCGGTCTGGCTGGGCGAGAGATCGACCCAGATTACTCTCACGTCATCACCGGCCTTGTGCCGGTGATCCCGATCATGGTGAGCGCTCCGCTCTTCGCATCGGGATGGCCGGGACAAGCCCGGCCATGACATCGTCGGGCTGTTGTGGTGTCTGGATGCCACGATGGGCTCTGACTTTGCGACCCCCACCCTACCCCTCCCCGCAAGGGGGAGGGAACGCGTGCGCCGGATCCGCCGTCCGGGATGACCCATCCTCTGATGACGTGGGAGGAAACGGCATTCCCGGCTGACAACCCACCGCCACCTCGGCTACATAAATTCTATGACATTCCAGCTCGATTCCCGGCTCGAAGCCGACACGATCCCCGTCGGCGACCTTGCTCTCTGCTCCGTCCTACTCCTGAACGATGCGCGTTTTCCCTGGTTCGTCCTGGTCCCGCGCATCGACGGCGTCAGCGAGTTGACCGATCTCTCCGAGGAGCATTCGGCGCAACTGATGCAGGAGATCCGCATCACGACCCGCGTGATGCTGGAGCTGTCGAAACCCGACAAGGTGAATGTGGGTGCGCTGGGAAATATCGTGACGCAGCTGCATGTGCATGTGATCGGACGCTTCCGCTCCGATCCGGCCTGGCCCGGTCCTGCCTGGGGCCACGGCACGAAGGCTCCCTACCCTGACCACGCGGTGACCGCGCTCATCGAGCGCGCGGCCGCTCTTTTCGCGGCGGCATGACCATGGCGATTTCTCTCGGCTACACCAGCAACGCTCTTGTTCGCCACACGGTCGAGCATGACCCGGAGGCGCTATCCAAAGCTGTCAAAGATCCGAAGAGTGCGCTGATCCTGCTCGCGGGCGATCAGCCGGTTCTCCAGGCCGGAGAACCGGGAACGAGCCTCCTGCCCTTCTCGACACTCGACCGGTTGTCCGCGCACAAGGAACAGGTGTTCCTCGGCGTTCTTGGCGACAGACCCATCATAGCAACGCTTGCGGCTCCGGAAGCGGCGGAGCTGTTTCAGGAGCCAGCTCATGTCGTGACCGATCTGCGCGCGATTGCGACCCGTGGGTTGGTGCCAGTAGAGGAACTCGGCATCCTCGCCATGGCGAAGTCCATCCTGGATTGGCACAACCGTCATCGCTTCTGCGCCAATTGCGGCGCGCCCTCTCAAGCCGCACAGGCGGGTTTCCGCCGCGATTGCAGTTCTTGCGGCGCGCAGCATTTTCCGCGCACCGATCCTGTGGTGATCATGCTGATCACGCGCGGCGACAAGTGCCTGCTCGGGCGTCAGCCGCGGTTTGTGGAGAAGGTCTATTCCTGCCTCGCAGGCTTCCTCGAACCGGGCGAGACCATCGAGGATGCGGTACGGCGCGAGACTTTTGAGGAATCGGGCATCCGCGTCGGTGAAGTGCGCTATCTCGCATCGCAACCCTGGCCCTTCCCGTCGAACATCATGATCGGCTGCCAAGGCGAGGCGATCAGCGACGAGATCAATTTTGATCGCGAGGAATTGCAGGACGCGCGCTGGTTCTCGAAACACGATGTGCGGCGCATGCTGGACGGCACGCACGAGGACTTCGCGGCACCCTCACCGATTGCGATCGCGAACCATCTGCTGCGGGAATGGATGAAGGATTAGAGCGCGACAGAGCGTTCCAACTCAAGCGATGGAAACATCCACGTCATGGCCGGGCTTGTCCCGGCCATCCCGATCCGAAGAGCACTGCCTCCACTCATCGGAATCACCGGCACAAGGCCGGTGATGACGGGGGAGTTTCAGCACTTCATCCTGCTGACGATCCCGGATCGGCTTCGCCGTCCGGGATGACGTGCCCTTATTCCGCCACTTCCTTGATCTTCTCGCGGAACGGTGCTGCCGGATACACGCCGAGAATGCGCAGCTCACGGGAGAAGAACTCCAGCTCCTCCAGCGCGCGCTTGAGGTTCGCATCTTCCGGGTGGCCGTCCACCTCGGCATAGAACTGCGTCGCCAGGAATTCGCCCTCGAGCATGTAGCTCTCGAGCTTCGTCATGTTGATGCCGTTCGTCGCAAAACCGCCCAGCGCCTTGTAGAGCGCGGCGGGCAGGTTGCGGACGCGGAAGACGAAGGAAGTCACGGTCGGGCCGTTGCCGGCGGGCGCCCATTTCGGTGTCTTCGACAGCACGACGAAGCGCGTGGTGTTGTGCGCTTCATCCTCCACATCCTCGGCAATGATCTTCAAGCCGTAGAGATCGGCCGCCATGCGCGGCGAGAGCGAGGCGCGGGTCGGGTCCTTCCACTCGGCTACCTGGCGCGCGGAGCCTGCGGTATCGCCCGCCACATAAGCCTTCAGACCGAGCTTGCGGACGATCTTGCGGCATTGGCCGAGCGCGTGGACATGGCTGTAGACGCTTTTGATCGTGCCGAGATCAGCCTCGGGCAGCGCCATGAGCTGGAAATGAATCGGCAGGAAGCCCTCGCCGATGATGTGCAGGCCGGACGTCGGCAGGAGGTGATGGATATCCGCCACGCGGCCCGCGATCGAGTTCTCGATCGGGATCATGGCGAGACCCGCCTGCCCCTCGTTCACGGCGGCGAAGGCATCCTCGAAGGTCGGGCACGGCAGCACCTCCCAATCGGGAAACATCTCCGAGCAGATGATGTGGGAATTGGCCCCCGGCTCGCCCTGGAATGAAATGACCTTGTTCATGCTGTCCTCCGGGCCGCGATGATCCCGCGGGCTCTGTCCAGATCGTGGGGGGTATCGACGCCGAGCGGCACGTCATCGACGACGACCGCGTCGATTCGCATGCCGGCCTCCAGCGCCCGCAGCTGCTCCAGCTTCTCGCGCAGTTCCAACGGCGAAGGCGGCAGGCCTACGAAGCGCTGAAGCGCCTTGCGGCGATAGGCGTAAAGGCCGATGTGATGGTAGAGCGGCCCCTCGCCATAAGGGGCCGTGGCGCGGGTGAAGTAGAGGGCGCGGAACCGGCCTGGCGAGACCTCGCTGCCAATCATCTTCACCACGTTGGGATTGGTCTTCTCCTCCTCGCGCTCGATCATCGCGACCAGGGTCGCCAGATCGACGGCGGGGTCGGACAGGGGCGCGATGGAAGCCGCGATAGCGCGCGGATCGACAGTCGGCAGGTCGCCCTGGACGTTCACGACCACGTCATGCCGGCCTTCCGGATCGAGCTTTTCCACAGCCTCGAAGATGCGGTCGGAGCCGGAGGCGTGGTCGGCCCTGGTCAGCACCGCCTGCCCGCCGGCCCGGGTCACGGCCTCGGCGATTTCCGGCGCGTCGGTGGCGATGGCGACAGGGCCGATCCCGGCTTCCATGGCACGGCGCCAGACATGGACGATCATGGGCTCGCCCGCGATATCGGCCAGGGGCTTGTTCGGCAGGCGGGTCGCCGCAAGGCGGGCGGGAATGAGAACGAGAGGATCGGACATGGGTTCTTTGAGGGCTTGGATCTTTCGCGTCCTTACCAAGGCAGGGACCATTTGTCATGGGCTCAAGGCCGGACCTCCCGCGGAACTTGGGCGTTTCTCAGCCGGTGCTGCGACCACGGGAGCGGCGAAAACCTCGAAGAGATCCAAAGAACCCCATTGTCAAACCCCTATCTCTACGGCTAAGCAACGCCCCTATCGCGGGCGCCCGCTCGTGGAGTTGTTCTGCTGCGCTGATTTCGCCGATAAGGCGAGGAGAGCCTGACCTATGAATATCGAGACCAACAAGATCGCCGGTGCCGTTTTTGCCACGCTCCTTTTCGTGGTTGGCGTCAACGTTGTTGCAGGCGGCCTGTTCTCGCCTCATAAGCCCGCCGTTCCGGGCTACGATCTTCCGGCTCCCGAAGCGGGTGCCGCTGCAGGCGGTGGCGCCCCGGCCGAGCCGGCCCAGCCCCTGCCCGTGCTTCTGGCCAGCGCCGACCCGGCCAAGGGCCAGGCCGCGTCCAAGAAGTGCGCCTCCTGCCATACCTTCGAGAAGGGCGGCCCCAACAAGGTCGGCCCGAACCTCTACGGCGTCGTCGGCCGCCCCGTCGCCTCGCACGAGGGCTTCAACTATTCGAACGGCATGAAGGCCCATGGCGGCAATTGGGATTACGAGGCCCTGAACGCCTTCGTCCATAACCCCAAGCAGGCCACCCCCGGCACCATCATGGCCTTCGCCGGCATCGCCAGCGACAAGGAGCGAGCCGACCTGCTCTCCTATCTCCGCACGCTCTCCGACAGCCCGGTTGCGCTTCCGGCCGCTCAGTAACCAGAGCGAACATCATTGCATTTTAGCAAAGCCGGGCCCTCGCGCCCGGCTTTTGTTTTGCATGGTCTCCCTTGCGCTCGCCCTACCGCGCACAAAAATGTACGATGCTCTTATTCTAAGAAGGAAGCATCGGATGGGTCCCAAAAGTGCAAATCCACTTTTGGGTCCGATGCTTTGATAGACGCCTCACGCGTAAGGAGACGCCTTTGATCCGTTTCGCGCTGCCAATCCTCCTGGCTGCCTGCCTTGCCTTCTCTCCCCTCGCGGCTCAGGAAGCCCCCAAGGAACCGCAATGGCGGCACGGCGCGACCCTTCTCGGCGAGGCCAAGTACCCAGCCGGCTTCAAGCATTTCGACTACGTGAATCCGAACGCCCCCAAGGGCGGCCTGGTGCGGTTTGGAGCGCAAGGCACCTTCGACAGCTTCAACATCGTGGTGGCAGGCGTGAAGGGCTCACCCGAGCAGGGCCTCGGCCTCATCTACGAGTCCCTCACGACCGGTGCCCTGGACGAGACGAACGCGGCCTATGGCCTGCTGGCGGAGAGCTTCACCTATCCGAAGGATTATTCCACCGTCAGCTTCCGCCTGCGTCCGGAAGCCAAATGGCATGACGGGCAGCCGGTCACAGCGGACGACGTGATCTTCTCATTCGAGAACCTGAAGGTTAACAGCCCCACTTACGCCTATTATTACGCCAACGTGACCAAGGCCGAGAAGACGGGCGAGCGCGAGGTGACCTTTACCTTCGACGAGAAGGGCAATCGCGAGCTGCCGCAGATCATGGGCCAGCTCATGGTGCTGCCGAAGCATTGGTGGGAGGGCACCGCACCCGATGGACGCAAGCGCGACATCACGCAGACGACCCTCGAGCCTCCGCTGGGCTCGGGCCCCTACCGCCTCAAGAGCTTCGAAGCAGGCCGCAATTCGACTTACGAGCGCGTGAAGGATTATTGGGGCGCCAACATCAACGTGAATGTCGGCCAGAACAATTTCGACGAGATCCGCTACGAGTATTATCGCGATGCGACGGTGCTGCTCGAAGCCTTCAAGGGAGATCGCATCGACTTCCGGGCAGAGAACAGCGCGCGCAACTGGTCGACGGGCTACAACTTCCCTGCACGCCAGGAAGGCCGCGTCGTTCTTGAGGAATTCCAGTACGCCGCAAGGGGTATCATGCAGGCCTTCGTGCTCAATCTGAGACGCGACAAGTTCAAGGACGAGCGCGTGCGCCGCGCGTTCAATTTTGCTTTCCCGTTCGAGGAACTGAATAAGACGGTCTTTTACGGACTCTACGAGCGGCCTTCGAGCTATTTCTACGGCCTCGACCTCGCCTCCTCCGGCTTGCCCGAAGGCAAGGAGCTGGAGATTCTCGAAACCCTGCGCGACAAGGTTCCGGCGTCAGTCTTCACCACGCCTTACAAAAATCCCATCAACGATTCACCGGAAGCTATCCGCAACAATTTGCGCGAGGCTGACCGCCTGCTGCGCGAAGCAGGATGGGAAGTGAAAAACGGCCGCCGCGTGAATGCGAATGGTGAAGTCTTGAGCGTGGAAATGCTCGGCAGCACACCCAGCGACGAGCGCATCTTATTGCTCTATAAACCGGCACTCGACCGCTTGGGCATCAAAACCACGGTGCGCATCGTGGACGATGCGCAAGAGACTAACCGCACACGCAGCTTCGACTTCGACATCACCACGGGTGTATGGGCACAGTCGTCATCGCCAGGGAATGAGCAGCGCGAATATTGGGGATCGCAAGCTGCAAAGCGCGAAGGTTCGCGCAATCTTGCAGGCATCGCCGATCCCGCTGTCGACGCCCTGATCGAGCGCATCGTTTACGCCAAGGATCGCGATGAGCTGGTCTCGGCCTCGAAAGCGCTCGACCGCGTGCTGCTGGCGCACAACTACGTGGTGCCGCAATGGACATCTCTGAAACAGCGCACCGCCCGCTGGAACCGCTACAGCCATCCTGAGAACATGCCGCGCTACGGCGGCGCCGCGTTCCCGACCATCTGGTGGTACGACGAGGCCAAAGCCGCCAAGACCGGAGCGCCACGATGAGAACCTTCAGCCGTCGCGCGGTCCTGAAAAGCGGCGCTGCCGCAACCGCGATCAGCCTGCTGCCGAAAACCGCTTTTGCGCAGGAGAACGGCGGCGCGGAAGTCCACGGCCTCTCCAGCTTCGGCGAGCTGCAATATCCGCCCGACTTCAAGCATTTTTCCTACGTCAACCCGAACGCTCCCAAGGGCGGCACACTGGCGCTCCAGATCAAGCAGGGCATCGGCAATCAGAATTTTGACACCTTCAACACGCTCAACATCTTCGTGCTGCAGGGCGACGGCGCCGCCGGCATGACCGCCACCTTCGATACTCTGATGTCGGGATCGGGCGACGAGCCGGATGCGCTCTACGGCCTTGTGGCAAAAAGCGTGCGCGTATCCGACGACAAACTGACCTATCGCTTCACTTTGCGTCCTGAAGCGCGCTTTCACGATGGCTCTCGACTGACCGCAAAGGACGTCGCTTTCTCGCTGAATATCCTCAAGGAGAAGGGGCATCCGGTCTTCCGCTCGCTACTGACGCAGATGGCTTCCACCGAAACTGAAGCAGATGACATTCTGCGCGTACAGTTCACGCCGCAGCGCAGCCGCGACCTGCATCTCGTCGTCGCCGGAATGCCGATCTTTTCGGAACGCTATTGGGCGGCTAAGAATTTCGAGGCGGCGACGCTCGAAGCGCCGCTCGGTTCCGGCCCCTACAGGGTCGGGCGTTTCGAAACCGGGCGGTACATCGAGTTCGAACGCGTGGCCGATTACTGGGCGAAGGACCTGCCGGTGAATGTGGGCCTGAACAATTTCGACCGCGTTCGGTGGGATTATTTCCGCGATAGGACGGTCGCCTTTGAGGCCTTCAAGAACGGCACGCTCAACTATCATGAGGAATACACCTCTCGCATCTGGGCCACGGGCTACGATTTCCCGGCCATGCGTGAAGGCAAAGTGAAAAGAGAAGAAATTCCGATTGACGCCCCTTCCACCATCCAGGGCTGGTATTTCAACTTGCGCCGGGATGCCTTCAAGGATCCGCGCATCCGCGAGGCCATCGGCCTTGCCTTCGATTTCGAATGGACGAATGCCAACATCATGTTCGGCATGTTCAAGCGCACCACGTCCTATTTCGAGAACAGCGACATGAAAGCTGCGGGCATGCCCTCACCCGAGGAGCTTGCCCTGCTGGAGCCGTTTCGCGCCGAGCTTCCAGCTTCCGCCTTCGGCGAGCCGATTCCGCCGCCCGTCTCCGATGGATCGGGACAGGACCGGCGCTTGCTTCGTCGCGCGGATGAGCTGCTGCGCGAGGCCGGATGCAAGCGCGAGGGCGGCGTACTGAAACTGCCCAACGGCCAACCTTTCCGGATCGAGTTCCTAGACTCCCAGGCCGCCTTGCAGCCTCACACGCAGCCCTTCCAGGCCAACCTGAAGCGGCTCGGCATAGAGGCAGTCTCGCGCATCGTGGATGCGGCTCAGTACCAGCGCCGCATGGATGAATACGATTTCGACATGGCAAGCCGAAACCTCGCGGGCAGCGCCACGCCCGGCGACAGCCTGCGGGTGGTCTACGGCTCGGAAGCCGGCAAGGCGCCAGGATCGCAGAACATCGCCGGCATCGCTCAACCCGCCGTCGATGCCCTGATCGAGAAGATCGCCACCGCCAAGTCTCGCCAGGAGCTCAACATCGCCTGCCGTGCCCTGGACCGGGTTCTCCGTTCGGGCCATTATTGGGTGCCCATGTGGTACAGATCCAGTGACCTGATCGCCTATTGGGACCAGTTCTCCCGCCCCGAGACGAAGCCACGCTTCGCGTCTGGCGCGCCAGGGAGCTGGTGGTACGATGCCGAAAAGGCCAAGCGGATCGGGCGAGGATAAGATTTGAACATCGAATTGACACGTCACATCGACCGCAAGCGGGCGGACGCCTGATGCTGGGCTATATCGCGCGACGCATCCTTCTCATGATCCCGACCATCCTGGGGATCATGCTCATCTCCTTTACAATCATCCAGTTCGCGCCGGGCGGCCCGGTGGAGCGCATCATTGCGCAGCTTCAGGGGCAGGATTCGAGCGCCACCTCCCGCATTTCCGGCGGTGGCGGCGATCTCGGCGGCGGCAGCCAGAGCCCCGGCGGCGGAGGTGATTCCACGTCCTCCCGCTATCGCGGCGCGCAAGGCCTGGACCCGCAATTCATCAAACAGCTGGAGACGCAGTTCGGCTTCGACAAGCCGGCCCACGAGCGCTTTTTCAAGATGATCTGGGATTATGCGCGGTTCGATTTCGGCAAAAGCTATTTTCGCGACATCTCGGTGCTGGAGCTGATCAAGGAGAAATTGCCCGTCTCGATCAGCTTAGGGTTATGGATGACGCTTCTGTCCTATGCGATCTCGATTCCCCTCGGCATCAAGAAGGCCGTGAGGGACGGTTCGTCCTTCGACATCTGGACCTCCGCCATCGTCATCATCGGCTATGCAATTCCCGGCTTCCTCTTCGCGATCCTCTTGATCGTGCTCTTCGCCGGCGGCTCGTTCTGGCAGTTCTTCCCTTTACGCGGCCTCACCTCCGAGGGGTGGAGCTCGATGCCGTGGTACATGCAGATCCTGGATTATTTCTGGCATCTGGTGCTGCCGATCACGGCCATGGCATTGGGCGCATTCGCCACCTCGACGCTGCTGACGAAGAACTCGTTCCTCGACGAGATCCGCAAGCAATACGTGCTCACCGCGCGCATGAAGGGCTTGTCCGAGCGCCAGGTTCTCTACGGCCACGTCTTCCGCAATGCGATGCTGATCGTGATCGCTGGCTTCCCCGGCGCCTTCATCGGAGCCTTCTTCGCGGGGGCGCTCTTGATCGAGACGATCTTCTCCCTCGACGGCCTCGGCCTTCTCTCCTTCGAGTCCATCGTGAACCGCGACTATCCCGTAGTGTTCGCCAACCTCTACATCTTCTCCCTGGTCGGCCTCGCGGTGAACCTGGTCTCCGACCTCACCTATACCTGGATCGATCCGCGCATCGATTTCGAGACGAGGGAGGCGTGAGATGAACGAGACCGTTCCCGTCGTTTCCCCCGCCTCCTCGCCCGTCGCGCCGCCATTGCCGCGTGAGGGCTTCGTCAAGCTCTCGCCGCTCAACCGGCGGCGCCTGCAGAACTTCAAGGCGAACCGGCGCGGCTTGTGGTCGTTCTGGATCTTCATGGTCCTGTTCGTGCTCAGCCTGTTTGCCGAACTCATCGCCAACGACAAGCCGATCCTCGCTTCCTACAAGGGCGAGATCCTGTATCCGGCCTTTGTGGATTACCCGGAAGAAAAGTTTGGCGGCTTCCTGGCGGTCACGGATTATCGCGATCCCGTCATCTCCAAGGAGATCCAGGAGAACGGCTGGCTCCTCTGGGCGCCGGTCCGTTTCTCCTACAACACGCACAATCTCGACCTCCCCGTGCCCGCCCCGGCACCGCCCACATGGACGCTCACCGACGAGCAATGCCGCCCCATCGCGGAGCGCAATGGCGGCACGGGCTGCGGCAGCATCGAGTGGAACTGGCTCGGCACGGACGACCAGGGCCGCGACGTGGTCGCGCGCCTCATCTACGGCTTCCGTCTCTCGGTGCTGTTCGGCCTCACTCTGGCAGGCATTTCCTCCATCATCGGCATTCTCGCCGGCGCGGTGCAGGGCTATTACGGCGGCTGGATCGATCTGATCGCGCAACGCTTCATCGAGATATGGACGGCGATTCCGGCGCTTTACCTGCTCATCATCATCTCGTCGATCATCACGCCGAGCTTCTTCGTGCTGCTCGGCATCCTGCTGCTCTTCTCATGGGTGTCGCTGGTCGGCGTGGTGCGCGCGGAATTCCTGCGCGCCCGAAACTTCGAATATGTGCGTGCCGCACGGGCGCTTGGCCTGTCCAACGCCACCATCATGTTCAAGCACCTTTTGCCGAACGCCATGGTGGCGACGCTCACCTTCATGCCGTTCATCATCAACGGCTCGATCACGACTCTCACCTCCCTCGACTTCCTCGGCTTCGGCCTGCCCCCCGGCTCGCCCTCGCTCGGCGAGTTGCTGGCACAGGGCAAGGCGAACCTCCAGGCGCCGTGGCTCGGCCTCGCAGGCTTCTTCGTGATCGCCGTCATGCTCAGCCTCCTCATCTTCATCGGCGAAGCGGTCCGTGACGCCTTCGATCCGCGAAAGACGTTTCGATGACAGAGCCCCTCCTCTCAGTGCAGGATCTCTCCGTCGCGTTCCGCCAGGGCGGGGGCGACATGCTCGCCGTCGACAAGGTGTCGTTCGACATCATGCCCGGCGAGACGGTGGCGCTCGTGGGCGAGTCGGGATCGGGCAAGTCGGTCTCGGCGCTCTCCGTACTGAAGCTCCTGCCCTACCCGTCCGCGCATCACCCTTCGGGCAAGATCCTGTTCAAGGGCAAGGACCTGATCGCGCTCACCGAGGACGAGATGCGCAAGGTGCGCGGCGACGACATCACCATGGTGTTCCAGGAGCCGATGACCTCGCTCAATCCGCTCCACACCATCGACCGGCAGATCGGCGAAATCCTCAAGCTGCATCGCGGCATGTCGGAGCGCGAGGCGCGCGCCCGCACGCTGGAGCTTCTGCACCTCGTGGGTATCCGCGATGCGGAGTCGAGGCTCAACGCCTATCCGCACCAGCTTTCGGGCGGTCAGCGACAGCGCGTCATGATCGCCATGGCGCTCGCCAACGAGCCTGACCTGTTCATCGCGGACGAACCCACCACCGCGCTCGACGTGACGGTGCAGGCGCAGATCCTGAAATTGCTGGCCGAGCTGAAATCCAAGCTCAACATGTCCATGCTCTTCATCACGCACGATCTCGGCATCGTGCGGAAGATCGCGGATCGCGTCTGCGTCATGCTGAAGGGCGAGATCGTCGAGCATGGCAGCGTGGAGGAGGTGTTCGGCAATCCGCAGCACGAATACACCAGGCGTCTTCTGGCAGCCGAGCCGAAGGGCCGCGCGAACCCGGTGCCCGAGAATGCGCCGACCGTCGTGGAGGCGGGCCCCATCAAGGTCTGGTTCCCCATCAAGCGCGGCTTCCTGCAACGCACTGTCGGCCATGTGAAAGCAGTGGATGGCGTGTCCGTGCGCGTGCGCCAGGGCGAGACTGTGGGCGTGGTCGGCGAATCCGGCTCAGGCAAGACCACTTTGGGACTTGCGATCCTGCGCCTCGTGCAGTCGGAAGGGCCTATCGTCTTCCTCGGCAACCGCATCGACGGCCTGCGCTCCAAAGAAGTGCGCCCCATGCGCAAGAATCTCCAGGTGGTGTTCCAGGACCCTTACGGCTCGCTCTCGCCGCGCATGTCGGTGGCGGAGATCGTGGAGGAAGGGCTGCTCGTGCAGAACAAGAGCCTCTCCTATGCCGAACGCCGCGACATCGTGGCGAAGGCCCTTTACGATGTCGGCCTCGACCCCGCGACCATGGATCGGTATCCGCATGAATTCTCCGGCGGCCAGCGCCAGCGCATCGCCATCGCGCGCGCCATGGCGCTGGAGCCGCAATTCATCATGCTGGACGAGCCGACCTCCGCCCTCGACATGTCGGTGCAGGCGCAAATCGTGGAGCTTCTCCGCGATCTCCAGAAGCGTCGCAACCTCGCCTACATGTTCATCAGCCACGACCTGAAGGTGGTGCGCGCGCTCGCGAACCATGTGGTCGTCATGCAGAACGGCAAGGTGGTGGAGGAAGGGGCGGCCGAGAGCATCTTCGCCGCGCCGCAGACGGATTATACGCGAGCCCTGTTCGCGGCGGCGTTCAACCTGGAAACGGCAGGCTCCAACACCGTGAGGCAGTGAGGCTTACCCCCCGTAAGGACCGCAATCATGGCTGACACCCCCATAAAGGTGGGGCATCGCATCTTGCGCCGTAATGCCGTATCAGTCGTGAATCTCAAGTAAGGACCTTCATTCATGGCACGCGCTCTTCTCATCGTTCTCGACTCCGTCGGCATCGGCGGCGCGGAGGATGCAGCGGCTTATGGCGATGTGGGCGCCGATACGGTGGGCCATATCGCGGAAGCCTGCGCCGATGGACGCGGCGACCGCGAGGGCCTGCGCCGGGGCCCGCTGAACCTGCCCCATATGACAGCCCTCGGCTTGGGCCTGGCTTGCGAGGCCTCCACGGGCCGCATGCCGCCAAACCTTGCGCCTCAAGGAGCCCTGAAGGGCGCCTGGGGCTACGGCGTCGAAACCTCCAAGGGCAAGGACACGCCTTCCGGCCATTGGGAGATTGCGGGCGTCCCCGTCACGTTCGACTGGGGTTACTTCCCCAACACGGTGCCCACTTTCCCCGAGAAACTGACGAGCGCTCTGATCGAACGCGCGAAGCTTCCCGGCATCCTCGGCAACAAGCACGCGTCCGGCACCGCCATCATCGATGAATTCGCAGCGGAACATCTCGAGACCGGCAAGCCCATCTGCTACACCTCCGTCGACAGCGTTCTTCAGATCGCGGCGCATGAGGAAAGTTTTGGGCTGAAGCGCCTTTACGAACTCTGCGAGATCGCGCGCGGACTCTGCGACGAATACAAGATCGGCCGCGTGATCGCCCGCCCCTTCCAGGGCACGCCCGAGACCGGGTTCAAGCGCACGGGCAACCGCAAGGATTTCGCGACGCCTCCGCCTGCCGACACCATCATGGACACGCTCGCCAAGGCCGGGCGCACTGTCGTCACCGTCGGCAAGATCGGCGACATCTTCGCCCATCGCAGCACCGGCCAGGAGATCAAGCCGAACGGCAACGATGCCTGCCTGTCCGCCGCCATCGACGCCATGAAGTCTCTGCCCGATGGCGGCTTCATCTTCGCCAACCTCGTCGATTTCGACAGCGAGTTCGGCCACCGCCGCGACATCCCAGGCTATGCCGACGCGCTGGAGGCCTTCGACAGGCGCATTCCCGAGATTGAGGCAGTGCTGAAAGATGGCGATATCGTCATCATCACCGCCGATCACGGCAACGATCCCTCATGGCAGGGCTCGGATCACACCCGCGAGCATGCGCCGATCCTGGTCTTCGGGCCGGGCGTGACGCCGGGCAGCATCGGGCGGCGGGAGAGCTTTGCCGATATGGGTGCAAGCGTGCTGGCGCTGCTGGGCGTGGCAAATCCGGGCAAGGGGAAGGCCTGGGTTTAACCGCTTCCCCTAGTGGTCATCCCGGACGGCGCAGCCGATCCGGGATGACAGCTTGGCCACGACAACCTTGGCCGCAACTTCCCCTCACCACACCCTACCCCCAACCCATTGACGGCCCCGCAACTTTGGATCAGTCTCCTATAGATCGTATGGAGACTCTCCGGACGATCAGGGGGAGTCTTCCCGTTTTCGCGTGGAAGATCATCGATGAGCTCGCCTAACCGCTCGACCCATATCCGGCTCACCTCTCACCCCGAGCCGAATGCAGGCACGATCAAGCATCCGATCAAGTGGGGCGCCTCGACGCCTCAGGAACGCGGGCCGATCATCGGCACGGTCACCAACCCTGCCGACCGCAACGTCATCGGCGCGCATGGCGGCTCCTATTCGCTCTACCGGGCACTCGCGATTTCCGCCCGTGCGCTCAATCCGCTGGCGCGGCCCGATCTTCACAACACGCATCCCACCGCCGAGATCGGCCCGTATCCGCAATGGTCGGAACCGAGCAGGATCGTCTCGCTCGATCCCTGGGGCCATATGGTCGGCGAAGTCTTCAAGGACGATATCGCCAGCGGCATCGACATCCGCCCCAGCATTGCGGTGACGAAAGCGCGGCTCAACATGCCGGAAATTCTCGCGGCCATGGGCGCGAACCGGCTGAAGGCCGATGGCGGTTTCCTGCACGAATCCGGCGACATTTCCGTCACCAAGATCGCGGTCGATCCCGTATGGTATCTGCCCGGCATCGCGGAACGCTTCGGCTGCTCGGAAGGCGAGTTGCGCCGCACGCTGTTCGAACAGACCGGCGGCATGTTCCCCGAACTCGTGACGCGCCCCGACATGAGCGTGTTCCTGCCGCCCATCGGCAACATCACGGTCTATGTTATCGGCGAGGTGTCGCGCCTGAGCGATCCGAAAACCCGCATCGCCTGCCGCGTGCATGACGAATGCAACGGCTCCGACGTGTTCGGCTCCGACATCTGCACCTGCCGTCCTTATCTCGTGCACGGCATTGAGGAATGCGTGAGAGAGGCGCAGTCGGGCGGTGTCGGCGTGATCGCCTATAACCGCAAGGAAGGCCGCGCGCTGGGCGAGGTGACCAAGTTCCTCGTTTACAATGCGCGCAAGCGTCAGGAGGGCGGCGATTCCGCCGCAACTTATTTCGAGCGCACGGAATGCGTGGCGGGCGTGCAGGATGCGCGCTTCCAGCAGCTCATGCCTGATGTGCTGCACTGGCTCGGCATTCGCCGCATCGACCGGCTCATGTCCATGTCGAACATGAAATACGATGCCATCACCGGCTCCGGCATCGAGGTGGTGGAGCGCGTGCCGATCCCCGCCGAACTGGTGCCGCCGGATGCTCAGGTCGAGCTGGAAGCGAAGAAGGCTGCCGGCTACTATACGCCGGATGGAGCCCCCGATGCCGAGGGTCTGGACAAGGTGAAGGGCCGCGATCTCGAGCGCTTTTAACCTTCTCCACAATCGGCTGGCCCCGACGGTGCTGGCCGGCGACAGACTATGCTATCGCTTCTCGCGTCGAGAACACCGGAGCCCCGATTGACGGACCAGCCTGACCTGTCTTCCAAGACCCACCTGTCTTCAGAGACCCACTTGTCTTCAGAGACTCTTGCCGCCCGCAAGCTTCTGACCGCAAAGGCGGTGCGGGAGCGTTCGCATCAGCTTCTCGAAGCCGGCCTTGCCGGCCGTCTGCACCATTTCACGGTCGATCTGAACCGGCTGGACGCTTGCGCCGACGAGGTTGTTGCCACCATTCGCGAGGCCTACCCCTCTCTCGACATTCCTTTCCATGCCCGCTGGCGTCATTTCTCGGCCGGAGGCCACGACCGGTGGGATGCGGTGATGCATGGCGCGCCCTGGGAGAATGCCGCCCAGATGGCTCGCGCCGCCTTCGACCTCGCCATCGTCTCCGTGCTGCTCGATGCGGGCGCCGGCCCGCAATGGCGCTACGAGGAAGGCCGCACGGGCGAGACTTATACGCGCTCTGAGGGCCTTGCGATCGCAAGCTTCGACATGTTCTTGAGTGGCGCGTTCTCCAGCAATCCCAACGATCCGTTCCGTGTGGATGCGGATGTGCTGATGACGATGACGGCCGAGGACTTGGCCTCCGGCTTCCAGGTATCAGTGGATAATCCGCTTGTGGGGCTTGAGGGCCGCGCCTCGCTCCTCAATCGCCTTGGCCGTGTGGTCGCGACCAATCCCGACATTTTCGGCCAGGCGGACGATCCCAGGCCCGGCGGCATCTTCGATGTGATCGCGGGTACGACCTTGGACGACAACATCAAGGCGACCTCCATCCTCGAAGCCCTGCTGGCCCATCTCGGCCCGATCTGGCCGGGGCGCATCACACTGGGCGGCATCGACCTCGGCGATACGTGGCGCCACCCGCTCGTGGAGGCGCCCGATGCCACGAAGGGGTTGATTCCCTTCCACAAGCTCTCGCAATGGCTGTCCTATTCCCTTATCGAGCCTCTGGAATGGGCGGGCTACAATGTTGTCGAGATCGACGGCCTCACCGGCCTGCCGGAATACCGCAATGGCGGCCTTTTTCTCGACACGGGCGTTATCGGCCTGAAGGATCAGGAAGACGCCAAGCGCGCTCATGCGGTGGATTCGCAGCTCGTTGTTGAATGGCGGGCCTTGACGGTTGCGCTTCTGGACCGCATTGCCGATCCCATCCGCGCGAAGCTGGGCTTCAAGGCGGAGGACTTCCCCCTGGCCAAGGCGCTCGAAGGCGGCACCTGGGCAACGGGGCGCCGGTTGGCGAAGGAGAAGCGCGGCGACGGTTCGCCGCCTCTCAGCGTCATCAGCGACGGAACAGTGTTTTAATTGAGTAGGTATGCGACGATGAAAGAGGGCAAGAACATGCAGGGCGTCACGGTGGTCGATCATCCTCTGGTGCAGCACAAGCTGACCTTGATGCGCGACAAGGAGCGCTCCACGAAGGGCTTCCGCCAGCTCCTCAACGAGATCGGCATGCTGCTCTGCTACGAGGTTACCCGTGACCTTCCCATGGAGCGGATCGAAATCGAGACGCCGATGACCAAGATGGCAGGCGCGCAGATTGCCGGCAAGAAGCTGGTCTTCGCACCGATCCTGCGCGCAGGCGTGGGCTTTCTCGACGGAATGCTGACGCTCGTGCCTGCGGCGCGCGTGGCGCATATCGGCCTCTATCGCGATCCGGAAACGTTGCAAGCCGTAGAATATTACTTCAAGGCCCCGTCCGACCTCGCGGACCGCATGGTGCTCGTGCTCGACCCGATGCTCGCCACCGCGAACTCGGCAGTCGCCGCCATCGACCGCCTGAAGGAACGAGGCGCGAAGGATCTGCGTTTCGTGTGCCTATTGGCTGCACCCGAAGGCATCGAGAAGCTGCGCGGCGCTCACCCGGATGTGGACATCTGGACCGCTTCGATCGACGAGCGTCTCAACGATCACGGCTACATCGTTCCCGGTCTCGGCGATGCCGGTGACCGCATGTACGGAACGCGCTGACCACGAAGGGATATGCCTTTGCGATTCATCGTCGCCGATTGGGGAACGACACGCTTCCGTGGCTACCTGATCGAGGATGAAACCATTCTCGATCAGGTCTCGTCGAACGAGGGCGTTTCCGAACTTCAAAAGGGCCAGCATCGCGACGTGTTTCTGCGCCAATGTGGGCGCTGGCTCGAAGCCAAACCTGACGCGCCCGTGCTGCTCGTCGGCATGGTGGGAAGCCGCGAGGGCTGGGTGGAAGCGCCTTACGCCACCTGCCCCGCCGGCCCTGAGGAAATCGCGAAAGCGATGGTACCGGTGGAATTGGGCAATGGCCGCAGCGGCTACATCATTCCCGGCCTTTTCTGCGAGCCTGCTCCCGGCGCCGCCGATGTGATGCGTGGCGAGGAAACCCTTGCGCTCGGTTCCGGCATCGAGAACGGCATCATCTGCTCGGCAGGAACCCATCCCAAATGGATCGAGATGCGCGATGGACGTATCGCGCGTTTCGCCACCTACATGACCGGCGAGATGTACGCGCTGCTGCGTGAGCATTCCATGATCGGTCGCCCCGCGACCGAGCCGGAAGATCTGAGCGGCTTCGATCTCGGGCTCGACGCCGCCATGCGCAACGACGGCGAGAATGCCGTTGGCCTGCTGCATCTTCTGTTCAGCGCCCGCGCATCCGTCGTTTCCAAACGCATGGACAGCAATCTGCTCGCGCCGTACCTGTCGGGCTTGTTGACCGGTGATGAAATCAACGGCGCGCTTGCCCAGTTCGGACGTCCCAAGAGCGTCACCATCATGGCTGAAGAAAGCCGCGCCGAGCTTTATATTCACGCTCTCAAGAGATACGGCATCGAGGCGCAGACGAAGATCCCACAACAAGCCTTGCTCGCCGGTTTGTCACGCATCGTGCGTGCCCATGCGCAGCGTTGAACGGCACAACCCACTCTCAGGTCAAATCTCATGCCCCATCCCCTTCTCGCCGCAGACAACGAGACCTCGCGTCCCATCTGGCTCGTGAATGACCAATCATGGCCGGAGATCGCATCCAAGCTTCCGCAGGCCGCGCAGGCTTTCGCGAAGGTGCAAGGCTTCGAGGGCAAGGCTGGGAGCCATTGCATCCTGTCGGATGCGGATGGCGGCATTCTCGGCGTCGTCTTTGGCCTTAACGGCACTGAGGCCAAGCACGACGATCCCTTCCTCGTCGGCAAATTGCCGACGCTTCTGCCGGACGGCGTTTATCGCTTTGAGACGGAAGCACCGAACCCGACGCTCGCCACACTCGCGTGGATTCTCGGAAGCTACAGCTTCACCCGCTATCGCAAGCGCAACGAGAAGTCTGTGCGGCTCATCGCGCCGAAGGGCGTCGATGCGGATGATGTGACGCGCATTGCGGATGCTGTTTACGCAAGCCGCGACCTCGTCAACACGCCCACGAGCGATCTCGGCCCCGACGGCATCGAAGCCGCCGCGCGCCAGATTGCGGAGAGGCACGGCGCGAAGTTCACCAGCATCGTCGGCGACGATCTGCTGAAACAGAACTTCCCCATGATACACGCGGTCGGACGGGCATCGGCGACACCGCCGCGTCTCATCGACTTCACCTGGGGCAACGAGAAAGCACCGCGCATTACGCTGGTCGGCAAAGGCGTCGCATTCGATACCGGCGGCCTCGACATCAAGCCCGCCTCGTCCATGCTGCTCATGCGCAAGGACATGGGCGGTTCCGCAGCGACGTTGGCGCTGGCCAGCATGATCATGGGCGCAAAGCTGCCCGTGCGCCTGCGTGTGCTCATTCCCGCCGTCGAGAATTCCATTTCGAGCAACGCCTTCCGCCCCGGCGATATCCTGCAGAGCCGCAAAGGCATCACGGTCGAGATCGGCAATACGGATGCGGAGGGTCGTCTGATCCTCGCCGATGCGCTGGCGCTCGCGGATGAGGAGAAGCCGGACCTTATCGTGGATTTCGCGACGCTCACGGGTGCCGCCCGCGTGGCGCTCGGCCCCGAACTGCCGCCCTTCTTCACGGATGACGACGCGCTTGCCGCCGACATCGCCCGCCATGGCCAAGCCGTGAACGATCCCGTCTGGCGCATGCCGCTCTGGGCACCTTATCAGGCTCAACTCGACTCCAAATTCGCGGACATGAACAATACCGGCGGCCCCATGGGCGGCTCCATCACCGCGGCGCTTTTCCTGCGCCGTTTCGTGAAGGATGCGAAGGCCCACGTACATTTCGACATCTTCGCCTGGAACCCCTCCACCAAGCCGGGCCGTCCCGAAGGCGGCGAGGTTCATGCGGCACGCCTGATGTATGCCTACCTGAAGGAGCGCTACGCTTTTTAAGCATAGCAGCAGGGAATGGTTGCACCGTTCGTTATGACACCAAATAATACGGGTCCGAAACGAACGGTGCGGCATGGCTGTCGAGTTGCGTCCTCTTCAATCCCTGCGTCTCTGGCACGATGTGAACCTGGACCTCGTGCATCAGGGCGGCGATCTCTCCTCGCGCCAGATCGCGATTCTTCTGACCATCTATCTGGAAGCGCCGCCGCATACGGTGCGCGGCCTCGCCCAGAAGCTCAACGTCACCAAACCCGTCGTCACCCGCGCGCTCGATACGCTCGGCAAGCTCGACTACGTCACCCGGCGCCGGGATGAGGCGGATCGGCGCAATGTCATCATCCAGCGCACGGTCGCTGGCGCTTTGGCCGTGGAGCGGCTAGGAGATATCGTGACCACCCGCGCCAAGGAGCTGCCCCGATGAGTTTCGACCGCCGCATCACGCCTGTCCGCGCCGATCTGGCCGATGAGCGCCTGCGTGGACAGGTCGAGGCCGAGCGCTTCACCACCGGCACGGCCAAGCGCCTGATCGCCTCCTTCGCGCCCCTGCACCGCCATCCCTCCCGCGAAGCACCTGTCGATACGCAGGCGATCTTCGGCGAGGCCGTGACGGTCTATGACGAGCATGAAGGCTGGGCCTGGGTGCAGCTCAACGACGACGGCTATGTGGGCTATCTGCCGAGCGTCGGCTTAAGCGATGCGAATACTGAACCCACGCACAAGGTCGGCGCAATCCGCACTTTCATCTATCCCGGCCCGAACCTGAAGCTGCCCTATCAGGATCACCTGACTCTGAATTCCAAGGTCGTGGTGGTGGAGACGCAAGGCGAATACGCGCGTCTCGCCACGGGCGGCTGGGTGTTCGCCGCGCATCTGAAAATGCTCGATGCTTGGGAAGCTGATTACGTCGGTGCCGCCGAGCGCTTCTTGCATACACCCTATCTCTGGGGCGGCAAGACGAGCCTCGGCATCGATTGCTCTGGCCTCGCGCAGACGGCGCTGACGGCCGCCGGCATCAAGGCCCCGCGCGACAGCGACATGCAGGAGAAGGAGCTTGGGCGCAGCATCGAGATCAGGCCCGATCTCAGCGGCCTGCAACGCGGTGACCTGATCTTCTGGAAAGGCCATGTGGGCCTCATGGTGGATGCCACGAACTTCATCCACGCCACCGGCCACAGCATGACCGTGATGATCGAGCCGCTTGCTGTCGCGGAAGAACGCATCCGCACGACAAGCTACGGCGCGATCACTTCCATCAAGCGCCTGTAACTTTATTATAGTCCCCGCAGCCCTGCTTGTGCTTGGTCTCTGGCGGACTTATATGGTGAGCGCAAGCGAGGACGGCCTCCCCCAGTTTGGGACAATCGTTCGGGACGACCCGGACTATTCCTGGTGGGGACTATCATGCGCACGACACGCGACCGTATCCGTCATGCACTCAGCTTCGAAATCATCGGCCTCGCCCTCGTCACGCCGCTCGGCGCGTGGGCGTTCGGCATGCCGCTGCATGATATCGGCATAGTGGGTTTCGGCAGCGCGACCCTCGCGACGATCTGGAACTACATCTATAATCTCGGCTTCGACCGCGCCATGCAGCGCCTGCGTGGAACCACGGCGAAGACGACGCCGATCCGCGTGCTTCATGCGATCCTGTTCGAAACCGGACTGCTGATCGTCTTAATGCCGCTGATTGCGGTGTATCTCGGCATCTCGCTCTGGCAGGCCTTCCTGCTCGATATATCTTTCGCCGTGTTCTACCTGGTCTATGCGTTCGTGTTCAACTGGGCCTATGACCGCATATTCCCGCTGCCCGAATGGCAGAAGCTGGAAACGGCTTGAGGCTCGTCTCCGTCATGACCGCGACACATGCGGCCATGACAGGGGGAGAGCTTAATATCCCCGCGCACGATCCACGATGTTCTCTAGCGCTTCACCTGCTTCATGACGCCTGATCTGATCGGCGATGTAGCGTGCCGTCGCTTCAGGCTCGCTCGTCGCGGCATTGTGCGGTGAGATGGTGACGCGCGGGTGCGTCCAGAGTGGAGAATCCTGCGGCAGCGGTTCCACTTCGAACACGTCGAGCGTTGCTGCTTTCAGGGTGCCATCGTCGAGACAGGCGAGAATATCGGTCTCCACCTGCAGCTTGCCGCGTCCCGCGTTGATGAGAACAGGCCCACCAAGCCTGCCGTCATGCGCCAGCTTCTGGAACAGCGAGCGACTGAGAATGCCGCTCGTATCCGGCGTGAGCGGGATAAGGCTGACCAGGATATCCGTGCGGGCGAGGAAAGCGGACAACCCGTCCTCGCCGGAATAGATCTCGAAGCCTTCGACATTCTTGGCCGTGCGGCTCCAGCCCGCCACGTCGAAGCCCATCACCTTGAGCTTGCGCGCGGCATCCTGGCCCAGCACGCCGAATCCCATGATGCCCACGCGCACATCGCCGGCAATCGGCGGCGCGCGGTCCGGCTGCCACCGCTTCGCGCGCTGATCCTCATCGAAGCGGTGCTGATCGCGCAGATGCATGAGGCAGTGCATGACCACATATTCGCTCATGCGATGGGTGAGATCATCTTGCGCGACGCGCACGATGGGCACATCAGGAAGATCCGGATAGCTCATCAGATGATCGACACCGGCGCCAAGCGAGAAGAGCGCGCGCAGGCTTGGCAGGCCTGAGAGACTTCCTGGCTTCGGGCCCCACGTGGCAACATACTCCACGCGGGATTTGTCGAAACCCTCACCGAGCACAACGATGTCGCGGTCGGGCAGCACCTTGCGAAAGCGCTCGACCCAGGGCTTCGGATCCCACGTGAGAGCAACGAGCAGTGTCATCCCTGCACTCCGATGCGTTCGAGAACGAGCTTGCTCGCCGCAGGCTTCGTCTGGCCGATGGTGTAGGATGCGCGAACGGCGCGTGCCGCTGCCTCGGCTGCCGCTTCGCTGCGTGCATGAACGATGGCGAGCGGACGATCCTGATCGACGCTCGCACCGACCTCCGCCAGATCGGTAAGACCGACCGCGTGATCGATAGGATCCTGCGGGCGCGTGCGTCCGCCGCCCAGCGCCACGACGGCAACGCCGATATCGCGCGTCGCGATCTTCTGCACGATGCCTGCACTTTCAGCAAAAATTGGGCGGATGATCGGCGCGGCCTGCAAGTGCTGCTTATGCTTCTCCAGAAGATCGGACGGACCGCCGAGCGCGACGACCATGCGCTGGAACACCTCGGCAGCCTTGCCGGAGGAAATCGCATGCTCGATCTTCGCGCGTGCTTCCACGATGTCGGCGGCAAGCTTGCCGAGCACCAGCATCTCCGCCGACAGCTCGACCGTCACTTCATGGAAGCGCTTCTCGCGGCGACGGCCGGTCAGATAATCGACCGCGTAGGCCATCTCGACGGCGTTGCCCGCGGCGGATGCGAGAGGCTGGTCCATATCGGTGAGCAGAGCACTCGTGGGCAGTCCTGCGCCATTGGCGACGAGCACGAGGCTCTCGGCCAATGCGCGCGCATCCTTCGCGTTGTCCATGAACGCGCCGGAGCCGAACTTCACATCCATCACGAGACCCTGAAGACCTGCGGACAGCTTCTTCGAGAGAATGGATGCGGTGATGAGATCGATGGATTCTACCGTCGCCGTGACGTCGCGAATGGCGTAGAGGCGCTTGTCGGCAGGCGCGAGATCCGCCGTCTGGCCGATGATCGCGCAACCGACCTCGTGCGTCACGCGCCGGAAGGTGTCGATGTCGGGCTGCGTCACGTAGCCGGGAATGGAATCGAACTTGTCGAGCGTGCCGCCGGTATGGCCAAGGCCACGGCCCGAAATCATCGGCACATAGCCTCCGCAGGCGGCGACCGCAGGGCCGAGCGCGAGGCTCACCGTATCGCCCACACCGCCGGTCGAATGCTTGTCGAGCACGGGGCCGGGCAGGTCCCACTTCAGCACCTCGCCGGAATTCATCATCGCGCGAGTCAGCGCCACGCGTTCCGGCACGGTGAGGCCCCGGAAGAAGATCGCCATGGCGAAGGAGGCCGCTTGGCCTTCAGACACGCGGCCGGCTGTGAGGCCCTGAATGAAGGCCTCGATCTCCTCAGCCTGGAGCGTTCCACCGTCGCGCTTGCGGCGGATGATTTCCTGCGGCAGATGATGACTCATATCAGTACGCTCCGGTGGCGGCGGATCCCGCGCGCCCTTCGATCGCGGCGATCAGGGTATCGTAGACGCTGCTCGCGCCGATGCGGAAAGTCTGTGGCGTGGCCCAGCCCTGCCCCATGATGCGATCCGCGAGATCGAGATAGATTTTCGCATCCTCGACAGTGCGGATGCCGCCGGAGGGCTTGAGGCCGACCTTGCGCCCCGAAGCCTTGATGGCATTGAGCATGATCTCGGCGGCTTCGGGTGTTGCGGAAACCGGCGTCTTGCCTGTCGAGGTCTTGATGAAATCGGCGCCTGCTTCGATGGACAGACGGCTTGCCGCATCGATCAAGCCTGCGTCCTTCAATTCACCCGTTTCCAGAATGACCTTGAGCAGGCGGTTACCATCCACGCGTTCGCGCACGGCCTCGATCATCTCGCGGGCAATGGCGACATCGCCTCGGCGCAGGGCATTGTAGGGCAAAACGAGATCGATCTCGTTCGCGCCGTCCGACAGGGCCTCCTGCGTGTCGTCAGCGACGCGGCTCACGTCCTCGCCACCGGCGGGAAAGTTCACCACCGTCGCGATGCGAACGGGCGAGCCTTTCAGGTTTTCCTGCGCACGTTTCACGAATTGCGGCCACACGCAGACAGCGGCGACCGGCCCGCGCGGATCGAGCGCTTTTTTGCAGAGCGCATCGATAGCCTGATCGGTGCAATTGTCGTTGAGATCGGTGAGATCGAGTGAGCGCAGCGCGCGCTGGGCAATGAGCGCATCGGACATTTTACATCTCCGCGACGAATGATCGGATGAGGCGCTTGAACTTCTCGGAGGCTTCCGCCGCCGTATCCTTGGTTTCCTGGTGCGAGGGAGAAGCGCCCTCGATGCCGGCGGCGAGATTGGTGACGACGGAGATCGCCGCGACCTTCAAGCCGTAATAGCGCGCGAGGATCACTTCCGGCACCGTGGACATGCCCACGAGATCGCCACCGAGGATCTGCACCATCTTGATTTCGGCGGGCGTCTCGAAGCTCGGGCCCGAGAGCCAGGCATAGACGCCCTCGGGAACGTCGATGCCGGTCTTCTTCGCGGCGCGCTGCAGGGCCTCGCGCAGGCCCTCGTCATAAGCGCCGGTCAGCGACACGAAGCGGCCTTCCGTGTGATCGCGCAGCAGCGGATTGCCGCCGGAGAGATTAAGGTGATCGTTGATCGCCACAAGGCTGCCGGGGCGGATATTCGCGCGAACGGAGCCTGCCGCATTCGTCGCAACCAATACCGGAATGCCGAGTTCCTTGATGAAGGCGATGGGCAGACGCATCGCGCCCGCATCGCCCGTCTCGTAATAATGCGCGCGGCCCTGGAACAGGAGGACGCGTTTGCCCTCCAGCGTGCCGGCGACGAGCTTGCCCGCGTGTCCCGATACGCCGCTCTTCGGGAAATGAGGGATCTCGGCATAGGCGAGGCTTACCGCGTCGCTCACCTCATCGACCAAGGTGCCGAGGCCGGTGCCGAGCACGAAGGCTGCATCGAAGCGGCCATCGAAACCGCGGGCGCGCACGAATTCGGCGGCCTCTTGAACGTTCTGGTGCATCATCGTCTTTTCAGGCTCTTACTTGAGCCTTCCTTCCATTGCGCGAGGTCCGCAGACGGACCTCATCTTCCAATCAACGGTTCGTCAGATTATCCGGCCCGAACGAGAACGGCAGCAACTCTTCCAAGGTGAAGCTTTTGCGGATGCCCTCAGGCCCCGCGATATGAATCTTCGTATCGGGCAACCCGAATTCGCGGATGCGCTGGCGGCAGCCGCCGCAGGGCGTGACGAGATTCTCGCCATCGCCGATCACCACGATCTCGTGGATCGCGCTTCCACCACCCGCGATCATGGCGGAGATGGCACCTGCTTCCGCGCAAGAGCCCACCGGATAGGCGGCGTTCTCCACGTTGCAGCCGGTAAACATCTGGCCGTCCGGTGTTGCAATCGCAGCTCCCACCTTGAAGCGGGAATAGGGCACATAGGCTCTGGTCTGGATAGCCTTGGCGGCTTCGAACAAGGTGTTGAGCGATGGCATGCTCAGCGCTCCTTCACATAGGGCACGCCGGAGGCGCGCGGCGGGATTGCGGTGCCGATGACGCCGGCGAGCAGGATGACGGTGAGAAGATAGGGCATCGCCTGAATCGCCTGCACCGGCACCTCGCCGATGAACGGAAGCGAGCGGCCCTGCAACTGGTTGGCGAAGGCATCGAGGAAGCCGAAGAGGAAGCAGGCTCCGAGCGCCGGCCATGCGCGCCATTTCGCGAAGATGAGCGCGGCGAGCGCGATGAAGCCTCGCCCCGCCGTCATGTTGGGAAGGAAGCCCGCTGCCTGCGCGACGGAGAGATAAGCGCCGCCAAAGCCGCACAACACGCCGCCGATCACCACGGCGGAATAGCGCAAGGCCGTCACCGAAATGCCCGCCGTATCCACCGCCGCCGGGTTTTCGCCGACCGCGCGCAGGCGAAGACCGAAGCGCGTGCGGCCGAGCACGAACCACGTCACCGGCACCGCGAGAAGAACGAGATAGACCAGAGCGGAATGGCCAAAGAGAATTCCGCCGAAGCGCTGATCGCCTTCGAGCGGCGGCGTGCGTCCGCCCTGGCTGTACCACGCATTGCCGACGATGGCGGTCAGGCCCGCCGCCAGCATGTTGATGGCGACACCCGACACGATCTGGTTGCCGCGCTGGCTGATGGAGGCAAAGCCGTGGATGAGCGAGAAGCCAACGGATGCGAGAATGCCGAGAATCAGGCCGATCCATGCGGAATCGAATGCATAAGCACCGGCAGCGGAGGCAAAGGCCGCGACCAGCATCTTGCCTTCGAGGCCGATATCGACGACGCCCGAACGCTCCGACCAGAGACCTGCAAGGCACGCCGCCAGCAGCGGAATGGAAAGCCGAAGGGCCGAGTCGAGAATGGTTGCGATGATGCCGAGATCCATGATCATGCCCCCGCGAGTTTCTGGCGTGTCATGACATGCGCCACGATGCGCCTGAACAGGCCATCGAGCGCGCCGGCGAACAGGATGATGATGCCACCGATCACCACCACCATGTCGCGGGTGATGTTGGGCTGCTCGAAGGCCAGCTCCGCGCCGCCCTGATAGAGAATGCCGAACAGGAGCGAGGCCAGCACGATACCGACCGGATGCGCGCGGCCCATGAGCGCCACCGCGATGCCGACGAAGCCGTAGCCGGAAGTGAATTCCAGTAACAGGCGGTGCTGGTAGCCCATGAGCTCGTTGACCGCGAGGCCGCCGGCGAGTGCGCCGGAGATCACCATGGCAATGATGATGATGCGCGCGGGCGAGATGCCCGCATAGACCGCGGCGGTCGGGTTCGAGCCGACGACGCGGATCGCATAGCCGAGGCGCGAGCGGTAGATGAGCAGCCATACGAAATAGGCCGCGGCCAGGGCCAGCACGAGCGTGAGGTTGAGCTGTGACGCGGGGATCTCGATGCCGAAGGCGGCGAAGACCTCGTGCATGAAGGGGATATGCGACGCGTCAGGGAAGGTGCGCGTCTCCGGGTTCATGGATTGCGGCTCGCGCAGCACGTTCACCAGCAGATAGACGATCAGCACGCTGGCAAGCCAGTTGAACATGATCGTGGTGATGACGATGTGGCTGCCGCGCTTGGCCTGCAGATAGCCGGGAATGGCGGCCCAGGCAGCGCCGAAAGCAGCGGCACCGAGGATGCCGAGGGGGATCAGCAGGAAGCCCGGCAGGAAGCTGAGATTGTTGAGCACGAGCGCGATGCCGAGGCCCGCGAGCGTTGCCTGGCCTTCACCGCCGATATTGAAGAGACCGGCATGATAGGCCACCGCCACTGCAAGCCCGACGAAGATGAAGTCGGTGGCGTAGAACAGGGTAAAGCCCAGGCCTTCGCCGGTGCCGAGGCTGCCTTGCAGCAGGTACTTGGTCGCGGTCAGCGGGTTCTCGCCGATGCCGAGCACCACGAGACCCGCAATGAGGAAGGCCGCGATCACGGAAATCGCGGGAACCAGGACCGTGTCGGCCCATTTGGGCATGTCGATAGGTGCGCTCACGTCTGACTGTCCGGAAGGAACAGGTGGCCCTGTTCGTCGAGAGGGAAGAACGGGTTCCAGGCAACTTCCCAGAGATGCCCGTCAGGATCGGCGAAATAGCCCGAGTAGCCGCCCCAGAACACGTCCTGCGGCGGCTTCACTTTGCTGGCGCCGGCAGTGACGGCGAGGGCATAGACCTCATCCGCTTCCTGCTTGGAGCGGGCATTGTAGGCAAGCGTGATGGCGGCAAAGCCGGTCGGCTTGTCCTCCACATGCGCATCGGCCGCCAGATCGGCACGGCCGAACAGGCCGAGAGCTAATCCATTCGCCTGGAAGAAGACGACGCTTGGCTGGCTCGCGCTGGAGGCTTTCCAGCCCCAGGCTTCATAGAAGGCCCGTGATTTTGCGAGATCGGCCACGCCAAGCGTGACCAGCGTCAATCGCGGCTGCATCATGCGGCCTCATCCGTTACGCCGGCCATGAGCAGGCCGAGATCCTGCTCGTTCGTCTGGGACGCGATGCGCTCACCCGTAATCTTGCCGCCGCACATGGTGAGAATGCGGTCAGAGAGATTCATGATCTCGTCGAGTTCCACCGACACGAGCAGAATGCCGACGCCCGCATCGCGGAGCGCGATGAGACGGCGATGGATGAACTCGATGGCGCCGATATCGACGCCGCGCGTGGGCTGGCCCACGAGCAGCACCTTCGGATTGCGCTCGATCTCGCGCGCCAGCACGATCTTCTGCTGATTGCCGCCGGAGAACTTGGAAGATTTCAGACGCGGCGCGGGCGGGCGCACATCGTACTGCTCCATCTTCTTCGCGAGATCGGCGATAAGGCGGTCATGATCGAGGATCGGCCCGCGCCCGAGCTGCGGTTCATCGCTGAAGCCGAGGATCGCGCTCTCGAAAGCCGGGAAGGCGGGCACGAGGCCCATGCGCAGGCGATCTTCCGGCACGTGCAGAAGGCCTGCCTTTCGCATGTCATGCGGGTTGTGCTGCGAGAAATGGATCGGCTTGCCGTCGAGGCGCATGGTGCCGAGCACCGGCTGGCGCATGCCGGCAATCGCTTCGAGCAATTCGCTCTGTCCGTTGCCCGCGACGCCCGCGATGCCGACGATCTCGCCGGCGCGGACCGTGAGCGACGCATTGGCGACGCGCAGGACGCCACGGTTGTCGATGACGGTGAGATTTTCGATTTCAAGGAGAGGTGCGCCGGGTGTCTTTTCCGATTTCTCGACGCGCAGAAGCACGCGGCGGCCCACCATCAGCTCCGCCAGTTCCGGCGGCGAGGTGTTGGCCGTCTCGACAGTCGCGACCATTTCGCCGCGACGCATCACCGAGACGCGATCCGTGATCGCCATGATCTCGCGCAGCTTGTGCGTGATGAGGATGACGGTCTTGCCCTGCTCCTTCAGCGAGCGCAGCAATTCGAACAAAGCATCCGCTTCCGGCGGCGTGAGCACGGCGGTAGGTTCGTCGAGAATGAGGATATCGGCGCCGCGATAGAGGGCTTTGAGAATTTCCACACGCTGCTGAAGACCGACGGAGAGTTCGCCGACGGTGGCATCCACATCGATTTCGAGGCCGTAATCGTTTGCGAGCCGCGCAAGCTCCTTGCGCACCTTGGCCTCGCCCACGCGCAGCATGGCGCCGCCTTCGGCGCCGAGCATCACGTTCTCGACCACGGTCAGCGGCTCCACCAGCATGAAGTGCTGATGCACCATGCCGATGCCCGCATGAATGGCATCGTTGGAGGATCGGATTCGGATCGGCTGGCCGTTGACGCGGATCTCGCCGGAATCGGCCTCATAGAAGCCGTAGAGGATCGACATCAGCGTCGACTTCCCGGCCCCGTTCTCACCCACGATGCCGTGGATCGTGCCGCGCTCGACGGAGAGGTTCACATTCCTGTTGGCGTGAACGGCGCCGAAGCTCTTGTTGATCGCAATGAGTTCAATCGCGGGGGACATCGGCCTCTGGTCACTGTCCGGCTGAGTGAGGGTGGATGTGCCGGATCCTAAAGGAAAAGCAGATACTTAAAAAGAGATCCGGCCGCAGACCCTTTTTTGGGCCTGCGGCCGGAGCCATACGTCAGATTACATCGGGCACTTGGAGTCCGACATGTAGTCATGCACCTTGATGGCGCCCGACTTGATATCGGCGGCGGCTTTGTCGGCGGCGGCCTTCATCTCGGGCGTGATCAGCGCCTTGTTGTTGTCGTCGAGCGCCCATGCCACGCCGTCCTCATTGAGGCCGAGAACCGAGACGCCGGCCTTGAAGGTGTTCTTCTTGGCCTGGTCGAAGGCGTTATAGGTGGCGACATCCACGCGCTTAACCATGGAGGTCAGCATCTTGCCCGGGTGCAGGCCGTTCTGGTTCGAATCGACGCCGATGCCGAGCTTGCCCGCGTCCACGGTGGCGCGCAGCACGCCGATGCCGGTGCCGCCGGCTGCGTGGTAAACCACGTCCGCGCCGCGATCGATCTGGCCCTTTGCGAGTTCGCCACCCTTCACCGGGTCACCCCATGCGGCGCCCGTGGTGCCGGTCATGTTCTGGAACACTTCGGCGTCCTTGTTGGCGTATTTCACACCCTGGACGTAGCCGCAGGCGAACTTGCGGATGAGCGGAATGTCCATGCCGCCCACGAAGCCGACCTTGTTGGTCTTGGAAGCCTTGGCCGCCAGAAGGCCGACGAGGAACGAGCCCTCGTGCTCCTTGAACACGACGGACTGCACGTTCGGCTTCTCGACGACGGCGTCGATGATGGCGAACTTGATGTTCGGGAACTCTTCCGCGACCTTCTTCAGCGCGGTCTCCTGGGAGAAGCCCACGGCCACGATCGGCGAATAGCCGTCGCGGGCGAAGCGGCGCAGGGCCTGCTCGCGCTGGGCGTCGTTCTGCGGCTCGAAATCGCGGTAATCGGCACCGGTATCCTTCTTGAACTTCTCGGCGCCCGCGTGAACGCCTTCATTGAAGGACTTATCGAACTTGCCGCCGAGATCGTAAACGATGGCGGGCTTGAAGGCGGCCTGCTGCGCGAAGGCAGCCGAGGCGGAGAAGGCGAGGCCCGCGAGTGCGAGGCCAAACTTGGTTACTGTCATCGGCAATGTTCCCTGTTCTGACGCCGGCCTTGAAGGCCGGTTGCCCCGAGACGATGGCACGGGAAGGGTCACGACGCCAAGGTCTCTGTCAAGCGGCATGTTATTTCCTTAATGCACCGTGCGGAACCTAAAGCCTCGTTTTTGTTGGCGCGCCCTTCGGGTCCATAGGAAACCCGTTCCGCCTTATTGTTAAGGAGCATTGCCGCCTAGGGTGTCCTTTCGCTTTTTGGCGGACGCCCCACCGGAACGGTTGATCGCTCGTCCTGAGGCGCTAAGCTCGTTCCCATGCCCCTGAATCCCGAAGAAATAGACCGCTATGCCCGCCATCTCGTGCTCCGAGACGTTGGTGGGCCGGGCCAATTGAAGCTGAAAGCCGCTCGCGTGCTCGTGGTCGGGGCCGGCGGCCTGGGCGCGCCCCTCGTCCAGTATCTGGCGGCTGCCGGGATCGGCACTATCGGAGTTGTGGATAATGATACGATTTCCCTCTCCAACCTCCAGCGGCAGGTGATTTTCGGGACCGGCGATGTCGGCCTTCCCAAGGTAGAGGTGGCTGCCAGGGCGATCTCCCAGCTCAACCCGAACGTCGCGGTGGAGACTCACAGTCTTCGCCTGACGCATGGGAATGCCCGCGACCTGATCAACAGATACGACATCGTGGCGGATGGATCCGACAATTTCGATACCCGCTATGCCGTCTCCGATGCCTGCTTTTTCGAGAGAAAGCCCCTGGTCACGGCGGCTCTTGGCCAGTTCGACGGTTCGCTGACCACGATCCGGACCTATGAGACCGGCGCTGATGGCCGCCCCAACCCCACCTATCGCTGCCTCTTCCCCTCCCCGCCCCCGGCGGGCTCGATCCCCACCTGCGCCGAGGCAGGCGTGCTGGGGGCGCTTGCCGGCGTCATGGGCAGCCTGATGGCCATGGAAGTGATGCGGGAGATCGTAGGCTTCGGAGAAAGCCTCGTTGGGCGGCTTCTCATGGTCGATGCGCGGGGGATGCGCTTCGACACGTTCCGCTATGGGTGGGATGAGCGGAATCCATTGAATGGCAAAGACGCGTCGGGCGCGGTCTAGGACCGCGCCCGAGCAGGCTTTCCATTATCCGCGCAGCACCGCGCCGGTCTTCTTCGACACCTCCGCGACGATCTTGGCCGTGACGGCTTCGATCTCCACGTCGGTCAGCGTCTTTTCCGTCGGCTGGAGCGTGACGGCAATTGCGACGGACTTTTTGTCTGGGTCGATGCCGGTGCCCTCGTAGATGTCGAACACGTCGACGCCCACGATGAGCTGACGCTCGGCGCCTTGAGCAGCCTTCACGATGTCGCCCGCGGCCACATCGCGACCGACCACGAAGGCGAAGTCGCGGGTGAGCGGCTGGAAGTCGGGCAGGTTCAGCTTCGGCTTCATCTTGGTGGGCTTCGCCTTGGGCGGCACAAGCGCATCGAGGTTGAGCTCGAAGGCGACCAGCGGACCCTTTATGTCGAGCGCCTTCAGGATCTTCGGGTGAACCTCACCGAAAGCACCGACGATGTTCTTCGGGCCGAATTGCAGCGTGCCGGAGCGGCCCGGGTGGAACCAGGCCGGACCACCCGCGACGATCTGCAAGCCGCCAGCTGGAATGCCGAGCGCGGCCAGCAGCGCCAGCACGTCGGCCTTCGCATCGAAAGCATCGACGTTTTTCGCGCCGCCATTCCAGTGACGGCCGACGCCTTCTGCGCGCGCCGTGCCACGACGTACGGCTGTGGCCTTGATCGACTGGCCATCCGGCTCATCGGACGCGAAGGTCTGGCCGACTTCGAAGAGCGCCACGTCACCGAGACCGCGATCCGCGTTGCGCTGCGTGGCCTTCATGAGACCCGGCAGCAGGCTCGGGCGCATGTCGGAGAGTTCCGCCGCAATCGGGTTCGCGAGCGCAAGACGCGCAGCGCCGCCGCCAAAGAGTTCAGCTTCGCCCTTCGAGATGAAGGACCAGGTAACGGCTTCCACCAAACCACGCATCGCGAGCGAACGGCGGGCAACGCGCGTGCGCTTCTGGATGAGCGTGAGGATCGGCTTTGCCACCGTCGCCTCTAAACGCGGCAGCGGCTGCGGCTCGATGCGGTCGACACCGGCGATGCGGATGACTTCTTCGACGAGATCAGCCTTGCCTTCGATGTCAGGACGCCAGGACGGCGGCGTGACGTTCACGCGCTCGCCCGAACCCTGAACCTTGAAGCCGAGCTTCTTGAGGATCTCTTCGGATTCCACAGGCTTCACATCGAGGCCCGACAGGCGCGGAACTTCCGAATACGGAAATTCGATGACGCGCGTGGTGTCCGGAACCTTGCCGGCAACGACGGCCTCTGTCGGCTCACCGCCGCAGAGTTCGATCACCATCTTCGTCGCGAGATCGAGACCCGGCACCGTGAAGGCCGGATCGACACCGCGCTCGAAGCGGTAGCGCGCATCGGTGATGATGCCGTGCTTGCGGCCGGTCTGCGCGATGTTCAGCGGGTCCCACAAAGCGGATTCGATCAGCACGTCGGTCGTGCCTTCGTCCGAACCGGAATGCTCACCGCCCATGATGCCGGCGATGGATTCGACGCTGTTCTCATCGGCGATCACCACATTGCCCGCATCGAGCTTGTAGGTGCGTCCATCGAGCGCCAGCACTTCCTCGCCATCCTTCGCGCGGCGAACGGTGAGATTGCCCTTCACCTTCTTCGCGTCGAAAACGTGCAGCGGGCGGCCGCGGTCGAAGGTGATGTAGTTGGTGATGTCGACGAGCGCGTTGATCGGGCGCAGACCGATGGAGAGCAGACGACGCTGCATCCATTCCGGTGACGGGCCGTTCTTCACACCGCGCACGAGACGCAGCGCGAAGGTCGGGCAGAGCTTCGCGTCCTCGCCCGAGAGATCGAGCGTGACCGAGACCGGGCATGCGCCCTTGGCCGCAATGGCAGCAACATCCCCGCCCTTGAGCGTGCCGAGACCGGCAGCTGCGAGATCGCGCGCGATGCCGAAGATCGACGTGCAATCGGGACGGTTCGGCGTGAGGTTGATCTCGATCACCGGATCGTCGAGGCGTGCATAAGCTGCATAAGCCACACCAACAGGCGCATCTTCCGGCAGCTCGATAATGCCGTCGTGGTCCTCGGAGAGTTCCAGCTCCGCCGCCGAGCACAGCATGCCGGCGCTTTCGACGCCGCGAATGGTGCCGACACCGAGCGTGATGTTCTTGCCAGGAATGTAAGTGCCGGGAGGCGCGAACACGCTTTTCATGCCGGTGCGTGCATTCGGTGCGCCGCAGACGACCTGGATCGGCGAGCCGGTGCCGGTATCGACCATGCACACGCGAAGCCGATCCGCATTCGGATGCTGCTCGGCGGAGATCACATAGGCGTTGATGTAGGCACCAAGCGTCTTCGCCTTGTCCTCCACGCCTTCGACCTCGAGGCCGATGCGCGTGAGCGTTTCGACGATCTCATTGAGAGACGCGGTGGTTTCAAGATGATCCTTGAGCCAGGAGAGAGTGAATTTCATGATTGCTCTCCTTTACGAAGTCAGGCCGCTGACGAGGGACGGGATGTCGAGCGGGCGGAAGCCGTAATGGTTCAGCCAGCGCACATCGGCCTCGAAGAACGGGCGCAGGTCCGGCATGCCGTATTTCAGCATCGCGATGCGGTCGATGCCCATGCCCCAGGCGAAGCCCTGGTACTCATCGGGATCGAGGCCGCAATTGCGCAGCACGTTCGGATGCACCATGCCGCAGCCGAGAATTTCGAGCCAATCGGTGCCCTCGCCGAAGCGGATTTCGCCGCCCTTGCGCGAGCACTGGATGTCCACTTCAGCCGACGGTTCGGTGAAGGGGAAGAACGACGGGCGGAAGCGCATCTTCACCTGATCGACCTCGAAGAAGGCCTTGCAGAACTCTTCGAGAATCCACTTCAGGTGCGCGATGTTCGCCTGCTTGTCGATGACGAGGCCTTCGACCTGATGGAACATCGGTGTGTGCGTCTGGTCCGAGTCATGGCGATAGGTGCGGCCCGGAATAATCACGCGGATCGGCGGCTTTTGCGTCTGCATCGTACGGATCTGCACCGGCGAGGTGTGCGTGCGCAGCACCTTGCGCTCGCCCTTCGCGTCGGGAGCGAGGAAGAAGGTGTCGTGCATCTCGCGGGCCGGGTGGCCTTCGGGGAAGTTCAGCGCCGTGAAGTTGAGGTAGTCGGTCTCGATATCCGGCCCTTCCGCCACGGAGAAGCCCATATCGGCGAAGATCGCCGTTAGTTCCTCGATCACCTGGCTGATCGGGTGGATGAGGCCGCGAGCCTCGGGCGCTTCCTGCACGGGCAGCGTCACGTCGATGCGCTCGGCGGACAAACGGGCCTCAAGAGCCGACTCCGCCAGAGTCTCTTTCTTGGCGGCGAGCGCGCCCTGCACCTTATCGCGCAGGCCATTGATGAGGGGGCCGCGTTCCTTGCGCTCATCCGGCGTCATGGCGCCGAGAGTCTTCAGGAGTTCGGAGACGGAGCCCTTCTTGCCGAGCGCGGACACGCGCACGGATTCGAGGGCCGCCTCATTGCCGGCGGCGTCGACCTGGGAAAGCAGGTCAGTTTCGAGTTGGTTGAGATCGGTCATCGGTCCCTAGCCTGATGCTAAGCGCTTTCAAGTGAGGCGCGGCGCAGGAACCGTGAAGATATCCGAGCCGCGTGGTCGCAACCGACAGCAATCAGCCGTCAGCGCGGATGGTCTCGGAGAAGGGGGAGTAAGGCGGTGCGACTGAAACCCAGCCGCACCGAAAGCTAGTCTATCCGATTTAGGCGGCCTGCTGCGGCAGGGCGGCCTTGGCAGCTTCCACGTAGGCAGCGAAAGCCGCCGGCTCGTGGATGGCCAGTTCGGACAGAACCTTGCGATCGACCTCGATCCCAGCCTTGCCGAGACCGTCGATAAATCGGGAATAGGTCATGTCATGCAGGCGGACGGCAGCGTTGAGACGCTGGATCCAGAGAGCGCGGAAGGTGCGCTTCTTGTTGCGACGATCGCGCGTCGCATACTGCATGCTCTTCTCGACCGCCTGCTTGGCGATACGGATGGTGTTCTTGCGGCGGCCGTAGAAACCTTTGGCGGCCTTAAAAACCTTCTTGTGCTTGGCGTGGGACGTAACGCCCCTTTTGACGCGTGCCATGGGAAAACTCCTTCAATATCCGGGATGTGTTGGGAAGACCGCCTTAGCCGTTGGGCAGGAAGTACTTCTTCACGTTGTAGGCGTCGCCCTCGAACATCGTCGTGGTGCCGCGCAGGTTGCGGATCTGCTTCTTGGTCCGCTTGATCATCCCGTGGCGCTTGCCGGCCTGGGCGTAAACGACCTTGCCGGTGCCAGTGATCTTGAAGCGCTTCTTCGCGCCCGATTTCGTCTTCAGCTTGGGCATTTTGCTCTCCTTTGGTCAGGCCTTGAGAGCGGGAAACCCGCCCTTTCAACCCATATTGCTACTGTGAGCAACACAAACCGCCACGGCAGCCCTAACAGCCGGGCGGTTCGATGAAGGGCGGCTTATGGCAGAAGGCCGCCCAAAAAGCAATGGCCGCCGGAACCCCGACGGCCATGAATCTTGCTGGAAATGGAGTCTTTTACCGAGGTGCGAGCACCATGACGACCTGACGGCCTTCGAAGTTCGGCTCCATCTCGACCTTGGCGATATCGCCCACATCGGCCTTGACCCGGTCGAGAACCTTCAGGCCGAGAGACTGATGCGCCATTTCGCGGCCGCGGAAGCGCAGGGTGATCTTCACCTTGTTGCCTTCCTCGAAGAAGCTCTTCATGGCCTTCATCTTGACGTCGTAATCGTGATCGTCGATGCCCGGACGCAGCTTGATTTCCTTGACCTCGACAGTCTTCTGCTTCTTGCGCGCCTCGGCGGCCTTCTTCTGCTCAAGGAAGCGGAATTTGCCGTAATCGAGGATTTTGCAGACCGGAGGAGTGGCGTTCGGCGAGATTTCCACCAGGTCGAGGCCGGCGTCTTCGGCTACGCGCAGGGCATCGAAGAAGGGCACTACACCCTTGTTCTGTCCGGTGTCATCGATCAGCTGAACTTCGCGGACTCCGCGAATGTCTCGGTTGGCGCGCGGACCGTCTTTCTGCGGCACCGGCATGGGTCTCATGGGACGACGAATGGCTCTTATCTCCTGTTTAAGGGCTCAGTTGAGAGAGCAGACTTGGCCTCAGGCCTCTGCAGGATACTCAACGTTGCCGAGAATGATCTGACATTTCGCCCAAAATGGCGCGAAGTCAACTTGTTCTATGGGTAAAATGGTTCTCCAGAAGAGCCGAATACACATTCAGCGTGCTGGAAACCATGCGTTCGAGCGAGAAGTGGCGCTCCACATGGGCGCGGGCGCGGGAGCCCAGCGCAATCCGGGCGCTGGCGCCCAGGTCGAGGGCCTCCCCGACGGCATCGGCCAAAGCCTCCGAGTCGTTCGGCGGAACGCGCCACCCGGTCCGCTCCTGCGGCGCTACAGCGGGAGGGGAGAGAACCGTCTCCGGCACCGCCCCCAGATCCGACACCACGACCGGCGTGCCCATGGCTTGGGCCTCCACCGCCGAGCGGCCGAAGGCTTCCGGCTCCGTGGACGGCACCGTCACGACGGCGGCGGTCAGGAAGGCCGCCGGCATATCCGTGCAATGGCCGACCCGGCGCACGATGTCCTTCAGCTTCCTTTCCGCGATCAGGCCGTCCAGTTCCTTCACGTAGGAATCGCGCCCCTGCGGATCGCCGGCGAGGATGTAGACGACATCCGTCAGGCCCTTGTCGCGTAGCCTGGCCGCCGCCTCGATCAGGACCTTCTGGCCCTTCCAGCCCGTCAGACGGGCCGCCAGCAGCACCACTCGTTCGTGGGGCGCCACCTTCCAGGCCTTCCGCAAAGCCTCGATCCGCTCCGGCGCGACCGCCCCGGGGGAAAACTTCAGGAAATCCGTTCCGCGATAGATCACTCCCACCCGGTCGCCGGCTTGGGGATGCATCGAGCGGATCAGGTTTCCTGTATATTGCGAATTGGCGATGACCACGTCGCCCCGCGCCATGACCGAATTGTAGAGGACCTTCACCGAGGAACGGCCGGAATAGCTGCCGTGATAGGTGGTCACGAAGGGGATGTGGAGGCTGCGCGCCGCCCCCAAAGCCACCCAGGCCGGAGCGCGGGAGCGGGCATGGATCAGCGAGACCTTCTCGCGGTGGCAGATCTTGGCGAGCTTGCGCACGTTGAGAAGCATCGAGATCGGGTTCTTCGTGGCCGCCGGAAAGGGAATCCAGATGCCGCCCTTGGCCTGCAACTCCCCCACGAGCCGTCCGCCATCGGTGGCCACGAGCGCCCGTGCGCCGGCATTCACCAGGCCCTCGGCGATATCGACGGTGGTACGCTCCGCACCACCGGCTTCAAGCTCCGGAATGATCTGCAGGATTGTCCTTCCCGCCAGGGGATGGACCTGGGATGACGGAAAAGCCGCTCCTCCGCCAGGTCGCGCTGAAAAACTCACCGATGTAAGAGCCTTCTTAAATGGAATCACAGAATCGCTATTAAACGCTTGCTTCAAAGCAGTTGAGGATCGGTTAACCATGCAGCAAAGCGTCACGGTCGGCAAAGAGGCCGACGCACGCCAGATCGCCGTGATCTCCCGCGAGGGCAAGGGGCCGCCCGTGGTCTGGCTCGGGGGTTTCAAGTCCGACATGCGGGCCACCAAGGCCGGCGCTATCGATTCCTGGGCCGAAAAGAATGGCCGCGCCTTCCTCCGCTTCGACTATAGCGGACACGGCGAATCAGGGGGAGATTTCGAGCAAGGCACCATCTCCCGCTGGCTGGAGGAGGCGCTTGCGGTGATGGAGACCCACCTCACGGAGCGCCCCATCCTCGTCGGCTCTTCCATGGGCGGCTGGATCTCCCTGCTGGCAGCACGCGAGCTGATGGCCAGGCGCCCTGCCCTCGCCCCTATCGGCATCGTGCTGATCGCTCCCGCCACCGACATGACGGAGCGGCTCATGTGGGACCGTTTTCCCGAGGGCCTGCGCCAGGGCCTCGAGGAAACAGGCGTCTATTACCGGCCCTCCGCCTATTCGGAGGATTCCTACCCCATCACGAAGAAGCTGATCGAGGATGGGCGCCGCCATCTCCTTCTGGGACGGCCGATCCAGACCGGCTGCCCCGTGCATATCCTGCAAGGTATGGAAGACCCGGACGTGCCCTGGAGCCACGCCCTCCAGCTCGTGGAGCGCCTGCCAGGCGACAGCGTTTCCCTGACGCTCATCAAGGACGGCGATCACCGCCTCTCGCGCGATGAGGATCTGGAGCGCCTGATCGGCGCCATCGAGGCGATTGCTTGAAAGGTTTAGGTGAGCCTTAATGCAGGCTCACCGTCGTCAGGTCATGCGCCCATGCGTTGGCGACTGCCGCGTCCTTGGAATCGGTGAGGACGATGGGCTCGCCGCTGGCGGAGAGGAGCGCGAAAAGCTCCATGCCGGGCTGCAGTTTCGGGGCCTGGGGAAAGAGCCGCGCCACGTCGTCGGAGCGCAGGGGCTTCACATAGGCCACATCGCCGAGGCCCAGATTGGCCAGCTCGGCCACATCCAGAGGCTGTCCGGCATGATTGGTGATATCGAAATTCATGGCCTTCTCCTTATGCGGCTGCCGTCACACCTTGTCCGAGGCGATGATGTTGATCTTGCGGACGATCCGCTCCGGCTCAGGCCGAGCCAGATCGATCGACAACAGGCCATTGGACAGATCCGCGCCCGTCACCTCCATGCCGTCGACAAGGAGGAATGTGCGCTGGAACTGGCGGGCAGCGATGCCGCGATGAAGGAAGTGCCTTGTCTTGTCGTCGGACTGACGCCCCCGGATGACGAGCTGACTCTCTTCCAGGGTCACTTCCAGCTGATCCCGGGTAAAGCCGGCGACAGCCAGGGTGATGCGCAGACGCTCAGGAGCGTGCTCGTTGCGAGCAAGGCGCTCGATATTGTAGGGCGGATATCCATCCCCGGCGGCTTTCGCGACGCGGTCGAGCGCCTGCTCGATCTCGTCGAAGCCTAACAGAAACGGGTGCCCAAAGGGCGACTGACGCGACATGTACGAAGCCCAAGGTTAGAGGCACTTCGGAATTTGAGCCCGCTCATGCGGCACTCAGGCGACCGTTGCCGGCCGCTGACAGCAATATGGATATGGTTCCTGGGCGGATCAAGGGTCCGGCCGGGACAGCCCAGCTGGACCCGAATTCAAGGTAAACGGCCGAGCCTCAGACCTTGCCGCGCCACCAAGCCACCTGCTCGGCCACCTGGACCGGCGAGGTGCCGCCGAAGCTCGTGCGCGAGCGGACCGAGTTCTCAACACCCAGCACGTCGAAGATGCCCTTATGGATGCGCGGCTCCACGGATTGCATGACTTCAAGCGGCAGTTCTTCGAGGGTGCAGCCGCGCTGCTCGGCTTCCGAGACGATGCGCCCTGTCACGTGGTGGGCGTCGCGGAAGGGGATGTTGAGCGAGCGGACGAGCCAGTCGGCGAGATCGGTCGCCGTGGAGAAACCGGCTCCGGCAACCGCCGCCATGCGCTCCGGCACGGGCTTCAGATCCTCGATCATGCCGGTCATGGCGGCGAGCACGATCTCGATGCTGTCGGCGGCGTCGAAGACCTGCTCCTTGTCCTCCTGCATGTCCTTGGAATAGGTCAGCGGCAGGCCCTTCATCATGGTGAGCACGGCCATCAGCGAGCCGAAGATACGGCCGGACTTGCCGCGCACGAGCTCCGCCGCATCGGGATTGCGCTTCTGCGGCATCATGCTGGAACCGGTGGTCCAGCGGTCGGGCAGCTTCACGAAGCCGAACGGCGCCGACATCCAGATGATGATCTCTTCCGCCAGCCGCGACAGGTGCACGGCGCTGATCGAGGCTGCCGCCATGAACTCCAGCAGGCTGTCGCGATCCGACACGGAATCCAGCGAGTTGCGCGTCGGACCGTCGAAGCCCAGCGCCTTCGCGGTCATGTGCCTGTCGATGGGGAAGGACGTGCCGGCGAGCGCGCCCGCGCCGAGCGGGCACTCGTTGAGGCGCTTGCGGGAATCGCGGATGCGGCTGCGGTCGCGGCCGAACATTTCCACATAGGCCATGAGGTGATGACCGAAGGTCACCGGCTGCGCGCTCTGGAGATGCGTGAAGCCCGGCATCACGGTCGCGACGTTCTTCTCCGCCTTGTTCAGCAGCGCCTTGATGAGGTTTGTCAGCTGCTCCTCGGTGCGGTCATGGGCATCGCGCATCCAGAGGCGGATATCCACGGCGACCTGATCGTTGCGGCTCCGCGCCGTATGCAGGCGCGCCGCGGGATCGCCCACGATCTCGCGAAGCCTGCTCTCCACATTCATGTGAATGTCTTCGAGCGCCTTGGAATAGGTAAAGCTTCCTGTCTCGATCTCGCCCAGCACCCGCTGGAGGCCCTGGTGGATCGCATCACGGGCGCTCTCTGCGATGATGCCCTGCTTGGCGAGCATCGCGCTGTGGGCGATGGAGCCCTGGATGTCCTGAGCATAAAGGCGCTTGTCGAAGTCGATGGAGGCGTTGATCGCTTCCATGAGCGCGCTCGGCGAGGACGAGAACCGTCCACCCCACATGGTGTTGGCACCGGTCTTCTTGGCTTCTTCAGACACTGTGTTTCATCCAGAGATTAAGGTTCGCAAGGCTTTGCCATAGGTCACCCCGCAAGGCAAAGCCGTAACAGGGATGCACAGGCATTAATCACTCCAAGCAATGTTTGCCAGTTTAAAACCAGTTGCTAGACTCGACAGAGCCTGTGTGATTTGCATTCATACATCGCCGCAAAAAGGCGCATGCAGCGCTTAAGGGAACTGGCCTATGAAAATGCTACCGAAATTCCTCCTATCCGCCGCGATGGTCGCCACCATGGCCACCTCGTTCTCTGCCGTTCAGGCTGCGACGCCCCCGGACACCCTGGTCCAAGCCTGGCAGATGGACGACATCATCTCGCTCGATCCGGCCGAGGTATTCGAGTTCACGGCTTCCGAACTCCTGGGCAACACCTATGAGCGCCTGATCGCCTATGATTACAAGGACGTTTCCAAGATCTACGGCGAGGTCGCCGAGTCCTGGACGGTCTCTCCCGACGGCAAGACCTTCACCTTCAAGATCCGCCAGGGCAAGAAGTTCGCCTCCGGCAACCCGCTGACGGCCGAGGACGCAGTGTACTCGCTCCAGCGCGCCGTGATGCTCGACAAGTCGCCGGCCTTCATTCTCGGTCAGTTCGGCTTCACGAAGGACACCGTCAAGGACAAGATCAAGCAGACTGGTCCCTTCGAGTTCACGATGGAGCTCGACAAGTCTTACGCCCCGACCTTCGTTCTGTATTGCATGACCTCCAGCGTCGCATCGATCGTCGACAAGAAGCTCGTCATGCAGAACGAGAAAGACGGCGACATGGGCTATAACTGGCTGAAGACCAAGTATGCCGGTTCCGGCCCCTTCTCGATCCGCGATTGGAAGGCGAACGAAGTCGTCGTATTGGAGCGCAACCCGAACTACGACAAGAAGGCACCGCTTGCTCGCGTGATCTACCGCCACATTAAGGAAACGGCGACTCAGCGCCTGATGCTTGAGAAGGGCGACGTGGATATCGCCCGCAACCTGAACCCGGAAGAGATCGCAGCCGTTTCGAAGAACGCTGACATCAAGGTTGATTCCGGTCCGAAGGGCGGCCTCTGGTATCTCGGCCTGAACCAGAAGAACCCGAACCTGGCGAAACCCGAAGTCCGCAAGGCGCTCAAGTACCTCGTCGATTACGCGGCCATCGCCGACACGATCATGAAGAATAAGGGCACCGTCCATCAGGCCTTCCTGCCTAAGGGCTTCCTGGGTGCAGTTACGGAAAACCCCTACAAGCTCGACGTCGCCAAGGCGAAGGAACTGCTCGCGCAGGCAGGCCTGAAGGACGGCTTCACCGTGACCATGGACACCCGCTCCACCGCCGACGTCACCGGCACGGCGCAGGCCATCCAGAACACCTTTGCGCAGGCTGGCGTGAAGCTCGAAATCATCCCGGGCGACGGCAAGCAGACCCTGACCAAATACCGCGCCCGCCAGCACGATATCTATATCGGCCGCTGGGGTGCCGACTATCAGGACCCGAACACCAACGCCGACACTTTTGCCGCGAACGACGACAACAAGGACGATGCGAAGGCCAAGCCCCTCTCCTGGCGTAACGCCTGGGATCCGGGCCCGCTGACGGCAAAAACCCGCGCCGCCGTTCTCGAGAAAGACGCCGAGAAGCGCGCCACGATGTACAAGGAGCTGCAGCAGGCGGTTATGGATGATGGCCCGTTCATCATCTACCTGCAGGAAATCGAAGTCGCTGCCCAGCGTAAGAACGTCGATGGCTTCATCATCGGTCCGTCCTTCGACACCAACAGCGTCGCTCAAGCCAAGAAGAACTAATCTCTCGATGGCATCTTCAATCGCGAACGGAGGCGGAGGGCACGATGCCCTCCGCTTCTACCTTACAAAGATCGTTCAATTTCTTGTCGTGCTGGCGACGACCCTGCTCGGGCTTGTTGCCGTCACCTTCTTCATCGGCCGCGTCGTTCCCATCGATCCGGTGATCGCCATCGTCGGCGACAGGGCTCCCGCGCATGTCTATGAGCGCGCGCGCCAGGAACTCGGCCTCGATCTGCCGATGATTCAGCAATTCTGGATCTATCTGAAGAAAGCCGTTACCGGCGATTTCGGCAATTCGGTTCTCACCACCAATCCGGTGATGACGGACATCATCAATGCCTTTCCGGCAACCTTCGAGCTGGCGACGCTCGGCACCCTGATCGGCACGTTCATCGGGATCCCGCTCGGCGTTCTCGCCGCGGTGAAGCGCGGCAGCATCATCGACCAAGTCGTGCGCTTTCTCGGATTGGCTGGCTATTCCATTCCGATCTTCTGGCTTGGACTCATGGGACTGCTGCTGTTCTACGCCAAGCTCGGCTGGGTCGCGGGGCCTGGGCGCATCGACGTGACCTATTCCTATCTCTACACGCCGGTCACGGGCATCGTGCTGCTCGACACCGCCATGCAGGGGCAGTGGGATGCGTTCTGGGATGCGGTTTCGCACATCCTCCTGCCCGCATGTCTGCTCGGCTATTTCTCGCTCGCCTATATCAGCCGCATGACGCGTTCGTTCATGCTCAACGAGCTGGCTCAGGAATATGTGATTGCTGCGCGGGTGAAGGGTCTGTCAGAAATGCGCGTGATCTGGAAACACGCATTGCGCAATGCGGCCGTGCCGCTGGTCACCGTAATTGCTTTATCCTACGCGAACCTGCTTGAAGGCTCCGTGCTCACCGAAACCGTGTTTGCATGGCCGGGTCTTGGCCAATACATCACCAATTCCCTGCAGAATGCGGACATGAACGCGGTGCTGGGCGGAACGCTGGCGATCGGCACCGTCTTCGTGCTGCTCAATCTCGTCTCCGATCTGCTCTATCGTCTACTCGATCCGAGGACCCGCTGATGGCTGGTGCCCCCCTCTCCCAACCCACCGGCATGCGGGCGTGGCTTCTCTCCGCAGAGCCGCATTCCCGCTGGCAGGCCCGCCTCGGCCGCCTCTATCTCGGCTGGCGCTCGTTCACGACGAACCCGCTTGCCGTGCTGGGCCTCAGCATCGTGCTGCTGCTGCTCTTCGTGGCCATCTTCGCGGATTTCATCGCGCCCTATTCGCCCATCTCCGGCGGCGATCTGCGCACGCAGCGCCTCCTGCCGCCGAGCGAAACCTATTGGCTCGGCACGGACGATCAAGCACGGGACATATTTTCGCGCATCGTCTACGGCTCGCGCATCACGCTGTTCGTGATCGTGCTAGTGTCGATCATCGCGACGCCCATCGGCCTCCTTGTCGGCACCGTCTCCGGCTATCTCGGCGGCTGGGTCGATACGGTGCTCATGCGCATCACCGACATCTTCCTCGCCTTCCCGCGCCTCGTGCTGGCGCTGGCTTTCGTGGCGGCTTTGGGCCCGGGCATCGAGAACGCCGTCATCGCTATTGCGATCACGTCCTGGCCGCCTTACGCACGCATCGCCCGTGCTGAGACGCTGATGATCCGCAACAGCGATTTCATCGCGGCCGTGAAGCTGCAGGGCGCCTCCACGCCGCGCATCATCCTGCGCCACATCGTGCCGCTCTGCCTCTCATCGCTCATCGTGCGCGTGACCCTCGACATGGCGGGCATCATCCTCACCGCGGCGGGCCTCGGCTTCCTCGGCCTCGGCGCGCAGCCGCCCGCACCCGAATGGGGCGCGATGGTCGCCACAGGCCGCAACTACCTCATCGATCAATGGTGGGTCGCCGCCATGCCGGGAATCGCCATCTTCGTGGTCAGCCTGGGCTTTAACCTGCTGGGTGACGGCCTGCGCGACGTTCTCGATCCGAAGGCTGCCAAATGACGAAGCCGCTTCTCGAAGTCGAGGACCTGCGCGTCCGCTTTCATCTTCGCACCGGGATCGTCGAGGCGGTGCGCGGCATCTCGTTCCAGCTCGGCCGCGAGCGCTTGGGCATCGTCGGCGAATCCGGCTCCGGCAAGTCGCAGACCGGCCGCGCGATCCTCGGCCTTACGCCGCCGCCCGGCGAAGTGACGGCCAAGCGTCTCGTGTTCGACGGAATCGATCTGCAAACAGCCTCGAAGCGCACGCTGCGCCAATTGCGCGGCGGCCGCATCAGCATGGTGATGCAGGACCCGAAATATTCGCTGAACCCGGTCATGACCATCGGCGAGCAGATCATCGAGGCCTATCAGGCGCATAAGAAGGCAAGCCGTGCGGAAGCGCGCGACAAGTCGCTCGCCATGCTGGAAGCGGTGAAGATGCGCGATCCGCAGCGCGTCTTCTCCCTCTACCCGCATGAGGTGTCGGGAGGCATGGGCCAGCGCGCCATGATCGCCATGATGCTCGTCACCGATCCCGACCTTCTCATCGCCGACGAGCCGACCTCCGCGCTCGACGTTACGGTGTCGATGGAGATCCTGCGCATTCTCGACGAGCTCGTCTCCGAGCGCGGCATGGGCCTCATCTTCATCTCGCACGACCTGAAGCTTGTCTCATCCTTCTGCGACCGCGTGCTCGTGATGTATGCGGGCCGCGTGGTGGAGGAGCTGGAGGCGAAGAACCTGCGCGAGGCCAAGCATCCCTACACGCAGGGCCTCATGCGCTGTCTGCCGACGCTCGCGAACGATGTTCGCCCGCTCCCTACCCTCAACCGCGACCCCTCGTGGGCTCTGTGAACGGGGGATTGAAGAACAATGCTCGATATTCATAACCTCAAAGTCGTCTACGGCACCGGCCGCATGCGGGTCGACGCCGTCAAGGACGTGAGCTTCCATGTGGAGCAAGGCGCGTCCTACGGGCTCGTCGGCGAATCCGGCTCCGGCAAGTCAACGGTGCTGCGCGCCATCTGTGGCCTTGCGCCAATCTCAGGCGGCGGCGTCAAGGTTGACGGCAAGGAAGTGACGACGCCGCGCGGCAAGGAATTCTACCGCACCGTCCAGATGGTGTTTCAGGATCCCTACGGTTCCCTACACCCCCGTCATACGGTGGACGACACACTCTCCGAGCCGCTCGCCATTCATGGCGAGAAGGACGCGGAAACGCGCATCGTCCAGGCGCTGAAGGAAGTCGGCCTCGGCCCCTCCTTCCGCTTCCGCTATCCGCACCAGCTCTCCGGCGGCCAGCGCCAGCGCATCGCCATTGCGCGCGCGCTGATCCTGCGCCCGAAGGTCCTCCTTCTGGACGAGCCTACCTCGGCGCTCGATGCCTCGGTGCAGGCGGAAATTCTCAACCTTCTGGATGATCTGCGCCGCAAATACGGCCTGACCTATATTCTGGTGAGCCACGACCTCGCGGTCGTCGCGCATCTGTGCGAGCGTCTTCTGGTCATGCGCCACGGCGAAGCGGTGGAGGAAACGACATCGATAGCTTTGCGCAGCGGCCAAGCTTCCAATGAATATACGCAGTCCCTGATCCAGGCGAGCCAGGGCTTCACGCGCGATCCATCCCAACCGGCTCCGGCTTTCGCCGGTTGAGTTTCATTCATTTCATCTGAAGAGCAGAAAACCGATGTCCTCTTCCGCCCCGATGCCCGTTTTCGACGGCCACAACGATGTTCTTCTCCGCCTCATGCGCGGCAAGATTCAGCCTGAGAAGGCGTTCCTGGAAGGCGACAATATCGGCCACATGGATTGGCCGCGCATGAAGCAGGGCGGCATGTTCGGCGGCTTCTTCGCGGTCTATGTGCCTTCCGAGGACATGGGAACGGATGTCGACGCGCTAATGTCGAACGCGCGATACGACGTGCCCCTGCCGCTACCGCTGCCCTTCAGCGCCAGCCAGCACGTGACCGTGCATATGTCGTCGCTGCTGATCCGCATCGAGCGCGCCTCGAACGGTGAGGTGAAGATCTGCCGCAGTGCCGCCGACATCCGGCATTGCCTCGACAACGGCAAGCTCGCCGCGATCCTGCATATCGAGGGCGCTGAAGGCATCGATCCCGACCTGTATATGCTGGACGTGCTCTACGAGAGCGGCCTGCGTTCCATCGGCCCGGTCTGGAGCCGCTCCAATATCTTCGGCCACGGCGTGCCGTTCCGCTTCCCCGCCACGCCGGATATCGGCCCCGGCCTCACCGAGCGCGGTCGCGCGCTCGTGCAAGCGTGCAACCGCCTGAAGATCATGATCGATCTGTCGCACCTGAACGAGGCAGGTTTCTGGGACGTGGCGAAGCTATCCGACGCGCCGCTCGTCGCCACCCACTCGAACGCCTATGCGGTGTGCCAGCATTCCCGCAACCTCACCGACAAGCAACTCGCCGCGATCCGCGAAAGCCGCGGCATGGTGGGCGTGAACTTCGCCACCTCGTTCATCCGCTCGGACGGTCGCCGCAATGACGACACGCCGCTGGAGGAGATGATCCGCCACATGGATCACCTGATCGAGCATGTAGGCGTGGACAGCGTCGGCTTCGGTTCCGATTTCGACGGCGCCACCATTCCCGCCGAGATCGGCGACGTGCGCGGCCTCCCTCGCCTGGTCGATGCCATGCGCAAGCACGGCTACGACGAAGCGACCCTGCGCAAGCTCTGCTACGAGAACTGGGTGAACGTGCTGGAGCGCACCTGGGGGCGGTGAGAGTGTGAGAGACTAATGGGGATCGTAACACCGCTTCTGAGCCATCACCCTTTAATCGGGCGGTGGCGATCGGAAGAAGATGACGGACGCTCAGAGTATGTTGTCTCTGCAGACCCGAACGGCATCCGTGTAAGAGGGTGTGACTTCATTGACGGTGAGGAGTTCCAGATCTCCGACGTCAAATGGACTGAAAGCAGCGTCGATTTCAAAACGCATATGCCCTCGACAGGTCGCCGAGGGCATATTGTTCTGACATTCGTACAATCTCTTCAAGCTGTTATGATGACTTACACGTTTACAGATACGTGTATCGCTCACAAGTTCGACGAGCGCTGAGCCATTCTTACGGAATGTGCGCGCTCATTATCTCTCAGCCTTAGCCGTCAGCGCGAAGACGCTCGCGATCCCGCCCACACCCAGCATCAGCAGCAGGCTCACCGCATTGATCGCTGGCGATGCGCCTTCGCGCATCTGGCCGTACATGGTGATCGGCAACGGCGAATCTGAGCCGACGAGCATCAGGGTCGTGTTGAAGTTCTCGAACGACATCAGCAACGCGACCAAGCCCGCGCCAATGAGCGCGGGCCTCAAGAACGGCAGCGTGACCGTGCGCAGCACGCGAAGGCGGCTGGCGCCGAGATCGAAGGCTGCTTCTTCCAGCGACCGGTCGAACTTGCGCAGGCGCGCGGCGATGATGAGCGTGGAGATCGTCAGGATGAACGAGAGCTGGCCCAGAACCACCAGCGGCAGGCCGGGTCGCAGGAAATCGAGATCCGTCTGAAGCCATTCCTCGAGCCCGTTCGCCACCCGCGAGAAGAAGGCGAGGATCGAGATGCCGAGCACGACGCCCGGGATGACGAGCGGCCAGAGCATCATCATGGACAAAAACGTCTTGCCGGGGAATTCCGCGCGCTCCAGCACCCAGGCATTCACCGTGCCGATGAACACGGCGAGCAGCGCCACGGGGATCGCCACCTTGAAGCTGTTGGCGATGGTATCCAGCCAGATGGGATCGACCAGCACACCGGGCTTGGCTCCAGCCGCGCCCGTGCCGGTGAACCATTCCAGCGTGAAGCCGCGCCAGGGCGGCGACGGGAACGGGCTCGCGTTGAAGGCGAAGATCGCCACCACGAGGAGTGGCGCGAACAGGAAGATGTAGAACGCCGCGATGTAGAGCTTCCAGGAAAGGGTTGGACGGTTCATGGCGTCATGCCTGCTTCAAGGTGGTGCCGAGGCTCTGCCCGGTGAGGCGCAGGCCCACCCCCACGATGGCGGAGGACAACAGGAGGAGAAGGATGCCGAAGGCAGCACCCTGCGGCCAGTTGAAGCGCGTGATGAACTGCGCGTAGATCTGCTCCGTGAACCACAACCCGTTCTTACCACCGAGCAGAACCGGCGTCGCGAAATTGCCGACGCTGAGCATGAACACGATGATAGAACCGGCGACGATGCCGGGCATAGCATGCGGAATCACGATGCGGCGCAGCACCGTCCAGCGGCTGCCGCCGAGATCGTAGCCCGCTTCCACCACGGACGGCTCCAGGCTTTCCAGCGCGTTTGCCAGCGGCACGATCATGAAGAGCAGGCCCCCATAGACAAGGCCGAGGATCACCGCGCCGTCGTTGTAGAGCAATTCCACCGGCTGATCGGCAAGCCCTATAGCGCGAAGCGTATAGGAGATAATGCCGGTCTCGCGCAGAAGGATCATCCAGCCGAGCGTGCGCACGAGCTCCGACACCCAGAAAGGTAGCAGGCAGAGCAGCAGCAGCATCGCCTTCAGGCGGCCTTGCGCCACGCGGGCGATATAGAGAGCGATGGGAAAGGCGAGCACAAGGGTGAGTGCGGTCACGATGATCGACATGATCGCCGTGCGTGCGAAGGTGCGCCAGTAAAGCGGCTCGGTGAAGAATTCGAGGTAGTTGCCGAAGCCGAAGGTGTAAACACGCGGTGCCACGCGCTCGCTGAAGGAAAGGACGAGAATCTCCACATGCGGCAGCACAATGAGCAGGCCCAGCCACAGAACGGCCGGAGCCAGGAGCAGGAAGAGCGTGAGGCTCTGGGCCGGTTTCTTGCTCATGCGGCGAACACCTTCATGGCATCCGCCGTCCAGCCCACATGGATCGGCGCGCCGACCTGGATGCCGGCAAGCGGCCCCGCCTGCGGCAGCACCGCGCGGACGGGCTGGTCGAAACCGGAGGCGTCGATGAGCAGGCTCGAATTCGCGCCGTCGAACAGCACCGCCGAGACGCGGCCCTCGAAGCGATTGGGCAGGCTGCTCAATGCGGACGAATCCTGTGCCAATGCGACGGCCTCGGGGCGCACGAAGGCGAGCAAGGCTTTGTCCGCGACCTTGCCTTGACCCTGCACCACCGTGCCGGAACGCAGGCGCACGGAGATGGCCCCGTTGGAGGCAGCCGCTGCTTCGCCCTGCCACTTGTTCGTCTCGCCGACGAAGCTGGCGACGAAGGGCGTTGCCGGATTGTGGTAGAGCTCGCGCGGGCTTCCCACCTGCTCGAACTTGCCCTGGTTCATGACCGCAATGCGGTCGGACATGACCAGCGCTTCCGACTGGTCGTGCGTGATGTAGGCGAATGTCGTGTTGAAGGTACCTTGCAGCTGCTTCAACTCGATCTTCATGTGCTCACGCAGCTTCAGATCGAGTGCGCCGAGCGGTTCGTCGAGAAGCACGAGTGTCGGCTCGAGCACGAGGCAGCGGGCAATCGCCACGCGCTGGCGCTGGCCGCCGGAGAGCGCCGTCACGCGGCGTTCACCGAAGCCTTTGAGGCCCACGCGCTCCAGCATGCGGCTGGCGCGCTCCTCGGCCTCCGCGCGCGACACGCCGCGACAGGTGAGACCGTAAGCAACGTTCTCGCCCACGCTCATCATCGGGAAGAGCGCGAGGCTCTGGAAAACCATGTTCACCGGGCGCTTGTTGGCCGGAACGCCGATCATCGACTTAGCTCGAATGCGAATGTCGCCGGAGGTCGGATGTTCGAAGCCTGCGATCATGCGCATCAGCGTGGTCTTGCCGCAGCCGGAGGGCCCGAGAATGGAGAAGAACTCACCGGGAGCGACGCTGAAGCTCACATCGTTGACGGCTGCATAGGAGCCGAAACGCTTGATGACGTTGACGAGATCGAGATCGGATGAATGAGCCATGGCACTGCCGGAACAAGCATAGAAACAGGCATCCCCCGGGCAAGCCGGGGGATGATATTGAAGCGAAGTGGAGACTTACGAACCGGCTTTCAGACGGTCGAGGATCTTGCCCTCGATCTCTTCGAGGCCGGCCGGCACGGCCGGATACCACTTGATGTTGTCGATGGCGGCTTTCGGGAAGCTCTCGGCGAACTGATCTTTCAGCTTGCCCTGCATGAGCTTGTCGGCGCCGTTGGAAGCCGTGAAGTTGCCGGCGGCAGCGGCCACCTTCGCGGCGATCTCAGGACGCATGTTGAAGTTGATCCACTTGTAGGCGGCGTCGTCATTGCGGCCCTTGGAGGGGATCGCGAAGGTGTCGACCCAGCCCAGAGCGCCCGACTTCGGCGCGATGAACTTCATGTCGGCGTTTTCGGCATTGAGCTTCCAGCCACCCGTATCCCATGCCATGGCGGCGGCGATCTCGCCGGAGCGCACGGCATTGAGGAGCTGGTCCGAGCCTTCCCAGAAGAACTTAAGGTTCTTCTTGCACTCGGCAAGCGTGGCGCCGACCTTGTCCATCAGCGCGGAATAGGCCTTCACATCGCCATAAGCTGCGAAAGGATCCATGCCGTTGGCAAAGGCGAACGCGATCAACGCGGGGCGCTTGGCGCGGAAGCTAGTCTTGCCGGCGAGCGACGGATCGCAGAGATCGTTGTAATCGGCAACCTTCGGCGCGGTCTTCACGTTCACGACGAGACCGTCCGTGCCCCAGATATGGGGGACGCCGTAGACCTTACCGTCGATGGTGGTGTTCTTCTTGGTCGCTTCCAGCATGGAGGCGATGAAGAGATCGGACTTGAGCTTGGAGAGATCGAGCGGCTTGTAGATGCCGAATTCGGCCTGCGGGCCGGCAATGCGATCCTGGCTCGGCTGGACGATATCGAAGCCAGCACCTTGCGTGGCGCGCAGCTTGGAGATCATCTCCTCGTTGTTGGAGGTCGTGACCTCCACCTCAATACCGGTTTCCTTCGTGAACTGCTCGATCACGTCTGCCGGTGCGTAACCCGACCACGTCAGGAGCCGCAGCTTATCGGCGGCCTGGGCCGATCCGGCGATCATCAGTGCGGCGAAAGCGGTAGCCAGCTTCAAGCTGGCGCGTTTGGTCAACATTATTCATCCTCCATATGGACGGGCTATTACCCTGTTCCCCAGTTGCAAAGTTATATGACAGTGCAACGACATGCTAGTGGGTCTGAAGCCGGCTCACGAACCCTTCTCAAAGGTGACTTCACCCTGCCCCATGGTTATGGATAAGCTCTGATTTTTCGGAGCCTTTTCCCATGCGCACATTCTACCCCGAGATCGAACCCTACGACCACGGCATGCTCGATGTGGGCGACGGGCATAGGGTCTATTGGGAATTATGCGGCAACCCCGACGGGAAACCCGTGGTGTTCCTGCATGGCGGCCCCGGCGGCGGCTGCACGCCGACCCAGCGGCGCCTGTTCGACCCCGAAAAATACAAGATCCTTCTCTTCGACCAGCGCGGCTGCGGACGTTCGACGCCCTATGCAAGCCTGGAGGCCAACACCACCTGGCATCTCGTGGCCGACATCGAGCGCCTGCGCGAGATGATCGGTGTGGACAAGTGGATGGTGTTCGGCGGCTCCTGGGGCTCCACCCTCGCCCTTGCCTACGCGGAAACTCACCCTGAACGCGTGACCGAGCTTGTGCTGCGCGGGATCTTCACCCTGCGTCGTTCGGAACTGCTCTGGTACTATCAGGAAGGCGCGTCCTGGATCTTCCCCGACAAGTGGGAAGGTTTTCTCGCACCGATTCCGGAAGAAGAACGCGGCGACCTGATGGCCGCCTACCGCAAGCGTCTGATCGATCCCGATCCCGCTGTTCGCGCCAAGGCCGCGCGGGCCTGGAGTCTGTGGGAAGGCGAGACGATCACGCTGCTCCACAACCAAGGTTACAGCGACCAGTTCGGCGACGAGCATTACGCCATCGCTTTTGCGCGCATCGAGAACCATTACTTCGTCAACAATGGCTGGTTCGAGGAAGGGCAACTGATCCGCGATGCCCATAAGCTCAAGGACATTCCCGGCGTGATCATCCAGGGCCGCTACGACATCACCACTCCGGCAAAATCCGCGTGGGATCTGCACAGGGCTTGGCCGGAAGCGCAGTTCACCATTGTGCCGGATGCGGGACACGCGGTGAGCGAGCCGGGCATCACGCATCATCTGATCGAAACGACGGATCGATTTGCGAACCAATGATTGTCATTCCGGACGGCATGGCCGATCCGGGATCGCTGAACCCTTTTGTCATTCCGGGGCCGCGCAGCGGAGCCCGGAACCCATAGCCGCCACAGATGTAGAATGAAACGAGCGGGCCCCGTTGCGTTCTTCTCAGCACCGTCGTGGTTATGGGTTTCCACGCCTTCGGCGCGGTCCTTCGGGTCGGGCTCGCCTTCGGCGCCCCGGAATGACAGTGCTCTATTCTGAAGCCGATCCCGGATCGGTTACGCCGTCCGGGATGACAATGCGGTGACTTACTTCGCGGTCCAGCCGCCATCCATGGAGATGTTCGCGCCGGACATCTGGCTCGCGGCATCCGAGCACAGGAACACGGCCATCGCCGCCACCTGATCGACCGTCACGAACTGCTTTGTCGGCTGGGCTTCCAGCAGCACGTCGTTGATAACCTGCTCCTTAGTGAGGCCGCGCGCCTTCATGGTGTCGGGGATCTGCCTCTCGACCAGCGGCGTCCACACATAGCCGGGGCTGATGCAGTTCACCGTGATGCCGTGGGTCGCGGTTTCGAGCGCCACGGTCTTCGTGAGGCCCGCAATGCCATGCTTGGCCGCTACATAGGCCGATTTGAACGGCGAGGCCACGAGGGAATGGGCGGAGGCCGTGTTGATGATTCGGCCCCATCCGCGCGCCTTCATGCCGGGTACCGCCGCGCGGATGCCGTGGAACGCGGAGGTGAGGTTGATCGCGATGATCTGGTCCCATTTCTCGACTGGAAATTCCTCGACCGGCGAGACAAACTGGATGCCAGCGTTGTTCACCAGGATATCCACGCTGCCGAAGGTCTTCTCGGCCTGATGGATCATGTCGGCGATCTCCTCGCCCTTGAGCATGTTGGCCGGCGAATAAACAGCCTTCACGCCGAACTCACTCTCGATTGCGGCGCGAGTCTTTTCGATCTCGGCCGCGTCGCCGAGGCCGTTGATGACCACATTCGCTCCTTCCTTGGCGAGAGCCCGGGCGATGGCCAGCCCGATTCCGCTGGTGGAACCCGTGACGACGGCGGTCTTGGATGTCAAAGTCATGGTCTGCTCCGCATGGGCCTCGAGGCCCCTCATGTGAGGTGACATAGCACGAAGGGAAAAGCGGGGTTAAGTCTATCAAAAAGAGGGGTGGGCCGTCAGGCACGCGCCGCCCGTCACAGATGCTTCGGGTGCATGACGCTCTTCGCCATTGTTGCGTCATGGCCGATGTGGGATGAAGGGGCATGTCTTTCGGTCAATGCCATCGATGGGTGAATGGTGCAGATTCCCAGATTCCTCCCCTGCGGCGATAGCGCCCTGACAATCGAGTTCGGAAGCAGGGTTGACCCTGAGCTAAACGCCAGGGTCCTCGCGCTCGACGAAGTACTGCGCTCCCTAGCGCCCGAAGGCCTGCTGGAGACCGTGCCGACCTATCGCTCTCTGACGGTTCAATTCGACCCGGCGGTTCTGGATTATGATGCCCTCGTGCGCTTCCTGACGGAGACGAGCGCGGAGCTGAAACCGCGCGAGAGTACCGGCAAGCGCTGGCGCGTGCCGGTCGTCTATGGCGGCGAATACGGCATCGATCTGGAGAGTGTCGCGGAATCGAAGGGCCTGACGCCGAATGAGGTGATCGAGATCTTTTCGAGTGCCGTCTACAGGATCTACCTGATCGGCTTCATGCCGGGCTACGCCTATCTCGGCGGCCTCGATCCCCGTCTCGTGACCTCGCGCAGAACCCATCCACGCGCAAAAGTGCCGAACGGCACGATCATGATCGGCGGCGAGCAGGCGGGCATCGTGCCTATGGAAATGCCGAGCGGCTGGCATCTTCTCGGGCGCACGCCCGTGCGCAGCTATGCACCTGAACGGGACCCGACCTTCCTGTTCGAGGCGGGCGACGAGATCGTGTTCGAGCCCATCGATGCCTCGCGCTGGGATGCGCTGGAAAAAGCGGCGCTCGCGGGCGAGCCCGTTGCCGAACAGGTGCGCTCATGATGAGCCTCGTTGTCAAAAGCTGCGGGCCGATGACGAGTCTGCAGGATTGGGGTCGCCTGGGCTATCAGCGGTTCGGCGTCTCGCCCTCCGGCGCCATGGATCGGCGCTACCTTGCCATGGCAAATGCGCTCGTCGGCAACGCGCCTGCAACGGCCGCCATCGAATTCGTCAATCTCGGCGGCACCTTCACCGCCGAAGGCGGCGATCTGCACGTGGCACTCATCGGCGCGGATTGCACGATGCATATCGATGACGTGCTGATTGAACCACAAACATCCGCCATCCTGAAGGAAGGCCGGACGCTGCGTGTCGGCCACGCACGCACGGGTACGTTCGCCTATCTTGCCGTTGCGGGCGGCTTCGCCATCGAGCCGCAATTGGGCAGCCTGTCGTTCCATCTGCGCTCGCAACTCGGCGGGCTGAATGGCTCCGCCCTGAAAGCCGGCGACCATCTCCCCTGCAACGATGCGGGCGACCACATGCCGATGCATCTGCCTGTGGCAATTCCAGAAGAGAGTGGCCCCATCCGCGTGATGCTGGGGCCGCAGGATGATTACTTCACCGAAGACGCTATCAACACGTTCCTGAATGCGGTGTTCACCATCAGCCCCCAGGCCGACCGCATGGGATTTCAGTTGAACGGCCCGCAGATCGAGCACGCGAAGGGCTTCAATATCATCTCGGACGGCATCGTCGATGGGCACATTCAAGTGCCCGGCAGCGGCTTCCCCATCGTGCTGATGCGCGACCGACAGACCGCCGGCGGCTATCCGAAGATCGCGACGATCATCAGCACCGATCTCGCACGCTTTGCGCAGCTGCGCCCGGGTTCGCCGGTTCGCTTCCGCGCCGTGTCACGTGATGAGGCGGTTTCCGCTGCACGCCAATTCAAGGATTGGGTTGCTGCCTTGCCATCGGCGCTCAAGCCCCTGCGCTTCGACCTGACGACGGAACATCTGCTCAGCACCAATCTCATCGGCGGCATGGTGGATGCGCTGGCGCAAAAGACGTCTGAACACGGTGCTTGAATCGTGTTCACTCACGTCATCACCGGCCTTGTGCCGGTGATCCCGATGTCTTGAAGCGTCGCGCTTTTCGGATCGGGATGGCCGGGACAAGCCCGGCCATGACGAAGCAGATGTTGCTATTGCCTCTTACTTGGTCTTGACGCCGCTGTCCTCGCTGCGATCCGCAGCGCCCGCGGCTTTCGCCTCGCGGCGGCGTTCGTGCAGCACGTATTCGGTATAGCCGTTGGGCTGCTCGACGCCCTTGAAGATCAGGTCGCTCGCTGCCTGGAAGGCAGGGCCGTCGAAACCCGGAGCCATCGGACGGTAGAGCGGATCGCCCGCATTCTGCCGGTCCACCACTTCCGCCATGCGGCGAAGCGTCTGCATCACCTGATCCCGCGTGACAATGCCGTGGCGCAGCCAGTTGGCGAGGTGTTGGCTCGAGATGCGCAACGTCGCGCGATCCTCCATGAGGCCGACATCGTGAATGTCGGGCACCTTCGAGCAGCCGACGCCCTGATCGACCCAGCGCACCACGTAGCCGAGAATGCCCTGGCAGTTATTGTCGAGTTCCTGCTGCACCGCATCCGGCGCCCAGTTGGATTGCGACACGGGAATGGTGAGGATGTCGGAGAGCTTGGCGCGCGGACGCTTCTTCAATTCCTCCTGACGCGCAGGCACGTTCACCTGATGGTAGTGCAAAGCGTGCAGCGTTGCAGCGGTCGGCGACGGCACCCAGGCGGTGTTCGCGCCAGCCTGCGGATGGCCGATCTTCTGCGTCATCATGTCAGCCATCTTGTCGGGCGCGGCCCACATGCCCTTGCCGATCTGCGCCTTGCCCGGCAGGCCGCAGAGCATGCCCACATCGACGTTGTTGTCCTCGTAGGCTTTGATCCACGCGGTCGACTTCATGTCGTTCTTGCGGATCATAGGGCCGGCTTCCATGGAGGTGTGAATCTCGTCGCCCGTGCGGTCGAGGAAGCCCGTATTGATGAACACGATGCGCTCGGCAGCAGCCTTGATGCAGGCCTTGAGGTTGACGCTGGTGCGCCGCTCCTCGTCCATGATGCCCATCTTCAGTGTGTTGGGCTGAAGTCCGAGCACGTCCTCGACGGCTCCGAACAGTTCGTTGGCGAAGGCCACCTCGTCCGGTCCGTGCATCTTGGGCTTCACGATATAGACCGAGCCCGCCCGGCTGTTTGGCGTCGGTCCCTTGCCCTTCAGGTCATGGATGGCGATGAGCGCCGTGACGGCGGCATCGAGAATCGTCTCCGGTATCTCCTGACCTTTCTCGTCCAGCACCGCATCCGTGAACATGTGGTGGCCCACATTGCGCACGAGCATGAGGCTGCGGCCATGCAGGCGAACCTCGCCGCCATTCGGTGCGGTGTAGACGCGATCCGCATTGAGCTTGCGCTCGATGGTGCGACCACCCTTCTCGAAACTCTCGACAAGATCGCCCCTCATCAGGCCGAGCCAGGTGCGATAGACCTCGACCTTGTCGTCGGCATCCACCGCCGCCACCGAATCTTCCAGGTCCATGATGGTGGAGACGGCCGATTCGATGACGAGATCGGCAATGCCTGCGGCATCATCCGCGCCGATGGGGCTCGAACGGTCGATCTTGATCTCGATATGCAGATTGTTGTGGCGAAGCAGGATGGCCGAAGGATTCACCGAATCGCCCTGGTAGCCCGCGAGCTGGCCCGCATCCTTCAGGCCCGTCTCGCCACCACCCTGAAGCTTCACCTTGAGGGCGCCGCCCTTAATGGAATAACCGGCGGCATCCTTATGGCTTCCTTCAGCCAGCGGCACCGCCTGGTCGAGCAATTCACGGGCACGTGCAACGACCTTGGCGCCGCGAACCTTGTTGTATCCACCCGAGCGCGTGGCCCCTCCCTCCTCAGAAATAGCATCCGTGCCGTAGAGGGCATCGTAGAGGCTGCCCCAGCGGGCATTGGCGGCGTTCAGTGCGTATCGGGCGTTGGAGGTTGGCACCACGAGCTGGGGGCCGGCGATATGGGCGATCTCGTCGTCCACGTTCTGCGTCTTCACCTCGAAGTCGCCGGGCTCCGGCAGGACGTACCCGATCTCGCGCAGGAACTGCTCGTACTCGATCTGATCGAAAGGCTGTCCGGCGCGGGCCCGGTGATAATCGTCGATCTGCGTCTGGATCTTGTCGCGGACCGCCAGCAGCTCCCGGTCGCGCGGGGCGAAGGTTCGGACAAGCCCGGCCAGGCCGCTCCAGAACGCATCCGCAGATACGCCCGTGCCGGGAAGCGCCTCCTTCTCGATGAAATCATGGAGAGTTGCTGCAACCTGGAGGCCATTCGTCTGAACGCGCTTCATCGCTTCCGCTTTCTTGGAGAGAGGAGATCCCTGCCCTTAGCTTAAGGCGGGCCGACTAAAAATGAAGATGGGCGCGCTTTCCATGAGACATTGGGCTGATGGAATACGTCTGTTGGAAACAAGGCAACAAAAAAGCCGCCCGAAGGCGGCCTTTTGAAAGATTTGGTGGAGCCAGGCGGGATCGAACCGCCGACCTCTTGCATGCCATGCAAGCGCTCTCCCAGCTGAGCTATGGCCCCATCTGAACCGCGGTGTTTGGGGCACCGCGGCGTCTCTATAGTCGGCTCTGAGCCGAGGTTCAAGCCTCTTCGTCGTCTTCGATATCACTATCGATCAGGCCGGCCACATCGTCGTCGCCTTCTTCCTCGTCCTCGAGGAAGGTGTCGTCGTCGCTGTCGTCGACCACTTCGATATCATCATCGACGGAGACGTCCTTCTCGTTCTCACCGGCCTCGACCTCGTCGAGGGACACCATCTCCGGACCATTGGTCTCGAGTTCGGTATCCTCATCCTCTACTTTGGCGCGGGCGATTGCGGGAGCCGGGACGCGGCTCAGGGCCATGGCCTGGAAGACGGTGCCGCATTTGGGGCAGACCGCCGGGTCCCTATTGAGATCGTAGAATTTTGCGCCGCAGCTCATGCACTGGCGCTTCAAGCCGAGTTCCGGTTTGGCCACGGGTGATTGCCTTCATAGAGTGAATCGTTGGGAAGGCACCCGTTAGTCATGAGGGGAGGCCTTGTCAAATAGGAAATTGCAGGAGACACCCCCACCGGGCCGAGCTTGCGCGTGACGGAGAGAAACCGGCGTGTTAGGAGCCCGCCTTCGGGAGAGAAGCCCCTAGGGTCCAAGACCAAAGGGTCAAGGCAAGGAATTCGATAATGTCGCACGCGCATGGCATTGCATCGCCGGTCACCAGCAAGTCGGGGGCGGCCCTGAAGGGGCGTATCCGGGTTCCCGGTGACAAGTCCATCTCCCACCGCTCCATGATCTTCGGGCTCCTCTCCATCGGAGAAACCCGCGTGGAGGGCCTTTTGGAAGGCGACGACGTGCTGCGCACGGCGGAAGCCTGCCGGGCGCTCGGCGCCACCATCACCCGCGAGGCTCCTGGCCGCTGGCGCATCCAAGGTGTGGGAATCGGCGGCCTTAGCGAGCCCAAGGACGTTCTGGATTTCGGCAATGCGGGCACGGGCTCGCGCCTCATGATGGGCGTGGCGGGCAGCCACCCGATCACCTCGACCTTCGACGGCGATGCCTCGCTTCGCAAACGCCCCATGCGCCGCATCCTCGACCCGCTGGTGCAGATGGGCGTGACAGTGGTCAGCGAGGCCGAGGGTGGGCGCGTGCCCCTGACCCTGCGTGGACCGAAGGAAACGCTCCCCATTACCTACGAGACCCCGGCGGCCTCGGCGCAGATCAAGTCGGCGATCCTGCTCGCCGGCCTCAACTCTCCCGGCAAGACCACCGTGATCGAGCGTGAGGCGACCCGCGACCACACGGAGCGGATGCTGCGCCATTTCGGCGCCAAGGTAGATGTGGTGCCTCATGGCGAGGATGGCCGTGCCATCACCCTCCAGGGCCAGCCGGAGCTGCGCGGCACGGATATCGTGGTTCCCACCGACCCCTCCTCCGCCGCCTTCCCGCTGGTAGCAGCGCTCATCACCCCCGGCTCGGATATCGTGATCGAGGGCGTGATGATGAACCCGCTGCGCACCGGCCTCATCACCACGCTTCTGGAAATGGGCGCCTCCATCGAGCGCCTGAACGAGCGCGACGAGGGCGGCGAGACCGTAGCCGACCTGCGCGTGCGCCACAGCCAGCTCAAGGGCGTGACGGTCCCCCATGGCCGGGCGCCTGCCATGATCGACGAGTATCCGGTCCTTGCCGTTGCGGCCTCCTTCGCCGAAGGCGCCACCCGCATGCAGGGCCTGCACGAACTGCGCGTGAAGGAATCCGACCGCCTCGCCGCCGTGGCGGATGGCCTGGCGGAAGCCGGCGTCAGTCATGAGATCGAAGGCGATGACCTGATCGTCCACGGCGCCAAGACGGTCCGTGGCGGCGGCAATCCGGTGAAGACCCATCTCGACCATCGCATCGCCATGGCCTTCCTGGTCATGGGCCTCGCCACAAGTGAGCCGGTGACGGTCGATGACGGTGGGATGATCGTGACGAGCTTCCCCTCTTTCATCCCGCTCATGCGCGAACTCGGCGCCACGATTCAGGACTGAGGCCCTCATGATCATCGCGATTGACGGCCCCGCCGCATCGGGCAAGGGAACCCTGGGCAAGCGCCTGTCGGAGCATTTCGGCTTCGCGCATCTGGATACCGGCCTGCTCTACCGCGCGGTGGCCCGCGTGCTGCTCGACCGGGACGTCGCCCTGACCGAAGAGGCGGCGGCGCACGACGTCGCCCTCAATCTCGACGTCACCCATCTCGACGATCCCCGCCTGCGCGGGGCCGAGATGGGCGAAGCAGCTTCCGTGATCTCCGGTTATCAGCCAGTGCGCGATGCCCTTCTCGCCTTCCAGCGCCAGTTCGCCGAGCAACCCCCCGGTGCCGTGCTCGATGGGCGCGATATCGGCACCGTCGTCTGCCCTCACGCGGATGTGAAGCTGTTCATCACCGCTGCTCCCGAGGAGCGCGCTCGCCGCCGTCACCTTGAGCTGGTAAAGCGCGGCGAAAGCACGGAATATGAGAATATTCTTAAGGACATCCGTCGCCGGGACGAGCGGGACATGAACCGCTCCACCGCGCCTTTGAAGCCCGCCGCCGATGCCCTTACGCTCGATACGACCCATCTCGACGCCGAGGAAACCTTCCAGGCGGCCCTCGATCTGGTGCAGGCAAGGGGTACCTAATTACAACTTGACCTTGCGTCAGGTTGAGAAGCTGGCACACTGACCGAACGTCCGCCTCCTCCAAGGAGATTACGATGGTTCGCTCAGTGCCCGCCCATCTGGCCGCAGGACTAGCCTTGCTGTGGACTTGCTTGGTCATGCCGCAACAGGCGCGGGCCCAAACCGAGGTCGACCTCGCTCTCGTGATCGCCGTCGATATCTCCTTCTCCATGGACACCGACGAGCAGGCTCTACAGCGCGAGGGCTTCGCGCAGGCCTTTCGCTCCCCCCAGGTTCATGAGGCCATCCGCAGCGGCATGCTGGGCAAGATCGCGGTCACCTACATGGAATGGGCCGGTTCTCCCGACCAGAAGGTGATCGTACCTTGGACAATTCTCGACAATCCCGAAGGGCTGATGGCCTTCGCGGACAAGATCTCTTCCACTCCCTTACGCCGGGCGCAGCGCACCTCGATCTCCAGCGCCATTGATTACAGCGTGAGGCTTCTGGAAGAGAGTGGCTTGGAGGCCGCCCGACAGGTGATCGACGTCTCCGGCGACGGGCCCAACAACCAGGGCCGCAACGTGGTGGAGGCGCGGGATTCCGCTCTTGCCAAGGACATCACCATCAACGGCCTGCCGATCATGCTGCGTAAGCCCGGCTATCTCGACATCCCGGAGCTCGATGTCTATTACAGGGACTGCGTGATCGGCGGGCAAGGCGCCTTCACAGTACCGGTGAGAGATCGTGACCAGTTCATCGCGGCCATCAAGACCAAGATCCTGCTCGAGATCGCCGATCTCACGCCCAAGCAATCCCTCATCAACCGCATCCAGACCGCGCCCAGCACCAATTGCCTTGCCGGTGAGATGCAGTGGCGGGACCGCTGGAGCAACTGAGCCTCTCTCATGACGCAGCTGACGTTGGCGCTCGTGGCCCACGACGCCAAGAAGGACGACATGGCCGATTTCGTCGCCAAGTACGAAGACGACATTCGCCCCTTCACCCTCTTCGCCACTGGCACCACCGGCGGACGCATCATGGAACGATGCCCTGCCCTATCGGTGACACGCCTGAAGAGCGGCCCGCTCGGCGGCGACCAGCAGATCGGCGCCATGATCGCAGAAGGCCGGATCGATGCCCTTTTCTTTTTCGTCGATCCCCTGTCGCCACACCCGCACGACGTGGACGTGAAAGCGCTGATGCGCCTAGCCCTCGTCTACGACATCCCCATGGCGCTCAACCGCGCGACGGCGGGACGGCTGATCGAGTCGTTCCGGGATTAATCTCTTTCGAAACCAGCCAATCCGCACACCGCGTGTTCCCTCCCCCTTGCGGGGAGGGCTAGGGTGGGGGTCGGAAAGTCAAAGCACCTGACATCCTCCAGTAATCTCAAAGGCTGATACCAGCCACACCTCTCGCCAGTGGGGATAGGTGAAGAGCGCCAGACTTCGCAATGTCTCACCCAGTCAGACCACCCCCACCCCTGCCCCTCCCCGCAAGGGGGAGGGAATAGGTGTGGTGCACGATCATCTTAAATCCCCCGCGGCTTCGCGCGCCGTGTCGGCGGCGCGGTGAGCGGGTCCTCCGGCCAGGGATGCTTGGGGTATTGCCCGCGCATGTCGGCACGCACAGCCGCCCATGAGCCGCGCCAGAATCCGGGCAGGTCGCGGGTGATCTGAATGGGGCGCTGCGCGGGCGAGAGCAGGTGCAGGATCAGCGGCACGCGTCCCGCCGCGATGGTGGGATGCTTGTCGAGCCCGAACAGTTCCTGCACGCGCACCGCCAGAACCGGCCCCTCCTCGCCACCGTAATCGATCGGAATCTGCGAGCCCGTCGGCACCTCCACATGGGTCGGCGCTTCCGCATCGAGGCGGCGCTGCAGGTTCCAGGGAAGCAGGCTGCGCAACGCCTCGCTCAGCAGGTCAGGACCGACATCGTTGAGGCTGCTCCTGCCAACGAGATGTGGAGCGAGCCATTCTGCCGCTGTTTCCGTCAGCGCTTCATCGGACAGATCAGGCCACTCATCTCCCTCGGCCTTGTGCAGGAACTGCACGCGTTCACGCCATTGCGCCAGCGCCTTCGACAGGGGAAGCGCATCGAGCCCCACAGACACGAGGCCTTCCGCAAGCGCGCGCGCAGCCCCTTCCGTTGCAGGCACTTTGAGCGGGCGCTCGTTGAATACGAGAGAACCGAACCGCCGAACGCTGCGAGCACGCAAGGCGCGGGCCTGCCGGTCAAAGGCGACCTCGTCGCTCTGCTCGATCTCATCGCCGAAATGAGCTTCGATTTCCTCAATGGAAATGGGGGCTGCCGCGAGAATACGCGCCGCCGCAGCACCTCCGGAAATCTCAGCGATAGCGAGATAAGGCTCCTTCGCCAGCCGGTCATGCGCCTCTAAAGATGCGCCGCGCCCATTGGCCATGAGATATTCACCTGGCTTGCCGCGCGCTTTCGCGAGGCGATCAGGATAAGCGAGCGTCAGCAGCGCACCGATGGAGCGCTCCTCACCCCTGCCGCCTGCATGCCCCTTCGCCCAGTTTTCGGCCATGCGCCGCATGTCCTCAGCGCGGCGGGAGCGGTCGCGCCGGAAGCGCTCGACCCGGTCGGTGAGATCGACCATGTCGCCGCCAAGACCGCGCTCGACGAGCACCGCCGCCACATCCGCCGCATCGCGCGCTTGTCCGCTCTCACCGGCGACCAGAATCATGCGCGCCAGACGCGGCGGCAGGGGCAGATCGCGAAGGCGTCGCCCAGTCGAGGTGATTCGCCCCTCTTCATTGAGCGCATCGAGCTGCTGGAGGAGAGTCTTCCCCTCCTTCAGGGCCGGAGCCGGAGGCGGATCGAGGAACGCGAGCGTCGTCGGGTCCGTGACGCCCCAGGCGGCGCAATCGAGGAGAAGCGGCGCGAGATCGGCTGCGAGGATTTCAGGGCGCGCGAAAGGTTCGAGCGCTCCTGTCGCCGCCTCCTCCCAGAGCCGGTAGCAGATGCCGGGTTCCGTTCGTCCCGCACGGCCCCGCCGCTGATCGGCGGCGGCGCGGGAGACGCGCACGGTCTCAAGCCGCATCAGGCCGATATTCGGCTCGTAGACAGGTACGCGGGCTAACCCTGAATCCACGACAACGCGCACGCCCTCGATGGTGAGCGAAGTTTCCGCGATGGAAGTCGCAAGCACCACCTTGCGCCGCCCTGGCTTCGCTGGGCTGACGGCGAGATCCTGTTCTCCACGATCAAGCGCCCCATAGAGCGGCGCAAGATCAACGGCGGGATCGGCGATGCGTTCGCGCAAAAAGGTTTCGACGCGGCGGATCTCGCCCTGCCCCGGCAGGAACACGAGGATGGAGCCGCTCTCGGCCCGCAGCGCGCGCGTTACGGCATCCGTCACCTGCTCTTCGATGCGGCGGTTGGGATCGCGCCCGAGATATCGCGTCTCGACCGGATAGGCGCGCCCTTCGGATTCGATCACGGGCGCATCGCCCAAAAGTTTCGCGACCCGCGCGCCATCGAGGGTGGCCGACATCACGAGCAGGCGCAGATCCTCGCGGAGGCCGCCTTGCGCATCGAGCGCAAGGGCAAGGCCGAGATCGGCATCGAGGGAGCGTTCATGAAACTCGTCGAAGAGAACGGCGGCAATGCCTTCGAGGGATGGATCGTCGAGGATCATGCGGGCGAACACGCCCTCGGTCACCACCTCGATGCGCGTCTTGCGGCTGATCTTGGAGCCGAGACGCACGCGAAGACCCACTGTCTCCCCCACGTTCTCGCCGAGCGTCCGGGCCATGCGGTCGGCAGCGGCACGGGCCGCGAGACGTCGCGGCTCCAGAACGATGATCTTAGCCCTATTCACCCAGGGCTCGTCCATGAGCACGAGCGGCACGCGCGTCGTCTTGCCCGCGCCGGGCGGGGCCACGAGCACAGCATTGGAACGCTCGCGCAAGCTCGCCGTCAGATCGGCAAGGACGGCATCGATGGGCAGAGAGGTCTCGAGATCGCGCATGCCGCGTGATGGCTCAGGACGGGCCGGAGGGCAAGGTGAACCTCACACCGGCAAGCCGTAAAGGCGAAGCTCGGCGGCGAGGTCGATATCCTCAGAAGGATAGTAGATCGCTTCCATGCCGACGGCGCGGGCAGCTTCGGCATTCGGTTTCGAATCGTCGATGAAGATGCAATCGGCGGCCTCCAGCCCGTAACGGTCGAGCAGCAGGCGATAGATCGCGTGATCAGGTTTCAGCAACCTCTCGTCGCCCGAGACGATCACGCCGTCGAAACCGGCAAGGAACGGGAAGCGCTCCTGCGCCAGGATGAATTTGGGCCCTGAAAAATTCGTGATGCAATAATTCGGCACGCCGGCATCCCGCAGGCGCTGGAGCAAAGTCACGTTCTGCTCGAATACGCCGGAAACCGTCTCAGGCCAGCGATCGTGGAAGGCGCGGATGGCGGGTTCATGCTTCGGATGATCCTTGACCAGAAGCGCCACGGCCTCGTCCCAATCCCGCCCGCGATCCTGCTCCAGGTTCCAGTCCGGCGTGCAGACATTGGACAGGAACCATTCCATCTCCGTGTGGTCATCGAAGACGCTTCGGTAGAGATTACGCGGATCCCAGCGTAGCAGGACATTGCCGATGTCGAAGACGACGGTCTTAGGCTTCCGATTGGTCATGTTTGCCCCCTGGCTTAATCGATTCATATTTCGCCAATGGAAAGGCCCGAGCCTGAACGCTGCATGAAGCTTGAGCATGCCGAAGGACCGAGTAAGGCCAGCAGCTCCATCGCGGCAATGCGACATGAGCCACCTCTTTCATCGGGAGAACTGTCAGCCGATCAGCCGCCGATATTGTAGGCGGCCAACGCTGCCATGTTGACGATGTCGTTGTCGGTCGCGCCGAGCGACACGATCTGCACGGGCTTGTCGAGACCGACGACGAGCGGACCCATGACCATCGCGCCGCCCAGCTGCTGCAGCATCTTCGTCGAGATCGATGCGGAGTGGAACGCGGGCATCACGAGCACGTTGGCAGGTCCTGTGAGCCGGCTGAACGGATATTGCGCCATCAGCTCGCGGTCGAGCGCCACATCGGCGGCCATTTCGCCGTCATACTCGAAATCGAGGCGCATTCCATCGAGGATTTTCACCGCCTCCTGGATCTTCTCCGCACGTTCCGCGCGCGGATGACCGAAGGTGGAGAAGGACAGAAGCGCGACGCGTGGTTCATAACCGAGACGGCGTGCGACGCCGGCAGATTCGATGGCGATCTCGGCAAGCTCCTGCGCACTCGGCATTTCGTGAATCGCCGTATCGGCGACGAGAACCGTGTGACCGCGCGCAAGGCACAGGGACACGCCGATCACGCGATGGCCGGGCTTCTCGTCGATCACGTGGCGCACGTCGGCAAGCGCCGTCGAATAGTTACGGGTTGCGCCCGTCACCATTGCATCCGCGTCACCCAGCGCCACCATGGATGCGGCGAAATGGTTGCGGTCCTGGTTGATCAGGCGTTGGCAGTCACGGAACAGGTAGCCCCTGCGCTGAAGGCGCTCGTAAAGAAACTGCGCGTAGGTGCTGTTGCGGCGCGACAGGCGCGCATTGTGTATCTCGATACCCTCGCGGCCTTCGAGCTCGATGCCGGCCAGTGCCGCCGTCTCGAGGATGCGCTCTTCGCGTCCCACGAGGATCGCGCGGCCGAGGCCCTGGTTTACGAAGGACAGGGCCGCGCGGATGACCCGCTCCTCCTCGCCTTCGGCGAAGACCACGCGCTTGGGTATCTTGCGCACGCGCTCAAAAATGCCGTTGAGCGTGCCCGCAACGGGATCGCGGCGGGCGGAGAGCTGCGCCTTGTAGGCTTTCGTATCGACGATGGGACGGCGCGCCACGCCCGTTTCCATCGCGGCCTGCGCCACGGCAATCGGAATGGTGTGGATCAGGCGCGGATCGAAGGGAACGGGAATGATGTAGTCGCGTCCGAAGCGCGGACGCGCGCCCTGATAAGCGGCGGCCACCTCGTCGGGCACATCCTCGCGGGCGAGATCGGCGAGCGCCTGCGCCGCCGCGATCTTCATTTCCATGTTGATCGTGGTCGCCTGCACATCGAGCGCGCCGCGGAAGATGTAAGGGAAGCCGAGTACGTTGTTGACCTGGTTCGGATAATCCGAGCGGCCCGTCGCGATGATCACGTCGTCACGGATGCGCGCCACTTCCTCGGGCGTGATTTCCGGATCGGGATTGGCCATGGCGAAAATGATCGGATTGGGCGCCATGGAGCGGATCATCTCGTCGGAGAACGCACCCTTGGCGGAAAGGCCGAACACCGCATCCGCCCCTTTGAGCGCATCGGCCAGCGTGCGCGCGCTCGTCTCGGCCGCATGCCCGGACTTCCACTGGTTCATGCCCTCCGTGCGGCCCTTGTAGATCACGCCTTTCGTGTCGCAGAGGATCACATTGTTGGGCGCGAAACCCATGGCCTTGAGCAGCTCCGTGCAAGCGATGCCAGCCGCGCCCGCGCCGTTGACCACGAGCTTGGTCTTCGCCATGTCGCGACCGGTCAGGTGCAAGGCGTTGATAAGGCCCGCCGCCGCGATGATCGCGGTTCCGTGCTGGTCGTCATGGAACACCGGAATGTCCATGAGCTCCCGCAGGCGCTCCTCGATGATGAAGCATTCCGGCGCCTTGATGTCCTCCAGATTGATGCCGCCGAAGGAGGGGCCGAGATAGCGCACGCAGTTGATGAAGTTATCTGCATCCTCCGTGTCGACCTCGAGGTCGATGGAATCCACGTCCGCGAAACGCTTGAAGAGAACCGACTTGCCCTCCATCACCGGCTTGGAGGCAAGCGCTCCGAGATTGCCGAGGCCGAGGATGGCCGTGCCGTTCGAGATCACCGCCACCATGTTGGAGCGGGTGGTGTAGTCGAAGGCGAGCGACGGGTTCTCGGCGATGGCGAGCACCGGCACGGCGACGCCCGGCGAATACGCCAGCGACAGGTCCCGCTGGGTGGCCATGGGCTTCGTCGGCACGACCTCCAGCTTGCCAGGCCTCCCCTGGGAGTGGAACAGCAACGCCTCCTGGTCGGTGAAGGTGGGGCGCTTGCGGGGGGCAGAGGGCTTATCGTCGGTCATGGGATGTCGCGGATCTCAAGAAAATCGGTGTCGCCATGGGGCTTAGGCTGCAGGCTGCGACCTTAAGGCCAAGGATTGCACGCCTCAAGACTTGTGCACACCCTACTCTTGTAGCCTATCACAGGGTGAAACGCCCTCCCGGCTTTGCTACAACCCTGTAATGTCATCCCAAGCCTCCTATCAGCCACCCGAGAGCACCGACCAGAACGTTCCTGCCGGCTCCAAGCCCGCCCAGGACAGCAAGGTCACGCCCATGATGGCGCAGTACGTCGAGATCAAGGCTGCCAACCCGGACAGCCTCCTGTTCTATCGTATGGGGGATTTCTATGAGCTGTTCTTCGAGGACGCGGAGATCGCAAGCCGGTCACTCGGCATCGTGCTCACCAAGCGCGGCAAGCACCAGGGGCAGGACATTCCCATGTGCGGCGTGCCCGTGGACCGGGCGGACGATTACCTCCAGCGCCTGATCGGCCTGGGCCACCGGGTGGCGGTGTGCGAACAGACCGAGGACCCGGCGGAGGCCAGGAAGCGCGGCTCGAAATCCGTCGTGCGCCGAGACGTGGTGCGCCTCGTGACCCCGGGCACGATCACCGAGGAGCGGCTGCTCGAACCCGGCCGCGCCAATTTCCTACTCGCCATCGCCCGCCGCCGCATCTCCGACACGCAATGGTGTTACGGCCTGGCCGCCGTTGACATTTCCACAGGACAATTCGTCTTGAGCGAGACGGATGCCCTCGGTCTGCCTGCCGAGATCGCACGATTCGAGCCGCGTGAGATCCTGGTGCCGGACGTGATCCATGACGATCCGGAGCTTATCGCCTTCTGGCGCGATACACGCGCCTCGATCACGCCCCTCTCCCGCGAAGGGCTGGACCCCGCCTCCGCCGAACGGCGGCTGAAGCAGCATTTCGGCGTTGCGACGCTCGACGCCTTCGGCTCTTTCGGGGCCGCCGAGATCACGGCGGCGGGCAGCGTGCTTTTCTACATCGAGAAGACACAGATCGACAGCCGCCCCGTGCTCAACCCGCCAGCCCGCGACAATGCCGGCGCGGCGCTTGCCATCGATGCGGCGACACGCGCCAATCTCGAACTCACGCGCACCCTCTCCGGCGAGCGTGCGGGCAGTCTGCTCGCCGCCATCGACTGCACGGTGACGCCGGGCGGGGCGCGATGCCTGGCCGAGCGTCTCGCAGGCCCCCTCACCCATCCTGGTCTCATTGGCGAGCGGCAGGATGCAGTCGAGGCGCTCGTGAACAATGCGGACCTGCGCGACCGATTGCGTCGTATCCTCAAGCGTTCGCCCGATCTGGCGCGCGCGCTCTCTCGCCTGAGCCTCGGGCGCGGTGGACCGCGTGACCTGGCTTGCGTGCGCGACGGCCTGTTCGCGGCGCGCGAGCTCGGTCTTGAACTGGCAATCGCGCCCAATCTGCCAAAGGAGCTTGCGGATGCGGCAGCACGCCTGCAATCCCTGCGCACGGATGTAGCGGACAAGCTGGCGGCCGCGCTCGCCGACGAGATTCCGCTGCTCAAGCGCGACGGCGGTTTCATCCGTGCCGGATATGACGCCAGTCTCGATGAGCTGCGCGAACTGCAGCAGGATTCCCGCCGCTTCATCGCAGCGCTTCAATCGCGCTACGCGAACGAAACCGGCTGCCGCACGCTGCGCGTGAAGCACAACCACATGATCGGCTACTTCGTGGAAGTGCCGCAGAATGTGGGCGAGGACCTGTTGAAGGAGCCGTGGAAGGAAACCTTCATCCATCGCCAGACGATGGCGGGCGCCATGCGCTTTTCCACGCAGGAACTCGGTGAGCTTGAATCGAAAATTGCGTCGGCCTCCGACCGCGCGCTGAAGGTCGAACTCGGCTTGTTCGACGAGATGGCGCAGGAACTGCTCGACCTGTCGGGCGAAGTGGCATCAGCCGCGGAAGCGATTGCCATCATCGACGTCAGTGCAGCGCTTGCCGATCTCGCCATGCGCCTCGATTGGACGCGGCCTAATATCGACACGAGCCTCGCCTTCAGCATCAAGGGCGGACGCCATCCTGTCGTCGAATCGGCTCTCAAGCGCGAAGGCACGGCCTTCATCGCCAACGATTCCGATCTCTCAGGCAAGGATGCGGGTTGCATTCTCCTGATCACCGGCCCGAACATGGGCGGTAAATCGACCTATCTGCGCCAGAATGCGCTCATCGTTGTGCTGGCGCAGATGGGCTCCTTCGTTCCGGCGAAGGAAGCGCATATCGGTGTGGTCGACAGGCTGTTCTCCCGCGTCGGCGCCGCCGACGATCTCGCACGTGGGCGCTCGACCTTCATGGTCGAGATGGTGGAAACGGCAGCGATCCTCAATCAGGCCACCTCGCACTCCCTCGTGATCCTCGATGAGATCGGACGTGGCACATCCACCTTCGACGGATTGTCCATCGCGTGGGCAGCTATCGAGCATCTGCATGAAGCCAATCGCTGCCGCGCACTGTTCGCCACCCACTTCCACGAACTGACAGCCCTGTCCGAGCGTCTGCCGCGCATTTCCAACGCAACGCTGAAAGTGACCGAGTGGCATGGCGAGGTGGTGTTCCTGCACGAAGTCGTGCCCGGCGCGGCCGACCGCTCATATGGTTTGCAGGTAGCGCGCCTCGCAGGCCTGCCCTCAGCGGTCGTTGACCGGGCAAAGACGATTCTGGGAGAACTGGAAAAGTCGGATCGCGAGCGCCCAAGGCGCGCTTTGGTGGACGATCTTCCGCTCTTTGCCGTGCCTGTCCGCTCCGAGTCGGCTCCTGCACCTGTGCCAAAGCAAGACATGTTGCGTGACGCGCTCGATGCCCTGGACCCTGACCAGATGACCCCCCGGGAAGCGCTGGATGCGCTCTACCGTCTGAAAGCCCAGCGGTAAGCGAAAGAGGAACAGTCAGGGCAGAGAGGAGCTGTCCTCGCGATCCTTAAGATCGAAAGGGATGAAGGTCATCCTGTGAGGATCCTTCTCCTCACATTCCTCGCCCGCCGTGACATAGGCCAGAGCCTCCTTCACGCCGCGTTCCGTATAAGGCTTGGCGATCACACCGCGCGCTCCGGCAAAATCCTCCGGGATACGCTTGGCATTGGCGGTCATGAACAGGACGGTGACCTCCTTCTCGGACAGAGCACGCGCCGCATCGATGCCGGTCAGACCGTCGGAGAGATGCACATCCACGAAGGCGAGGTCCGGCGAGGATTGTCTGGCAAGGTCGATGGCTTCAGCGGACGAGGCCGCGATACCCACGACATCGTGCCCGATATCCTGCAGGAGGCTTTCCAATTCCAGGGCGATGAGAAATTCATCTTCCACGATCAGGATGCGCAAAGGCTTACCCTACTCAATCCGAGTCCTCTCCCCAAGTCTCTTCCGCATCCACGGGCATGAGGATCTCGCCCGTGTACCTGGCTCCGCATCGCGCCAAGTCAACCGCTCTGTCGGTTGCCGGACCAGCATATCGGTCAGATTTTTTCCGAAAGCCCTCTCAGGCACAGGGGTAAGGTCGAGCCCAATCCCGTCATCCGTGACGACGATTTGCAGTTTCTTTGCAACGCGCTCAACTCGGAATGTCAATCGCCCCCGACTGTCGCTGGGGAGGGCGCGCGTGATGGCATTTACGATGAGCTTGGAGCCCATGAAGCCGTGGGAGGCGTCGTTGGCGAAGACAACGGGAATTTCGTCCCGATGCGGATCGGCTGTCCGGATGGCTTTGGGAATTGTTTGGAGAGCGCCCTTGAAGAACGCGTCGGGCCCAGCCTGCTGCCGGTCCTGGCTTATCTCGGAGGCTGGGTTGGATGCCCGCATCATGATCTCGATATGCAACTTTAGAAGGTCATGACGTTTCGTACACAGACCATCTTGAGATGATACCGTCCCACGTCATGCCGGTCTCCCATGGTGAATGGCCAATGCCCTTTCGGGCTTGGAAGCCCAGCCGGCATATGGTCGGACTTAACGTCATTAGGACAAGAGTGTTCCGACTTCAGCTCCTACAAATATGACACATGCCTCTTCTAGGATTAGAAACACTATCACGTTCTGTCGGAGCAGGTTAAAGTCGCGCCGTCTCAAGGGGAACGATTCCGATGGTCATGCGCGTGTCTACTGTTGCCTTCGAGGGGATCGAGGCGCGCGCGGTCGACGTGCAGGTTCAGATTTCCGCCGGCGCGGTCGCTTTCATGATCGTCGGGTTGCCCGACAAGGCCGTGGCGGAATCCCGCGAGCGGGTGCGCTCGGCCCTGATCGCCTCCGGTCTTGCCCTCCCCGCCAAGCGGATCACCGTCAATCTCGCGCCCGCAGATATGCCCAAGGAAGGCAGCCATTACGATCTTCCCATCGCGCTCGGGGTCATGGCCGCCATCGGCGCGATCCCCGGCGATGCGTTGAACGGCTTCACCGTCCTGGGCGAGCTGGCCCTCGACGGCTCTATCACCTCGGTAGCAGGCGTGCTGCCTGCGGCGATGGCGGCCTATGACCGTCAGCATGGCCTGATCTGCCCGGAGGCCTGCGGCTCGGAGGCCGCCTGGGCAAGCCAGGATATCGAGATCCTGGCCCCGCGATCGCTGATCCAGCTCGCGAACCATTTCAAGGGCACGCAGGTCCTGAGCCGGCCCGAGCCCGTGATCATGCCTGCCTCCGGAGCCCTGCCCGACCTTCGCGACATCAAGGGGCAGGAGAGCGCCAAGCGCACCCTCGAGATCGCGGCAGCTGGCGGCCATAACCTTCTCATGAACGGCCCTCCCGGCGCGGGCAAATCCATGCTCGCCCAGCGCCTGCCCTCGATCCTGCCGCCGCTCTCGCCACGGGAGCTGCTGGAGGTCTCGATGATCCAGTCGGTGGCGGGCCTGCTGGCGGATGGCGCGCTCTCGGACCGGCGCCCGTTCCGTGCACCACACCACTCGGCCTCCATGGCGGCGCTTGTTGGCGGCGGTCTCAATGCCCGGCCCGGCGAAGCCTCTTTGGCCCATCACGGCGTGCTGTTTCTCGACGAGCTGCCCGAGTTCCAGCCGCAGGTTCTCGACTCGCTCAGGCAGCCTATCGAGGCAGGCGAGATCCTGATCGCCCGCGCCAATCACCGCGTCACCTATCCGGCCCGTTTCCAGCTCATCGCCGCCATGAACCCCTGCCGTTGCGGGCAGGCGACCGAGCCCGGCTATGTGTGCCGCCGCCAGCCGAACGAGCGCTGCATCGCGCAATATCAGGCCCGCCTCTCAGGGCCGCTGCTCGACCGCATCGATCTCGCCATCGAAGTGCCTGCGGTCACCGCAGCCGACCTGATCCTGCCGCCGCCCGAGGAAGGCTCGGCCCAGGTTGCCGCCCGCGTCGCAGCCGCACGTAAAACGCAGGAGCAGCGCTATGCGGCGCTCAACCTCAAAGGCATCACCACGAATGCGGCCTGCCCACCGGCACTTTTGGAAGAGATCGCCCAGCCGGATGCCGATGGCTTGTCGCTGATTCGCGATGCCGCCAACGCCATGCGCCTCTCGGCCCGCGGCTTCCACCGCGTCCTGAAGGTCGGGCGGACGCTGGCCGATCTCGATGGCGAGGACCGCGTTCGACGTATTCATGTGGCGGAGGCGCTGTCCTATCGCGCCCATAGCGACCGCAGATCGGCGGCATGAGAATTTTAGCCGAATAATCCTGTCGAACCTTGCGATATGATCCTGCGGCCGCGATATACTTTGTCACAAAACGGTGTGATACCCCAGCTATGCCAAGGTTAGCCGGACAGCGAAGACCCCGGCAGCCCCGAAGAGACGCCACCTGCGAGATTGCGATGAGCACCTCTGGCCTGAATGAACCGACGACTTCTCCTGCCTCTGAACGCCCTGCCCTGCCGAGCAACCTGGGAAGGCTGATTCCCGGTTCCGGACGCATTGTCCGCGATTACGGCAATCTCGATCCAGTGCTCGGACGCATCGGATCCCTGGAAGTGCGCCTGGCCACGACTGCTAAAGAGATCAGGAAGGCGCAGAAGCTTCGCTACAAAGTTTTCTACGAGGAAATGTCGGCGGCACCCACAGGCGCTGCCAGAATCTCGCGGCGCGATGTCGACGAGTACGACTATATCTGCGACCACCTTCTCGTTCTCGATCATGATGTGAAGGCGGGCGCCCTACGCTCGAAGAAGCCCAAAGTCGTCGGCACCTATCGGCTTCTGCGTCAGGATGTGGCGGAGCAGCACGAGGGTTTCTACACGCGCGGCGAATACGACATCGCGCCTCTGCTGAAGGCTCATGCCGGATTGCGCTTCCTCGAACTCGGCCGCTCCTGCGTTCTCGAACCCTACCGCAACAAGCGCACGGTCGAACTTCTGTGGCACGGCATCTGGACCTATGTGCTGCACTACAAGATCGACGTGATGCTCGGCTGCGCGAGCCTGGAAGGCACGAACCCGCAAAACCTCGCGCTGCCTCTCAGCTTCCTGCATCACTACGCATCGGCACCGGAGGCCTGGCAGGCCAGCGCTCTACCCGAACGCCTCACGCGCATGGATCTGCTGCCCAAGGAAGCAGTTGATCCGAAAGCCGCCCTGCATGCCTTGCCGCCACTGATCAAAGGCTATCTCCGCCTTGGCGCGACCTTCGGCACCGGTGCTGTGATCGACAAGCAATTCGGCACGACGGACGTGCTCGTCATCCTGCCCGTGTCAGCGATCAACCCGCGCTACATCGATCATTTCGGCCCCGCCGCCAATCGTCACGCAGCGTAGGTTCTGCTCTCCGCAGGGGATAGTGCGCGGCTCCATTCCGCGCACACATCCGGGTCGCTTTCGCCCTCCCGACGCGGTCGCGCATGAGCAGCAATCACATCATGCGGAAGTAATCGCCCGATAGCCCACACGGCCATGGCGCGCACAAGCGGTGATGAATCATCGAGCAGGCGCACGGCTTCCTCGGCCAATCCCGCATCATCGGAATTACCAATCGCGATGAGCACATTGCGGATGAAGCGGTCGCGCCCCGTGCGCTTGATCGGCGTGCCGGCAAAGCGCGTGCGGAAGGCAGGATCGTCGAGACGCGCGAGCTCCGCAAGCGGCAACGCGGCAAGATCGTCGCGTTGCATGAGTCGCGCTTCGCGCCCTGCCTGAGCGAACTTGTTCCACGGGCAAACGGCAAGGCAATCGTCGCAGCCGAAGATGCGGTTGCCGATACCTTCGCGTAAGCTCTCCGGGATATGCTCCTTATGCTCGATGGTCAGATACGAGATGCAGCGCCGCGCATCGATCTGGAACGGTGCGGGAAACGCATTGGTCGGGCACACATCGAGGCAACGGCGGCAGGAGCCGCAATGGTTTCGCTCCGGCTCATCCACCGGCAGCTCCGCCGTGGTGAAGATCGCGCCTAAGAAAAGCCAGTTGCCGAACTCGCGCGAGACGATGACCGTGTGCTTGCCCTGGAAACCGAGACCCGCTGCTTCCGCGAGAGGCTTTTCCATCACAGGCGCCGTATCGACGAACACCTTCACATCCGATGAGGCCTTCGAGGCGAGGAGGCCCGCAATTTCCTTGAGCTTGCCCTTGATCACGTCGTGATAGTCGCGATTGCGGGCATAGACCGAGATCGAGCCGCGATCCTTCATCGGGAGCGTGGCGAGCGGATCATCGGTGGGACCGTAATTGAGGCCGAGCAGGATGATGCTGCGCACCTCGGGCCAGAGCGCACGCGGATCGGCACGGCGCTCCGCCGTCTCGGCCATCCAGTCCATGGAGGCATGATGGCCCGCCTCCAGCCAGGACTGCAGGCGCTCAGGCGCAAGCGGAATGGAATCAGGCGCGGCGATGCGCACAGTGTCGAAGCCGATCTGCTTCGCCCGCTCGACGAAGGCACTTTTCAGCTTCTCGCCGCTCAGAAATCCAGATTTTCGTAGTGATCCACCGGCGCCATCCCCGGAACCCGGTCCGCCAGGAGCGCGCGAAAGGACGGCCGGGATTTTACCCGGGCGTACCAATGCTTCGCTGTTTCGTCCTCGTCCCATGGCACGTCGCCGAGATAATCCACCACCGAGAGATGGGCCGCCGCTGCCAGATCCGCATAGGTCATCTGGTCGCCGGCCAGCCAATTCCGCTTGGAAATCAGAAAACCGATATATTTCAAGTGATATCGCACATTGGTGCGTGCGGCGCGAATCGCGCTCATGTCGGGTGGTCCGCCGCCAAGCTCGGCCGGCATGAAGCGCTTGTAGATCTTCTCCGTGGCCAGGTAATCCGTGACCTCGTCGTTGAATTTCACGAGGAACCAGTCGAGCAGGCGGCGCACCTCGACGCGCCGCGCCATCTCCTGAGGCAGGAGTCTGCGGTCCTTCAAGGCCTCGCCCCGGGTCTCGTCGAGATAATCGGCGATCCCGCGCGCGCCCGGAACGGCCAGCCCGTCGCTCTCCACCAGCAGCGGCAAATTGCCCGCCGGGTTGATTTCCAGGAAGGGAAGCCGCCGATCCCATGGCTTCTCCTCGACGAAGTCCGGCTCAAGGCCCAGCTCCGCCAGAATCAAGCGCGCGAACCGCGAATGCGGGCAAAAGGGATAGGAATGCAGGATGGCCATGAATGATGTCAGATGCGAAACAGGCGGCGAGAATAAGGCCGTGCTTCGTTAAGGAGCGGTAAGGAATTTTGGTGAATCTCATGCGCTAGGCGCATGTGAGTGGCTTTGCCGGTGCAAAGCTTTCTTGACATGTCCGTGAGCGCCCCTGCATCTGGCGCCGATTTTGGGATTTTCAACGATGGAAAACATCATCGAGGCACTCTTTCTCGGCCTCATCGAGGGCCTGACCGAGTTCCTGCCCGTCTCCTCCACGGGCCATTTGCTGCTGATCGGGCATTTCCTCGGCTTCGAGTCGACGGGAAAGACCTTCGAGGTGCTGATCCAACTCGGCGCGATCCTCGCGATCCTGTCAGTCTATTTCAACAAGCTCTGGACCATCGCCAAGGCCCTCCCCCACGATCCCGACGCCCGGCGCTTCGTGATCGGCGTGGTGATCGCGTTCCTGCCCGCAGCGCTCATCGGCGCGGCGCTGCACGGCTTCATCAAGGAAGTGCTCTTCGATCCCTGGATCGTCTGCATGACGCTCATCGCCGGCGGCTTCGTGTTGCTGCTGGTGGACCGGATGCCGCTGACGGCGACCCATGAGGACGCGACCCGCTTCCCCCTGCCCATGTATCTCAAAATCGGCTTCCTGCAGTGCCTCGCCATGGTTCCCGGCGTGTCGCGCTCAGGTGCCACCATCGTGGGCGCCATGCTGATGGGTGCCTCGAAGCGGGCGGCGGCCGAATTCTCGTTCTTCCTCGCCATGCCCACCATGGCAGGCGCCTTCGCATACGATCTGCTCAAGAACTACAAATTCCTCTCGTCCAACGACGCGGCTATCATCGTGGCCGGTTTCATCACGGCCTTCATCGCGGCGCTCGTGGTCGTGAAGAAGCTGCTCGACTACGTTTCCCGCCACGGCTTCACGCCCTTCGCCTGGTGGCGGATCATCGTCGGCGCGGCGGGGCTGGCCGGCCTCATCGCGTTCGGGTGAACGATGTTTAGCCGAGACGAAGCCATCGCTCTTTCCATTGCTTGCGTCATCGCCTTCCTGGTCGTGGCCTTCGCGGTCTTCGCCGGCGTGACCACGCCCGCATCGGAGCGGGTTGCGCCCGCCTGCTCCGAGTGGACGGACGGCTGCGTCGTCTGCGCCCGCAGGCCGGAGGGACTGGCCTGCTCGACGCCGGGTATTGCCTGTGTCCGGCAGGCGCCGAAGTGTTTGAAGCCCTGATTACGGAATCGTCTTGTCCGGGAAGCGGCAGAGGTCGTTGACCGGGCAGCGCCAGCATTCGGGCTTGCGCGCCTTGCAGATGTAGCGTCCGTGCAGGATCAGCCAGTGATGGGCATGGAGCAGATATTCCTTCGGGATCAGCTTCTCCATCGGAGCTTGCGTTTCCAGCGGTGTCTTGGTGTTCACCAGCGGCAGGCGGTTGGCGACGCGGAAAATATGCGTGTCGACGGCGATGCGCGGATCGCCGAAGGCGATGTTGACGACGACGCTCGCGGTCTTGCGCCCGACCCCCGGCAGGGTCTCCAGGATCTCGACGGAATTGGGCACCTCGCCGCCGAACTCATCGACCAGCCGCTGTGCCGCCGCGATGACGTTCCTCGCCTTCGTGTTGTAGAAATTCAGCGTCTTCACGTGCTGACGCAGCCCCTCCTCCCCCAAGGCCAGCATTTTCCAGGGCGTATCGGCGATGGGGAAGAGATCCTTCGTCGCCTTGTTGACGCCCACGTCCGTGGATTGAGCGGAGAGCGCGACCGCGACGAGGAGCGTATAGGGATTGGTGTAGTTCAGCTCGCCCTTCGGCTCGGGATTGGCCGCATGAAGACGCCGGAAGACCTCGATCATCGTGGCGCGATCAAGGAGTTTCGGCGTGCGGGCCTTGAGCGCTTTCGCGGTAGCCTTTGCGGGGATGGCTTTGGGCTTGGAACTGCGACGGGAGGGCTGCTTCAGATCGGACATTTCTGCGTTATATCTGGACCATGGCAGCCAGCAAGGAGACATTTGGGAACGCCGACCGGTTCGAGAAGCCGGTGTTCTCGGCTGTCATCCGCCCGCACCGCTCGTTGAGCCCACAGGGCTTCCGCATCCTCATGATGCTGGTCTGTGCGGTGTCTGTCATCGCGAGCCTACCCTTCGCTGTCATGGGCTTTTGGCCGGTGGCCGGCTTCTTCGGCCTCGATTTTCTGGGCCTCTACATCGCCTTCCGCGTAAGCTACCGTCAGGGCCAGGCCTTCGAAATGCTCGAGCTGACCCCCATCCGACTGCTGTTCAGAAAAGTCACCGCCCGCGGTGAGACGCAGGAATGGCAGTTCAACCCGCTCTGGACCCGTCTCGACCGCGAGACCGACGATGAGTTCGGCCTGCAGAAGCTGGAACTCGCCTCCCGCAACCAACGCGTCGTCATCGCCCACGATCTCTCCCCGCCGGAACGGGAGACGCTGGCCGAAGCGTTCAGCCGGGCGCTGTCGGATGTGAAGCGGGGTTATTGATCAAAGAAACAATGTAGCGATAAACATCGGGAGTGAGGATATCCTGATGAATCGTCTGTTTCTGCTTGCCTTCACCATCTCCGCCTTCAGCCTTTCCCCTGGCATCGCTGCTGCCAATGGGCGAGCAGACATGGTGAGGCTTTTTCATGATCAGCTGACAGCCTGCTACAACCTTCCTCTCGATGCGAAGAGATTGGAGCCGGTTGTGGTGGAGATCCGCGTGAAGGCCGATGGCACCTTGGACGGTGAGCCCCGGATCATCGAAGGGCCGCCCAAATCTGTCGTCGCTGCCGCCGCATTGCGGGCTATCAAGAAATGCTTGCCTTTCAAGATCCCGAGCACTTGGGCGCCTTGGAAACGGCAGTGGGAGGTTATGCGGATCGGGTTCAATCCGAAGTGAGACGGTAAAGCTCTTAGCAGTCTGCAAATTCATACAGAGAATATCAAAGAGCAAGCGGGAACGGCCTCGCGGCGTGTTTCGCCCGAGGGTTATTGGGTCGAGGGAGGGCGCGAGGAGGCGTCCGGCTCGTGTGTGTGTTTGTGTTGAGAACCTGACGGCTCCCCGCGCACGGTTTTTTTAGGCGTACACCGCGTCTTTCAGCGGAGGGCCTCCTGTCAGCGGGCTTGCGAAGCCCCCAGCAGGACCGTGCCCGATCCCACAATCACGACGCCTCGCGAGCGCGCCCCTCGGTGGATCAGGCTGGGGAAGGGTATAGCCAAGGTTAGGACAGCTGTCAAGAACAAAGAGTGAACATAACGTTGCATGCCCAGCCGCCCCCCTGTCATCCCCGCGCAGGCGGGGACCCATAACCGCTGCCCTGGCAGAAGAAAGCTGCTCCGGTCGCCGTGCTTCGTTCGGCACCGTCGGGGGTCTGGGTCCCCGCCTGCGCGGGGATGACGGTGGGGAGGTCTCAGTGCTCTACTTACACGCGATCCCGAATCGGCTCCGGAGCACCGCGCCCTTCCGGACGCGATGGCCGGGATGAGCCCGACGATTGAAGGCCGGGCCATCCGCTAAACCGGGCAGACCGGCAGGAAGGCTCATGCCACAGAAATCGGGTGTCGCCACCTCGCGGAACGACCTAGATTGAGCGCAAGAGGAACACATCATGCTCGATACCTTGCGCAACATCACCATCGAACCCGGCGAGATCGCGCTACCCGACGAACCGCACAACGATTACGAGCGCGTGCGCCGGATCATCGCCTATATCTCGGAGCGCTGGCGCGAGCAGCCCTCGCTTGAGGCCATCGCCGACCATGTGGGGCTCTCCACCACTCACGTTCATCATCTCTTCCGGCGCTGGTCGGGGCTTTCGCCGAAGGCTTTTCTTCAGGCAATCACCCTCGATAATGCCAAGGCTTTGCTGACCGATTCCGCCAGCGTGCTCGATGCCACCTACGAACTCGGGCTCTCAGGGCCTGCGCGACTGCACGACCTCTTTGTGACCCACGAGGCCATGACGCCGGGCGATTACAAGACCGGCGGCTCAGGCCTGACCATGCGCTACGGCTTCCACCCCTCCCCCTTCGGCGAGGCGGTGCTGATCGTGACGGAGCGGGGATTGGCGGGCCTGGGCTTCGTGGATGACGGGGACCGGCAGGCTGCCCTTGCCGACATGACCCGGCGCTGGCCCAAGGCGCAATATGTGGAGGACGACACCGCCGTGGCGCCCATCGCCCGGCGTATCTTCAGCCCTGCCCAATGGCAGGCGGAGCAGCCCCTGCGGGTGGTGCTGATCGGCACGGATTTCGAGGTGCGGGTCTGGAAGACCCTGCTGCGGATCCCCCGCGACAAGGCCACCACCTATTCCGATATCGCCCGCCATATCGGCAACCCCGCCGCCTGCCGGGCCGTGGGCGCGGCGGTGGGCAAGAACCCCATTTCCTTCGTGGTCCCCTGCCACCGGGTCCTCGGACGTACAGGCGCGCTCACGGGCTATCACTGGGGCCTCACCCGCAAGCAGGCGATTTTGGGATGGGAGGCCGGGCGGGGCTTGGATGGGAGCAACACTGAGTAGACTGTTGCGTTCCGCTCACTAGAGGCGACGCACCAACATTCTCAATAGGCAGATTCCGGTCACCAACATAGCCAATCCTGCCACGAGCAGAATCGATCCAAAGGGCGGCGACATAGCCAGGATGAGTCCATAAGCGGTCCCGACCAGCCCGCATAGGCACAACAAGGCGCTGACCAGAATACTCAACCCCAGAAGGATTGAGCACCAAGCCGACCGCCGTAGAATAATCTTGCCATTCATAATGTGGTCTCAGCGAGGCCTAAGGCTTTGTGAGCGCGGCGCCTCGAATGAGAGGCGCTGCGTCCCAGCCGATCTCTGGAAGAGCGAGCCAAACCAGAAGAGAGGCGATGGCGGCGCAGGGCAGGCCGAATCCTAAAAGGAACGTCCAGACGGCTCCCGACCCGACAGCCCGTACAAAGCGGATGATGTCGTGAAGCACGAGGCTGACAAGCAGGGCGATCAGAGCCACTATGATGATATCTTCCATAGCTCTCCTCCCGGCTTGAGCAATGCATTCATAGACACGTTATCGCATATCAAAGGCAATAAAGGTGCGATACCACACGTAAGGTAAGCTAGCTGGGAGGCGAAAAACGCGCGGTTCCTCCCTATTGCAGCCTTGCAACAGGGGCGGTCCTAGACGAAATGGGGCCAAGAACGGCCCAGGATCGTCTTGCAGCGCTCGAATGCCCTTCTTATATCTGCGCCAGCAGGGTTCGCCTCGATCGAGACGGGCCTGCGAGTTCATCAACATAAGCCATGGGCCGGGCCGCTTCGGGGCTCGGCGGTCTGCTTGAAAGTGAGGGATCCCGCCATGGGTAAGGTCATAGGTATCGACCTCGGCACTACCAATTCCTGCGTCGCTGTCATGGAAGGCACGACGCCTAAGGTTATCGAAAACTCGGAAGGCACCCGGACGACTCCGTCCATCGTGGCCTTCACGGACGAAGGCGAGCGCCTCGTCGGCCAGCCGGCCAAGCGCCAGGCGGTCACGAACCCGTCGCGCACGTTCTTCGCCATCAAGCGCCTGATCGGGCGCACCTTCGACGACCCCATGACCAAGAAGGACATGGGCCTCGTTCCGTATCACATCGTGAAGGGCGGCAATAACGACGCCTGGGTAGAAGCCGACGGCAAGACCTACTCGCCGTCCCAGATCTCCGCCTTCACGCTCCAGAAGATGAAGGAAACCGCGGAGGCCCATCTCGGGCAGCCGGTGACGCAGGCCGTCATCACGGTTCCCGCCTACTTCAACGACGCCCAGCGTCAGGCCACCAAGGACGCCGGCAGGATCGCCGGTCTCGAGGTCCTGCGCATCATCAACGAGCCGACCGCTGCTGCCCTCGCCTATGGCCTTGACAAGAAGCAGACCGGCATGATCGCAGTCTACGACCTCGGCGGCGGCACCTTCGACGTGTCCGTGCTCGAGATCGGCGACGGCGTGTTCGAGGTGAAGTCCACCAACGGCGACACCTTCCTCGGCGGTGAAGATTTCGACATGCGCCTCGTCGAATACCTCGCGGCCGAGTTCAAGAAGGAACAGGGCATCGACCTGACCAAGGACAAGCTCGCCCTTCAGCGTCTGAAGGAAGCCGCCGAAAAGGCAAAGATCGAGCTGTCGTCGGCCTCCCAGACCGAGATTAACCTCCCCTACATCACGGCGGATGCCTCCGGTCCGAAGCACCTCGCCCTCAAGCTCTCGCGCGCCAAGTTCGAGCAGCTCGTGGACGATCTCGTGCAGAAGACCATCGAGCCCTGCCGCAAGGCCCTCAAGGACGCCGGCATCTCGCCCGGCGACATCGACGAGGTGGTCCTGGTCGGCGGCATGACCCGCATGCCGAAGATCCAGGAAGTGGTGAAGCAGTTCTTCGGCAAGGAACCCCATAAGGGCGTGAACCCGGATGAGGTCGTGGCCATCGGCGCTGCGATCCAGGCGGGCGTGCTCCAGGGCGACGTGAAGGACGTTCTGCTCCTCGACGTGACCCCGCTCTCGCTCGGCATCGAGACGCTCGGCGGCGTGTTCACCCGCCTGATCGAGCGCAACACCACGATCCCGACGAAGAAGAGCCAGGTCTTCTCGACCGCGGAAGACAACCAGAACGCGGTGACGATCCGCGTCTTCCAGGGCGAGCGTGAAATGGCGGCGGACAACAAGCTGCTCGGCCAGTTCGACCTCGTGGGCATTCCGCCCGCCCCGCGCGGCGTGCCGCAGATCGAGGTGACCTTCGACATCGACGCGAACGGCATCGTGAACGTCACTGCGAAGGACAAGGCCACGGCCAAGGAGCACCAGATCCGCATCCAGGCTTCCGGCGGTCTGTCGGATGCCGACATCGAGAAGATGGTGAAGGACGCCGAGTCCCACGCCGAGGAAGACAAGAAGCGCCGTGAGGTCGTGGAGGCGAAGAACCAGGGCGAAAGCCTCGTTCACGCCACCGAGAAGTCGCTGTCGGAATACGGGGACAAGGTCTCCGAAGCCGACAAGCAGGGCATCACGACCGCCATCGACGCCCTTCGTCAGGCCCTTGCAGGCGAGGACGCCGAGGTCATCAAGGCTCGCACCACGGACCTGATGCAGGCTTCCATGAAGCTGGGCGAGGCCATGTATGCCGCGCAACAGAATGCCGGCGAAGGCGGCGAGCAGCCCGAGGGCGAGAACGCCCAGAAGGATGACGTCATCGACGCCGATTTCCAGGAAGTCGACGAAGACGACAAGAAGAAGCGCGCTTAAAGATATGAGCGCATTCTAGAAATTCGGCACCCGGCATTTGACTGCCGGGTGCCGTTTTCATGATAAGAGCTGCAATAACAATGACCGATCAACCGACCCACAGCCGCAAGGCACACACCGAAACATCGGGTGCCACAAGCCGCATCGAGCGCCAGGGTCGGATTGACAACATGACGGAGCGTCAAAACGCTCCCGGGGGCGCCTGACATGTCCAAGCGCGATTATTACGAGGTCCTCGGCGTCGCGAAGACCGCCACCGAAGCGGAGATGAAATCCGCCTTCCGGAAGCTCGCGATGCAATTTCACCCGGACCGCAATCCGGGCGACCACGAGGCGGAAGTCAAATTCAAGGAACTCAACGAAGCCTACCAGACCCTCTCCGACGGGCAGAAGCGCGCGGCCTATGACCGCTACGGCCATGCGGCCTTCGCCAATGGCGGCGCGGGCGGGCCGGGCTTCGGGGGTGATTTCTCAGACTTCATGTCCGACATCTTCGAGAATTTCTTCGGCGATGCGGGCAGCGGCGCTGGTAGAGGCCGGGGCCGCAGCACCGGCGGGCGCGAGCGTGGCGCGGACATGCGCTACAACTTGGAAATCAGCCTGGATGAGGCTTTCCACGGCAAGACCGCCGAACTGAAGATCCCCACCTCCATCACCTGTGAGGCCTGCTCAGGATCGGGCGCGAAGCCGGGTTCGAAGCCCAAGACCTGCCCCACCTGCGGCGGCGCAGGCCGCGTGCGGGCGACGCAAGGCTTCTTCTCCATCGAGCGCACCTGCCCGAACTGCCATGGGCGCGGCGAGGTGATCGACGATCCCTGCGGCTCCTGCGGCGGCGCAGGCCGGGTCACGCGCGAGCGCACGCTCTCCGTCAACATTCCGGCAGGCGTCGAGGACGGCACGCGCATCCGCCTTGCGGGCGAAGGCGAGGCCGGGCTACGCGGCGGACCTGCGGGCGATCTCTATATCTTCCTGTCCCTGAAACCCCACCCGTTCTACCAGCGGGACGGCGCCGACCTGTTCTGCCGCGTGCCGATCTCCATGGTGACGGCGGCGATCGGGGGCGAGCTCAATGTGCCCACCATCGGCGGCTCGGAAGCCCTGGTGAAGGTGCCCGAGGGCACCCAGACCGGCAAGCAGTTCCGCCTGCGGGGCAAGGGCATGCCGGTCCTCCGCTCGCGGGATGTAGGAGACCTCTACATCCAGGTTGTTGTGGAAACACCGCAGAAGCTCACCAAGCGCCAGCGCGAGCTTCTGGAAGAGTTCGACAAGGAATGCTCCAAGGAAAACCATCCTGAAAGCTCGGGTTTCTTCTCGCGTTTCCGGGAATTTCTCGATGGGTTGAGCGGATCAAGTTAACTTGACGGTCGTTTCCTTTGAGCCTTAAACAGCCTATGTGATCCGCCCGCTTGAGGGGTCTACCCAGTGCATCAGTCGTTTCAACGGCCCACGACACGGAAACACCCCTTCAAGAAGGACCGCTTTCAGGACGAGGCCCGTTTCCTGCGATCCTGGCTCGAACGTCCCCTGGTCGTGGGGGCGGTGACCCCCTCGGGAAAAGTTCTCGCGCGGACCATGGCGTCCTATGTGGACCCCCGCATTCCGGGGCCAGTGATCGAACTCGGCCCCGGTACCGGTCCCGTTACCGACGCATTGATCAATCGCGGCATCGAACAGGAACGGCTGGTCCTCGTCGAGTTCAACCCCGAATTCTGCCAGCTCCTGAAGCGCCGTTTCCCGAAGGCGACGATTATCCAGGGCGATGCCTACGATCTTCAGGAAACCCTCTCCGGCATTCTGAAGGAGCCTGCGGCCGCCACCGTGTCGAGCCTGCCGCTCTTCACCAAGCCCATGGATCAGCGCCTGGACCTGCTGGAAGCCGCTCAAGAGATGATGCATCCGAGCGCGCCCTTCATTCAATTCACCTATGCGGTGGTGCCGCCGATCCCGGCGCGGTCGACATACTACAAGGCCAAAGCCTCCAACCGCATCTGGCGCAATCTCCCCCCGGCCCGCGTGTGGGTCTACAGCAAGGTCAAGCATCCATGAGCACCGCAATGTCTCCTTCGACGAATCCCGTGTCGGTTGGAGACATTCGCGATAGGCTTATCATTGGACTTGATGTTCCAAGCGTCGAGGAAGCGCGCTCCATCGTGTCGCGCATCGGCGATGCGGGGACCTTCTACAAGATCGGCTACCAGCTCGGTTATGCAGGCGGCTTCGAGTTCGCGCGCGAGCTGATCGGCCAGGGCAAGAAAGTCTTTCTCGATCTCAAGCTCCACGATATCGGCAACACGGTGGAGGCAGGCGTGCGCTCCATCGCGGGCATGGGCGTGACATTTCTCACCGTGCATGCCTACCCGCAGACCATGCGCGCCGCCGTTGCCGGAAAAGCCGGATCGGACTTGAAGATTCTTGCCGTCACCGTGCTCACATCCTACGACGACAACGATCTCGTCGAGGCGGGCTACGCGCCTGTCGCAATAGGCGAGCTCGTCGCCAAGCGTGCCGAGCAGGCTCGCGACATCGGCATCGACGGCATCGTCTGCGCAGCGACCGAAGCTCAAGCCGTGCGCGGCATCCTCGGACGAAACAAGCTCATCGTGACGCCGGGCATTCGCCCCGTAGGTTCCGAGGCAGGCGACCAGAAGCGCGTCGTCACGCCCGCGGAAGGCATTCGCCTTGGTGCCAATCATCTCGTCGTCGGCCGCCCCATCGTGAAGGCCGCCGATCCGCGAGCGGTTGCGGAAGCCATCGTACGCGAGATCGCCAAGTCCTGATCCTTTCCTTCAAGAGCATCCCCATGCGCATCATGCGACTGGTCCTGCTGTGCGGTGTCATGCTCATCGGCGGACAGGCATGGGCCGATACCTGCACGCTCGTGGTCGAGTTCGACACGGGCCGTATGCTGAAGCGTGAAGGCGATTGCGAGCGCCGCAGCAATCCCGCCTCCACCTTCAAGGTGCCTTTGAGCGTCATGGGTTACGATGCAGGCATTCTCACAGGCGAGGATGAACCGGCCTGGCCCTACAAGCCTGAATACAAGACCTGGAACGAAGACTGGAAGAAGACCACGACACCGCGCTCCTGGCTGAGGGATTCCGTTCTCTGGTACTCGCTCGTCCTGACCGGCGAATTGGGCAACGCGCACTTCAAGCGCTATGTCGATGCGTTCGATTACGGCAATCGCGATGTCAGCGGCGACAAAGGCAAGAACAACGGCCTCACCCGTTCATGGCTGAGCGCATCATCGCTCCAGATTTCGCCCGTCGAACAGATCGATTTTCTAAAAAAGCTTCTCAAGCGCGAATTGCCTGTCTCGCGGAAGGCCCAGGACACGACGCTTGCGATCATGCCCGCCTTTCCCCTGCCCGATGGCTGGACGGCCTATGGCAAGACCGGCACCGGCTTTCAGCCGACACGAAACGGCGCTTTCGACCGCAATCGGCAATTCGGCTGGTTCGTCGGCTGGACGCAGAAAGGCGAGCGGAAGTTTCTCTTCGCCCGCCTGATCCGTGACGAGCGCAAGGAAAGCGGCGGCGCGGGTTTTCGCGCGCGCGACGGACTGTTGGCGGAGCTGCCGCTCCTCATGCAACCATGAACGGCCCTGCCGATACTTGACGATTCCGCGCGGCTATCGTTCGCTGCGCACCCCATTCAACAGGAGAGCTCCATGCCCAAAGGCTATGTCATCGCCCGCGTTACCGTCACGAACCCGGAGGCTTATGCGGAATACGCCAAGGGCGCGACGGCGGCGATCAAGCAATATGGCGGACGGCCATTAGTGCGTGGCGGAGCCTATGAGGCGCTGGAAGGCGAGGCACGGGCGCGCAACGTGGTGATCGAGTTCGACTCGGTCGAGCAGGCCCGGACCTATTACAATTCGCCCGAATATCAGGCCGCCAAGGCCAAGCGCGACGGCGCTTGCGTGGCGGAGTTCGTTCTCGTGGAAGGAGCGGAGTGATGGCGAAGGGATATTGGATCGGCCGCGTCGACGTTTCGAACCCGGATGCCTACCAGAACTACGTGAAGGCCAATGCGGTGCCCTTCGCCACGTTCGGCGCGAAATTCTTAGTGCGCGGCGGCGGCTATCGTGTGGCCGAAGGGGAAGCCCGTGCCCGCAATGTGGCGATCGAGTTTCCGTCTTATGCCGCAGCGCTGGCCTGCTGGGATTCGCCCGAATATCAGGCGGCCAAGGCCGAAAGGGACGGCCATGCGGTGGCCGATATCATCATCATCGAGGGCTACGAGGGCCCGCAGCCGGGTTGAGTTCGCACGTCATCACTGGCCTTGTGCCGGTGATCCACGTCTTCATCTGCCCCACCGACCTCATCCTGAGGAGCCGCTGTAAGCGGCGTCTCGAAGGAGCGTCCAGAGAGCACTGGAGCCTCCTTCGAGACAGTCGCTGCGCGACTTCCTCAGGATGAGGACATAGGGTTGGGAGTGGGGTTTAAAGTGAAGGCCGCAGCCATCCCGCTTCTCAGCCACCCCTTGAGCCGCTATACCCGACCCGCAACAACAGGAGATCGAGCATGAGCGAAATGCGACTTGTCGTGGTCGGCGCCGCCGGGCGTATGGGGCGCATGCTCATCAAAGCGGTTTCGGAAAACGGCGGCTGCCGCCTTGTCGGCGCCATCGAGCGCGAGGGTTCGACGGCTCTAGGCCAAGATGCAGGCAGCCTCGCGGGCTTGCAGCCGCTGGGAATTCCAGTGACGGACGATCCGCTCACCGCCTTCGCCCAGGCCGATGGCGTGCTCGACTTCACCTCTCCCGCCGCTACGGTTGCCTTCGCGGCGCTCGCCGCCCAGGCGCGCATCGTGCACGTGATCGGCACCACCGGCTTGGCGGAAGAGGATTTCGCGAAGCTGGAGGCCGCTGCCCGGCATGCGCGCATCGTCCAGTCCGGCAACATGTCGCTGGGCGTGAACCTGCTCGCGGGCCTCGTGCGCAAGGCGGCGGCAACACTGGGTGAGGATTTCGACATCGAAGTGCTCGAGATGCACCACCGCATGAAGGTGGATGCGCCCTCCGGCACCGCGCTTCTGCTCGGCGAGGCTGCCGCCGAAGGCCGCCAGATTTCTCTTAAAGAACGCTCGGTGCGCAGCCGTGACGGGCATACCGGCGCGCGCGTTCCCGGCGATATCGGCTTTGCTACCTTACGCGGCGGCTCGGTGGTGGGTGAGCATTCGGTGATCTTCGCCGGCCAGGGCGAGCGCCTCGAACTCGGCCACCGCGCCGAGGACCGCGGGATTTTCGCGCGCGGCGCGGTGAAGGCCGCACTCTGGGGTTTCGACAAGAAGCCCGGTTATTACACCATGGCCGATGTGCTCGGCCTCGATCAGCTCTAAAACACTCAACGACCCTTACGGAGACGTCCCGACATGAACCGCCTTCTCGTCCTCGCCCGCCACGGCCAAAGCGAATGGAACCTCAAGAACCTGTTCACGGGCTGGAAGGACCCTGGCCTCACCGATCTCGGCATCGAGGAAGCCCGCGCCGCAGGCCGTCGCCTCAAGGAGATGGGCGTGCAGTTCGACGTGGCCTTCACGTCCGATCTCGGCCGCGCTCAGCGCACCTGCAAGCTGATCCTCGAAGAGATCGGCCAGCCGGACCTGAAGACCATCGCCCACCAGGCCCTCAACGAGCGCGATTACGGCGATCTCTCCGGCCTCAACAAGGACGATGCCCGCGCCCGCTGGGGTGAGGAGCAGGTTCATGTGTGGCGCCGCTCCTACGACGTGCCGCCTCCCGGCGGCGAGAGCCTCAAGGACACGGTGGCCCGCGTGCTGCCCTACTATATCCGCGAGATCCTGCCCCGCGTCATGCGTGGCGAGCGCGTGCTCGTGGCCGCTCACGGCAATTCGCTTCGCGCCCTCGTGATGGTGCTCGACGGCCTGACCTCCGACACGATCCCCAGCCTCGAACTCGCAACCGGCATCCCGCTGGTCTACGACCTCAACGACGACACCACCGTCGCCAGCAAGAAGGTGCTGGAGGCTTAAAGCACTCGCTCTTGTCATTCCGGGGCCGCGCAGCGGAGCCCGGAACCTATAACCCCCACTGTCAAAGAATGAAGTGAGACACATCTCGCTCTATTCTTGTACGTCGTGTTTATGGGTTTCCACGCCTGCGGCGCGGCCCTTCGGGTCGGGCTCGCCTTCGGCGCCCCGGAATGACAAGGCGTTGTATTAACTCATGACCGCCATCACCCTCGCACCCGGCCTCATCTACTATCCCGACTATCTCGACCGCCCGGACCAGGAGCGGCTTCTCGAAACCTTGCGCGCCATCACCAAGGCCGCGCCGCTCTACACCCCGCGCATGCCGCGCACCGGCAAGCCGTTTTCCGTGCGCATGACCAATTGCGGGCGGCTCGGCTGGGTGTCGGATGTGGACGGCTACCGCTATCAGCCCGCGCATCCGGAGACGGGCGAGCCCTGGCCTGCCATGCCGGAGCAGGTTCTGCGGGCATGGGAGGAGTTGAGCGGCTATCCACAGGCTCCCGATGCCTGCCTCGTCAATTTCTACGAGCCCTCCGCCCGCATGGGCATGCACCAGGACAAGGACGAGAAGGAATTCGCGGCGCCCGTGGTCTCCCTGTCCCTTGGTGACACCGCCCTGTTCCGCTATGGCGGCCTGGAGCACAAGGATCCGACGAAATCCGTGAAGCTGCGCTCGGGTGACGCAATCGTGTTCGGCGGCCCCGCGCGGCTGATCTATCATGGCATCGACAGACTTGCGCCCGGCACGTCGGACCTGCTGCCGCAGGGTGGACGGCTCAACCTGACCTTGCGCAAGGTGGAGCAGGCGCTTTAACTTCAACTCCCAGACGTTTCCGAGGGGGCATCCATGAAAGCTCTTGTCGCCGCCGTTTTCGGCTTTACCCTTTCCATCCAGGCCGCTTTCGCCGCGGAGCCCGTGTTTCCGCCGGCCTCGCGCATCGGAATCGTGCCGCCCCAGGATATGGTGGTGTCGAAGCGCTTCTCCGGCTTCGAGAACGAGGAGCGCGCCGCCGCCATCACCTTCGCGGAAATGCCGCCCCAGGCCTATGATCAGATGGTCCCCGGCCTGACGAAGGAGGCCCTTAAGAAGCAGGGGCTCGACCTCAAGACCCGTGAGAATGTCAAGATCGGCTCGAAGAGCGGCATTCTCATCGGCGGAGCCATGACGGGGCCGGTGACAGGCCGCAAATGGGTTCTCGTCGTCAAGGATGCGGACCTGACCGGCCTGGTGATCGCGCAGGTGCGCGGCGGCCAGGACGGCTACAGCGATGCGCAGATCCGCGATGCCCTGAAGAGCGTCGCGCTCAGGAACAGCGTCTCCCTGGAAGAGCAGGTTTCCGCCCTTCCCTTCCGCATCAACGACAAAGCGGGCTTCAGGCCGGTGCGGGTGCTCGCCGGCAATTCCGTCCTCTATACGGACGGGCCGCAGGATACGGTCAAGGCGGTGGAGCAGCCGATGGTGATCCTGGCATCTGCCGTGCAGTCGCTTCCCAGTGTCGAGGCCCGGAACCAGTTCGCCCGGGCCGCTCTCAACTCCAACCAGATCCTGAAGGAGGTCCGCATCGAGCGCTCCGAGGCTTTCCGGCTCCGAGGACAGGATTGGCACGAGATCGTTGCCCGAGCCAAGGAGGCCGAGAGCGGGCAGGATATCGTGGTGATGCAGTCGATCCAGTTCGACGGGAGCCGCTATGTGCGCATGGTCGGCATGTCGCGGGCCGAGCAACGGGACGAGAACCTGCGCCGCTTCCGCGCCGTGGCCGATGGGCTTGAGATCCTCAGCCAGTAAGAGGCTAAATCCCGAGCCAGGGCAGCCAGCGCCGCTTGCGAAATCACCGGCACAAGGCCGGTGATGAGATGTCGTCGAATGGATTAGCGAGGCTTACGAAGCGGAGGAATTGTCCGCCGTCTCGCCATTGCCCGGGGTCTTCGGGCCGCCCTTGGCGACGCCAACGAGAGCCGGGCGCAGGACGCGGTCGCCGATGACGTAGCCGGATTGGACCACCTGGACCACCGTGCCGTTCGGAACGTCAGGGTTCGGCACCTCGAACATGGCCTGATGCACGTTGGGGTCGAATTTCTGGCCCTGCGGGTCGAGCTTCTTCACGCCGTGCCGCTCCAAGGTCTTCAGAAGGTCGCGCTCGGTGAGGTCGATACCCTCGATGAGGCCCTTGAAGGCCCCCTCGGCCGAGGCCTTCTCGTCTTCCGGCACGCTCTCGATGGCACGGCGCACGTTGTCGGCGACGTTCAGCATATCGCGGGCGAAATTCGCCACCGCATAGGTGCGGGCGTCGGCCACCTCACGCTCGGTGCGGCGGCGAAGGTTCTCCATATCGGCCATCAGGCGCAGGAGCTTGTCCTTCAGATCGGCCTTCTCGGCCTCGAGAACGGCCACCGGATCGGCCTGGGGGGCGGCATTTGCCTCCGTGTCAGCACCGTTGGCAGGCTCGGCCTGAGGGTTCATGGCTTGGTTTTCCGTGTCGTTCGGATTCATGATCGATCAACTGATTAGGGAAAGGGTCAGGGCACATATCAGGTCGAAGCGCTCACAAATCAAGCGCTGCGGCGCTGAAGCGGCTCAGCTTCCTCATTCTTGAACACCTCCAGCAGGGTGCGGCGGATGGTGGATTGGCGGCCCGCATGGGTGACTTTGGTCCCGGTCAGATCCGTTACATAGAACACGTCCACGGCTTTTTCGCCGAAGGTGACGATATGGGCGGAGGCGATGTTGAGGTTGAGTTTGCCCAAGGCCGTCGTGAGATCGTAGAGCAGACCCGGCCGGTCGAGGCCTGAGACCTCGATGACCGTCTGGCGGCTCGACAGGGAATTGTCGATGGTGACCTCCGGCGGTACGTGGAAGGCCTTGGGCGAGCCTTTCGACGGCTTCTTGCTCTCCACGAGATCGGCGATCTTCACCTCGCCCTTGAGCGCCCGCTCGATGGCCTTGGCCACCCGACCCGCGCGGCGCAGCTCGTCCTCGTCCCGGTCGAAGGCGCGGGAGAGCACGATGGTGTCGAGCGCCATGCCGTCCGTAGTCGTGAAGATCTGCGCATCCACGATGTTGCCGCCCGCCGCCGCGCAGGCTCCGGTGACGATGGCGAGAAGGCGCGGATGGTCGGGCGAGAGCACCGTGAACTCGGTCACGCCCCTGAACTGATCGGTCTCGTAGGATGTGGTGACGGTGCGCCCCGCCTTGTCGGCATTGTGCACGAAATGCGCCTGCTTCACGCGGCGCACCTCATCCGTCTTGAGCCAATAGGCCGGCGTATGGCGCGCGGCGTAAGATTCGAAATCCGCTTCGGACCATTTCGGCAGGGCACCGCGCAGTTGCTCCTGTGCAAGACGTACCCGGTCCGAGCGCGCGACATCCGCCGCGCCGCCGCCGAGCAGCACCTCGGTCTCGTAATAGAGTGTGCGCAGGAGCTGGCCCTTCCAGCCGGTCCATGTGCCGGGGCCCACGGCCTTGATGTCGGCGATGGTGAGCACGAGCAGGAGCTTCAGGCGCTCCATGGTCTGCACCACATCGGCGAAGGCCTTGATGGTGGCGGGATCGGAAAGATCGCGGCTCTGCGCCGTGTTCGACATGAGCAGGTGATGCTCCACGAGCCAGGCGACGGTGTTGGTCTCCGCATCAGACAAGCCGAAACGCGGTCCGAGCTTTCGCGCGATCACGGCGCCTGCTTCCGAGTGATCCTCCGGCCTGCCCTTGGCGATGTCGTGCAGGAAGACTGCCACATAGAGCGCGCGGCGGTTCTGGATGGTGCCGAAGATCTGATTGGCCAGCGGATGCTCGCCGCCGAGCTGGCCGGACTCGATCTCGGTGAGAACGCCGACGGATTGGATGAGATGTTCGTCCACCGTGTAGTGATGATACATGTTGAACTGCATCATCGCGACGATGCGGCCGAAATCCGGCACGAAGCGACCGAGCACGCCCGCTTCGTTCATCCGTCGCAACACCACTTCCGGCGCGTTCTTCGAGGTGATGATGTCGAGGAAGAGCTTGTTGGCTTCCGGGTCGTTGCGCAGGTTGTGGCCGATGAGCTTCAGCGAGCGCGTGGCAAGCCGTGTCGCATCGGGATGGATCGCGAGATTGTGCCGATCCGCAAGCCAAAACAGGCGGATCAGGTTGACTGGATCGCGCTCGAACGCTTCCTCGCTGCTCACATTGATGCGGTTGTTGTCGATGATGAAATCATCGCCTTCCAGCGCGCCGCCACGACGGCGGCGGAAGCGACCGAACATGCGGTCGAGCATGGGCCGTTTCTTCGTCTGGCGCGCTTCGAGCTCGGCGCAGACGATTGCCGTGAGATCGCCCACATCCTTCGCGATCAGGAAGTAGGCTTTCATGAAGCGCTCGACCGCCGACAAGCCTCCGCGCGGCGCGAAGCCGATGCGGTCGGCGATCAGACGCTGATGATCGAAGGTCAGGCGCTCTTCTGCGCGCCCGGTCGCGAAATGCAGATGGCAGCGCACGCGCCACAGAAACTCCTCGCAGCGCTGAAAGAGCTTGAACTCCTGCTGCGTGAAGAGGCCCGCCTTCACCAGCTCCTTCGGTGTCTTGACCTGATAGACGTACTTGCCGATCCAGAAGAGCGTATTGAGATCGCGCAGGCCGCCCTTGCCGTCCTTCACATTGGGCTCGACGAGGTAGCGCGATGCGCCGGCCTTCGCGACACGCGCATCACGCTCTTTGAGCTTCGCGTCCACGAATGCAGCCGGCGAGATCGCGACGATCTCCTTGTCGAAGCGCTGCACGAGATCGTCGAACATCTCACGCTCGCCGAACAGAAAGCGGGATTCAAGCAAAGCCGTGCGGATCGTCATGTCCGCATTCGCTTCGCGGATGCATTCCTCGACGGAGCGGGTGGCGTGGCCCACTTTGAGCTTCAGGTCCCACAGCACATAAAGAATCGCCTCGACGACGCTCTCGCTCCAGGCGGTCTGCTTGTAGGGAAGAAGAAACAGCAGATCGACGTCGGAACCCGGCGCCAAGGTGCCGCGCCCATATCCGCCCGTCGCTACGACGGCCAGATGCTCGCCGCTCGAAGGGTTTTCCATCGGATAGAGAAACCGCACCACCGCATCGTGCACGATGCGGACCAGCTCATCCATGTGGGTCGAGAGGTAGCGGGCGCAGACGAGGCCGTCCTCGGTATCGAGAAGCTGCTGCTCCGCTTTCGCCCGGCCCTCCTCCAGATAGGTCTTGAGATCGGGCACGAGCCGGGCCCGCAGCTCCGCCGCATCGTAGATGGGCTGCTCGCTCAAGGTTTGCAGGATGCTGTCTGGATTCTGTGACGCCATGGAACAACCGGTTAGAGCTTTTTCGGCGAAGTGGATCCGGTTCGCCGTCGGAAAATGCGGCAAACCAGCTCTCGAGATCGATTTGGCTTATCACTCCCGGCCCCGTCGCCCAAGGGCGGAAGCGGTTTATCCGGCAAACCGGAAATGTCGTTCTTTATAAGAAATATCGTTTGACGTAAGAAACGCCTCGTTCTACAAAAAAGACACGCGCCGATTTGAGCATGCAGCTTGCGGGCGCGAAACAAGTGCAGCTAAAGCGTTGGGTGCGGCAGACCAGGAGTCCAAGCCCCATGCGCCAAACATGGGACTTTGACGATGAGCCTGACCCGCCGTTTTCTCCTTGCCGCCTCGCTCGCAACGGGCCTCACCTCCTTCGCCACCGGCGCCTTCGCCCAGGTGAAGGAAATCAAGATCGATTTCGCCACCTACAATCCCGTGAGCCTTTTGCTCAAGGACAAGGGCTTCCTGGAAAAGGAGCTCGCGAAGGATGGCATTTCCGTGCGCTGGGTACAGTCGCTCGGCTCCAACAAGGCGCTTGAGTTCCTCAATGCCGGATCCATCGACTTCGGCTCCACCGCCGGCGCGGCGGCCCTGATCGCCAAGATCAACGGCAACCCGATCAAGTCGATCTATGTCTATTCGCGTCCCGAATGGACGGCTCTCGTGACCCGCAAGGACACCGGCATCACCAAGGTCGAGGACCTGAAGGGCAAGCGCGTGGCCGTGACCCGCGGCACCGATCCGCACATCTTCCTCGTGCGGGCCCTGCAGGACGCCAAACTGACCGAGAAGGACGTGAAGCTCGTTCTGCTTCAGCACCCTGATGGCCGCACCGCCCTTGAGCGCGGCGATGTGGATGCCTGGGCCGGTCTCGACCCGCTGATGGCGGCGGCCGAGGTGGACAGCGGCGCGCAGCTCTTCTTCCGCAATGCCGGCGCCAATACCTGGGGCGTGCTGAACGTCTCCGAGACCTTCGCTAAGGACAATCCGGAACTCGTGGGCCGTGTGCTCAAGGCCTATGAGGAGGCCCGCAAATATGCGCTGGCCAACCCGGCCGAGCTGAAGAAAACCCTCGTGACCTACACCAAGCTCGCCGAGCCGGTGATCGAGCGTCAGCTTGAGCGTACGGAACTCACTCACTCCTCCATCGGCCAGCCTCAGGTCGATACCATTCTGGCGGCCGGCATCGCGCTCCAGCAGGCCGGAGTGATCGCTCCTGAGGCGAATGTGAAAGCTGCCGTCGACTCGCTGATCGACCGCCGTTTCGCCACAGCGGCGCGCTAATGTCTTCATCGCGGGAGAGCGCCGTGTCGGGCGAAGCCACGAGCCAGATCTCGAGCCAAGCCTGGTCCTCCCAATCGGGTGCCGCCGCTCTCGCGGCCCCTACCTCGGCCGAGAAGCATCGCGCCTTCGACTGGCGCATCCTTCTCGGCTTTTTGTTGCCCATCGCCATCGCCCTCCTCTGGGAGGCCGCTGTGCGCTTCGGCCTTGCCCAAGGGCGCCTCGTTCCGCCGCCAAGCCGCATCATCGCGACGCTCTGGGGTCTCGCTGAAACCGGCGAGTTGTGGACCCATGTATGGACCACCCTGTGGCGCATTCTCTCGGGCTTCATCATCGGCGCAGTCGCAGGCATCGTGTTCGGTGCGCTCTCAGGCTCAAACCAGACCATGAGGCACCTGCTCGACCCGACGCTTCAGGCCCTGCGCGCGATCCCCTCCATCGCCTGGGTGCCGCTGTTCATTCTCTGGCTCGGCATCTTCGAGGCCTCGAAGATCGCGCTGATCGCGGTCGGCGTGTTCTTCCCCGTCTATCTCGGCATCGCGGGCGCGATCCTCTCCGTCGACCGCAAGCTCGTCGAGGTCGGCCACGTGTTTCGCCTATCGCGCTTCAAGCTCGCCAAGCGTATCCTGCTGCCCGCCGTTCTGCCTGAGGCGGTGATTGCGTTGCGTTCCGGCCTCGGCCTCGGCTTCATGTTCGTGGTGGCTGCGGAGTTCATGGGCGCGTCCGAGGGCCTCGGCTACCTGCTCGTCGATGGGCAGCAGATGGGCAAGCCCGACCAGATTCTCGCCGCCATCATCGCCTTCGCCCTTCTCGGCAAGCTCGCCGACAGCCTGCTCGTCTTCGGCACCAAGCCGCTCGTGCGCTGGCAGGATACGGTGCGGGAGAGATTGTAATGCTTGCCCTCGAACACCTCTCCAAAACCTATGCCGACGGCACGCGCGCGCTGTCCGACATCAACCTCACCGTTCGCGAAAGTGAGATTGTTGCCCTGATCGGCGGATCAGGTTGTGGAAAGACCACGCTGCTGCGCCTGATCGCCGGGCTCGACCGCGCAAGCACGGGATGGATCAAGCTCGACAACGAAGTGCTTGCAGGCCCGCATCCGGCGGTCGGAATCGTGTTTCAGGAGCCACGCCTCCTGCCCTGGCTGTCGGTGGAGGACAATATCGCTTTCGGCATCGAGGATCTTCCCGCATCCGAGCGGAAAGACCGCGTGGCTCACGCGCTCGACAAGATTGGGCTGATCGAACATGCCAAGCGCTGGCCGCGCGATTTATCCGGCGGTCAGCAGCAGCGCGTTTCCATCGCGCGTGCCTTCGTCACCAATCCGAAAGTGCTCTTGCTCGACGAGCCGTTCTCGGCGCTCGATGCTTTCACCCGCGCGAGTCTGCACGATCATCTGCTTAGGCTGTGGGAAGAAACACGCCCTACCATCGTTCTCGTCACGCACGACGTGCAGGAGGCGGTGACGCTCGCGGACCGCGCTGTCGTCATGCAGCCGAAGCCCGGCCGCATCTTCGATGAATTACCGCTGACCCTCGGGCGTCCGCGCGACAAGACGGGACTTCCCTTCGAGACCTCGGTGCGCCGCGTCTTGACGGCTCTCGACCATTCGCTCAAAGCTCCGCAACAACAGCCTCAGCGCGAGCGTGACCGGCAAGCCGCCGCGCTGTGGTGGTAATGGAAAAACCCAAGGACATCATCATGGACGTGACCGCTCTCCGCGCCCTCCAGGCGCCGCTGAAGGATCAATATCGCAACGATCCAGATTCCGCCGTGATCACTCTGAAAGCGCAAGGCACGCTCGACGACCAGCACATCGCGTGCAAGGTCGAGACGGGCCGCGCACTCGCTATCGCCGGCCTACATCCTGCCACCGGCGGCTCCGGCGCGGAGCTCTGCTCCGGCGACATGCTGCTCGAAGCGCTCGTCGCCTGCGCGGGCGTGACGCTGAAGGCTGTCGCGACCGCTCTCGAAATCGAACTGCGCCATGGCGCCGTGAAAGCGGAAGGCGATCTCGATTTTCGCGGCACGCTCGGTGTCGACAAGACCGCACCTGTCGGCTTCCGCGACATCCGTCTGTCGTTCGAGGTCGACACCGATGCGCCGCAGGAGAAGATCGATCAGCTGCTCAAGCTCACCGAGCGCTATTGCGTGGTCTTCCAGACGCTGAACAACAAGCCTGAATTGAGCGCGACGCTGACGCGCAAGGCGTAAGTATTCTCAAAGTTGCCCTCCCACGTCATCACCGGCCCTGTGCCGGTGATCCCGATTAGGTAGGGCGCCTCGCTTTTCCAATCGGGATGGCCGGGACAAGCCCGGCCATGACGGAAAGACTGCGCTTTATAAGACAACTGATTTTAAAGTTGAGTTCAGCTAATTCCCCGCCACCAGCGTGCGTGGTGCGCCGCTGATGGCGACTGCCGCGCCGCCTCGCACTTCCTGCACGGTGAGCGCACGGTCGTTGGTGCCGTCGGGATTGAAGCGAAACACGCCGTCCGCGCCGGCAAAGCCTGCGGGATTGGTCAGCACACCATCCGCATATCCTTGCGCTCCCTGCATGCGCGCGAGCGCGGCGGCAAGGGTCACCGCATCGTAGGACAAGGTGGCGAGGCGGATCGGCTCCGCGTTGAAGCGGTCGCGATAGCGGCCTGCGAAATCCTCGAAGCCGCGATTGTCGGGAGCCGCGAACCAGCCACCCTGCAGGGCGGGCAGCGCGAAGACGCGCGGCTCGTTCCAAAGCCCTGTGCCCATCGCCTTCACGCGCTCTCCGTTGAAGCCGATGGTCTGCAATGCCTGCGCAACAGAGGGCAGGCCATCGCCGCCATCGGGCAGGAACAGCGCATCCGCCTGCGGAGCGGGACCGCCGATGACGCGCGCGAGACGCTGCACCGCGCCCATGGGCTGGCCCGCGGGATAGCGCTCGACGGCGACGAGGCGAATAACCTGGCGCGCCGCCACCTGCTGCAAGCGCGCTTCCGCGACCCGGCCATAGGTGGTGTCGGGGATCAAAGCCACCATGGAGCGGCGGCCTTGAGAGGCGGCATAGGAAACGATGCGGTCCACCTCCGCCTGCACGAGGAAGCTCAGGAGATAGATGCCGGGCGTCGCGACGCCCGCATCCGTCGAGAAGGCGATGAGCGGCTTGCCGCTCTGGCGCGCCACCTGTCCCGCCGCCTGCACGGAGCCGGAAAAGAGCGGGCCGATGATGAGCTGTGCGCCCTCAGCGACGGCCTGGCTCGCGGCGTCCTGCGCGCCCTCAGGCGTGCCGCGATCATCCTTCACGAGCAGGGTGATGTCGGTGTTCTGAAATTCTTCGAGCGCCATCTCGGCGGCGTTGCGCATGCTCTGCCCGGCCATGGCGCCCTGCCCCGCGCCGCTGAGCGGCAGGATGAGCGCGACTTTCACGGGGCCGTTGCCGAGGGTCTTGCCTCCCGTGCTCGGCATTGCGCCATCAAGAGGCGCACTCTGCACGGAACCGGAGAGTACCGGATCACCGACATCCGCCGTATAGGTGGGCTGCGCCTGGGAAGCGGCAGGCGCGCGGCCGACCTTGCGCGGCGGCTGCGTGCGGCTCGAACCGACGCAGCCGGACAGAACCAGTGCTGCTGTGACGACGAGGGCCCAGGCGGCCCGGCCCTTCAGGCCTGCTGCGGCACGAGTCATTGGCGCCATCTCCGTTCCCCTTGGAGTTTGGGCAGGATGACGAAGAGACTGGCAGGAAAAAGTAAATATTGTTTCCAAGTTTCAAAAGCCTCACGCCCCGGCTTTCGCGACGGCGGGCCTTTATGCGAGAGTGACCGGTAATGACGCAGAGAATCGACAACCGGACCCGGCGGCGCGATGCCACCGAGAAAACCGCCACCTTCACCGCCTTCGGCCTCGCCGCCGAGGCCAAGCCGCTTTCGCCCGGCCTCTATGTGGTCGCGACGCCCATCGGCAACCTGCAGGACGTGTCGTTCCGCGCGCTGAGCGTGCTCGCCGCGTCCGATGCGGTGCTGGCCGAGGATACGCGGGTCACGAAAACCCTGCTCGCCCATTACGGCATCACCACGCCGCTTGTGGCTTATCACGAGCATTCCAACGACGCGGTACGCGAGCGCATGGTCCACCGCATCCGCGAGGGGCAGGCGCTTGCGCTGGTGTCCGATGCAGGCACGCCGCTCGTTTCCGACCCCGGTTACAAGCTCGTGCAGGCGGCTATCGAGGAAGGATTGCCGGTCACACCCATTCCAGGCCCCTCCGCCATACTCACCGCGCTTGTCGTATCGGGACTTCCGACGGATCGCTTCTTCTTCGAAGGTTTTCTGCCCTCGAAAAGCGGTGCGCGGCGCACGCGACTTCAAGAGATCGGCACGATCCCCGGCACGCTGATGCTGTTCGAAGGCCCGCATCGCCTGCCTGAGATGCTCGCAGATGCAGCCGATGTGCTGGGCGAGCGGCAGGCCGTGGTGGCTCGCGAACTCACCAAGATGTTCGAAACCATCCGGCGCGGCACACTGCCGGAACTGGCGGCGCAATTCGCGGAGGAAGGCCCGCCGAAAGGCGAGATCGTGGTGCTGATCGGCGAAGCGACGAAGGCCATGCATGCGGCGGAAGCCGATGCCGCGCTCGACGGCAAGCTCGAAGCCGCATTGAAGAACCACTCGATCAAGGATGCGGCGGCGATCGTCGCGGCCGAAGTCGATCTCCCCAAGCGCGAGGTCTATGCCCGCGCGCTGGTGCTCGCCAAGAAGGATTCATGACCAGAGCGCTTGAACGCCGCCGCGCCACGTTCCTGCGCGGTCACAGGGCCGAGACCATCGCGCTCCTATATCTTCTCATGAAGGGCTATTGGCCCGTCGCGCGCCGCTATTCCGCAGCCGGCGGCGAGATCGACCTCATCATGCGGCGCGGCGACACCATCGCGTTCATCGAGGTGAAGGCGCGCGGAACGATGGACGATGCGCTCATCGCCATCACCGCCACCAAGCGTCAGCGGTTTTCACGCGCGGTAAGGAGTTGGCTGTCACGCCATTCATGGGTCGAAGGCAAAACATGGCGCGCGGACGCGGTGTTTATCGCACCGAGGAAATGGCCGAAGCATATCATGTCGGCGTTTGAGTTGGAGATGCCTTGAGGCATCTCCCTGTAATCCTTTCCACCACACGAACCTCATCCTGAGGAGCCGCTGCAAGCGGCGTCTCGAAGGAGCGTCCAGTGGTCTCTGGAGCCTTCTTCGAGACAGCGCTACGCGCTTCCTGAGGATGAGGGCGGAGAGATAAGAATCGTATTGGTATGTGCGGCGGAGACTGAATAGGGCCTAAGCCGCCAATTTCCGCTGATCCCTCACCGACAATCGGATAGTGCGCGCGAGTTCCTGCACGATATGATCGCCGCCGTTTTTCGGCAGGTACAGGTTCACCATGAAGGGCGGCAGCGGCGGCAGGCCACTGTCGGAGGCGAGCACTTCGAGCCCGCCCGGCACGGTGGAGGCCATCGCGGCCATGACTGCGATGTCCGCGGCAACCGTCGCGACCTGCGCCGATGTGTTTGTTGCATCGAACACCGAGCGCCACTCGATGCTGGCCTTTTGCAATGCCTCGCGGATCGGCAAGCGGAACGAGCAGTCCGAGCAGCCGATGGAAACAGGCAAGGGGCGTTGCCACGCCGCCTCACCGCCCCTCGCGCCGACCCAAACGAGACGGTCCATGACAAGGTTCTCGCCGTCCGTATCGCAGGCCAGCTCCGTCCCGAGCACCACATCCACCTTGCCTGCGGAGAGCTTCGCCTTGAGTTCGGCGGTCGACCCGCTGTCGAGGGTGATGCGTACGCGCGGATAGCTGCGCGCGAAGTCCTTCAGGAACGTCGGCAGATAGGTGGTGATGATATCGCTCGGGATGCCGAGGCGTACCTCGCCCTCGAATTCCGGCGTGGTCATCTCGGTCCAAATTTCGTCGTTCATCGCCAGCATGCGCTTGGCGCGCCCGAACAGGCGCTCGCCCGCCTTGGTCAGGGCCATACCTTTCCGGTCGCGGATGATGAGCTCCTCTCCCAGGCCTTCCTCCAGCCGCTTGATCTGCTGACTGACGGCGGCCTGGGTCAGGTTGAGGATGCCGGTGGCGGCGGTCATGCCGCCCGCATCCACCACGGCGACGAAGGCTCTCAGCAGGCTGACATCGAGATTGCGGGCCATGGGTCACCTCAATAAGCGATCCTTATTTTCAATATAATGAACATTCGTTTCACTTATGCAAGTGGGAGGATCATATTCTTCTTCACACAGGAAGGAGATCGTCATGACCAGCTTCACCAACACCTTCGAATGGACCGTCGAGCAGACCAGCCAGAAGCAAGGGCTGATCCGGGGTCTTGTCGCTGCCATCGTGAAAGAAATTCACCTGCGCCGCGCACTACGGGATGTCGGCGCGCTCGATGACGCAGCCCTGATCGATATGGGCATCAGCCGCGGCGGCATCGAAGACGCCGTGCGACATGGCCGGTGTTAAGATTTGTCGGGCGGCGCAAACACCGTCACGGCTGAGGGCCTGATCGAGAAATGGGCCGGAGTTTGGGTGACGATCTCGCCATCCGCATTGATCGGCCTCGGCCTGCGGGTGCGGATGTCGAATTCCTTCGCCCGCACGGCGCGGACTTCTCGCCAGGCACCGTGCCGTCCGTGGCGGAATGAGCGCGCCATGAGCGCCAGCTTCCAGGCGCGTTTCAATTCGAGACTGTAGAGATCGAGATGTTCGTCGTCGATGGCCGCATCCTGCTCGACCGCATTGCCGCCGCCATAGAAGCGCCCATTGCCTATCGCGATTTGAAGTGTCCGCACGCGCACGTTTTCCGTTTCGCTGCGGATCGTGGCGCGGAAAGGCCTTGCCTGCGCCAGCACCTTCAACGCCACCATCGCATAGCCCAGGCGGCCATACCGGCGCTTGATGTCCCGTGTCAGCTGCTGCGCCAGTTCGGCGGAAAGGCCGACGCTTGCCACGTTGAAGAAAGGCTCTCCGTTGACGATGCCGAGATCGATCTGGCGCATGAGCCCGTCAGCGATGACTTGGGCCGCGCCATCGAGGTCGAAGGGAATTCCGAGCGTGCGCGCCAGATCGTTGGCCGTGCCCAGGGGCAGAATTCCGAGCGGCAGGCCGGACTCGATCACGCCGAAGGCCGCCGCGTTCAGGGTACCGTCGCCGCCGCCGACGATGGCGCAATCCACATCCTTGGCATTCTTGACGATGAGGGGCGACAGATCCTCCCGACGGTCGCATTCGAGATGGACAGGCTCGATTCCATGGGCTTCGAGGCGTTCCATGGCCATCTCGCGCTGGGCGGCGCCGCTTCGGCTCTTGGCATTGACGATAAGGAGGGCGCGGCGTGACATGGCCTATCACATGGAAAAGCTTGCGAGGATCTGCAAGGGGGTGGGACGCCGCAAGCGCGGCCATGTGATAACCTCAGGAGGGCCATTTCGTTCACTCGGCCCACAAGAAGAGTTGCCATCCGGGATTTTCAGGCCAATAACCCTGCTTCCCACGGAGACCGATCCATGACCCTCACCGTTGCGATCCAGATGGATCACATCCGCAGCCTCAAGATCGCGGGCGATACCGGCTTTGCGCTGCTGCTCGAAGCCCAGCGGCGAGGGCATAACATTCTTCATTATACACCCGACCGCCTGAGCCTTCACGACGGCAAGGTGATTGCGATGGCGGAGACCATCGAGGCGCGGGACGTGGAAGGCGATCACTACACGTTGGGCGAACCGCGGCGCGTCGATCTCTCGACTGTCGATGTCGTGCTCATGCGCCAGGACCCGCCCTTCGATCTGGCCTACATCACCGCCACGCATTTCCTGGAGCGCATCCATCCGAAGACCCTCGTGGTCAACGATCCCGCGCATGTGCGCAATGCTCCAGAAAAGATCTTCGTCACGCATTTCCCGCATCTCATGCCGCCGACGCTGATCTCGCGCGACAAGCAGGAGATCGAGGAGTTCCGCCGCGAGCATGGCGATGTGGTGATGAAGCCGCTCTACGGCCATGGCGGCGCAAGCGTGTTCAAGGTCGGCCGCGAGGACCCGAATTTCGGCTCGCTCTATGACCTCTTCTCCAACCTGTTCCGCGAACCCTGGGTGATCCAGCGCTTCCTGCCGAAGATCACGGAAGGCGACAAGCGCATCATCCTCATCGACGGCGAAGCGGCCGGCGCGGTCAACCGCGTTCCCGCAGCGAACGACATCCGCTCCAACATGGTGCGCGGCGGCGCTGCGAAGCCAACGGATCTTTCGCCGCGCGAACGCGAAATCTGCGAAACCATCGGCCCCGATCTCAAGCGCATGGGCCTCATCCTCGTCGGCATCGACGTGATCGACGGCAACCTTACGGAAATCAACGTCACCGCGCCGACAGGCATCCGCGCCATCAAGCGCCTCGGCGGGCCGGACCTCGCGGTGGATGTGTGGGATGTGATCGAGTCAAAGATCCGCCGCTGACGGCGACGGATTTTATCGTCAAACCGGCCGGCGAGCGAAGGCGAGCACTGCCCCAAGCCCGCACATGACGAGGCCCGAGGTTTCGCAGATGCGGCGGATGATCTTCGGCCTGCGCGCGAAACCATCACGGGCGCGAGCCGCCATGAAGGCGACAACCACATCAACAAGGGTGTTCAAGGTCACCGACACGAGGCCCAGCACGGCGAACTGAAGCGCGACGTTTCCTTGAGCCGGGCTGACGAATTGCGGAATGAACGCGAGGAAGAAGGCAGCGGTTTTCGGGTTCAAGGCCTCGACCAGAACGCCCTCGCGGAAAGCCTTCCATGCGCCGGTGGTGGCGACGTTCGTGGGCGCATCCACCTTCGCATCCCGAATGGTCTTGAAGCCGAGCCAAACCAGATAGACGGCGCCTGCGAGTTTCAGAAGCGTGAACGCCTCGGCGCTTGCCATGACGAGAGCGGAAACGCCAAGCGCACCGGCAACGATATGGACGCAGCCGCCGAGACCAGTGCCGAAGCTCGAGGCCACGCCTTCAGAATAGCCACCGGCCAATGTGCGAGCCGCCACATAGAAAATGCCCGGCCCCGGCGTGATCGCAATGAGCAGAGCGGCGGCGACGAACAACAAAAAGCTGCTGAGTTCGAACATCAATTCTGTCCTCTGAAGGTGTTCTCAATCTTGAATCGGCGTGTTGTGATGTCGAGCATCACGCCGCCAGCTCCGCAATCACCGCATTGAGCACGGGCGAACCCTTCGGCGTCACGGCGACGCGCGTGCCGTCGATACGGATCAGGCCCTCTTCCTGCAAAATACGCACACGCCGCTCATTCAGCGGCTTTCCGGTAAACGCCTCGAAGCGACGCGCATCGATGCCCTCCTTCAGGCGAAGGCCCATGAGCAGGAATTCGTCGCCCTCGGCTTCCGAGGTCAGCACTTCCTCGTCGATGACACCGTGGCCCTCGCGCTCGACGAGTTCGAGCCATGTCTCGGGGTGCTTTTCCGTCGCGGTGGCGAGACGCGCATTGCCGGTGACGAGGCGTCCATGCGCGCCGGGACCGATACCGGCATATTCGCCGTAGCGCCAGTAAAGCAGGTTGTGCTGCGATTCCGCTCCAGGCCGTGCATGGTTCGAAATCTCGTAGGCCGGCAGACCGTGCTTCTCGCAGGTTTCCTGCGTGATGTCGTAGAGCGCGCGGCCCGTCTCCTCGTCCGGCACTTTGATCTTGCCCGCATCGTAGAGACGCTGGAACCAGGTTCCCGGTTCGATGGTGAGCTGATAGAGCGAGAGATGCTCCACCGCATGGCCGATCGCCCGCTCCAGCTCCGTGCCCCATTCCTGCGGCGTCTGATCGGGACGGGCATAGATGAGATCGAAGGAATAGCGCTCGAAGATGGAAGCCGCGATCTTCACCGCAGCTAGCGCCTCATCAACGGAATGCATGCGGCCCAAGCGCTTCAGATCGGCATCGTTGAGCGCCTGAACGCCGAGCGACACCCGGTTGATCCCGGCATGACGATAGCCGCGAAAGCGCTCCGCCTCGACGCTGGTCGGGTTGGCCTCCAGCGTGACTTCGGCGTTCGGGTCCATGCTCCAGGCGCCACCGATGGCATCGAGGATCGCGCCCACCGTTTCCGGCTTCATGAGAGAGGGCGTGCCGCCGCCGAAAAAGATGCTGGTGACCGTGCGCCCCGGAATGCGCGCCGCCGTATGGGTGATCTCGCGCCTGAAGGCCGCGAGGAACCGCTCCTGATCCACCGGCTGGTGGCGGACATGGCTGTTGAAGTCGCAATAGGGGCACTTGGAGGCGCAGAAGGGCCAATGGACGTAAACGCCAAAGCCCACATCGCGCGTCGGATGATCGATCATGAGGCGTATATGGCAGGTCTTCACGCGAAGGTCACGGGCGGCTTTGTCGCGTGAAGTGCCGAAGTGTCGTTCCCTTGAGGGCGCGCAGCGGATGACAGTGCGGTACTCAAATGATTAGTGAACCTCTTCTTGAGGCAGTTGTTCACCCTGAGGCGCCTTTAAACCCTAGCTTAGCCGGGCACGGCGGCTTAAGGTTTAGGGGCAGATACGAAGGACCCATCATGCGGCATTGGCGCGGCCCGTTCGACCGGCAGGGCTACCACCACGGCAATCTGAAGGAAGCGCTGATCGAGGCGGCGCAGCGCTTCATTGCCGAGCGGGGTATCGGCGGGTTCACCCTGGCCGATGCGGCCAAGCTCGTGGGCGTGACACCTGCTGCCCTCTACCGCCATTTCCGGGGCCGCGATGCCTTGGTGGCCGAGGTGGCTTTCAGAGGCTACGACGAACTGGCAAAGCGGCTTGGCCGCGCCCTTCAGAGCGAGGGAACGTCGCTGGAGCGCTTCACCCGCATGGGCGAGGCTTATCTGGCCTTTGCCGAACAGGAGCCCGGTTTCTACGCCGCCATGTTCTCCGCCAAGCCAACCGAGAGCGAGGAATGCGGACCCTTCTGGGGCAAGGGGCAGGACAAGGAAGGCGGGAAAACGCCGGGCACCGCTTTCGATTACCTTGTGAAAGCCCTGGATGAAACCTTTCCGCAGGGCTTCGAGAATGTCGATGCCCGCTTCATTGCCATCGAGGTCTGGGCGCTGTCCCACGGCATTGCCATGCTCGATGCAGCTGGCCAGCTGCCCAAGGGCCATAGCCTGCCGGACAAATATGAGCTCCTGCGGGCCGGTGTCCTCGCCCTGGTTCATGGTGCGCTCAAGGGCAGGTCCGGCCAAGCTGCTGGATAATGCGCCAAGGCACGTTCCGGCTGCTTCTCTGCCATCCCTTAAAAATAAACGGCAAATCTCTTGAAAGCGCCGAGCCCACCACGCATGTTAATGTTGTTAGCATTAACATGGGACCTGCCAATGTCAGATTCTGCCTCCACCGCCTGGAATTCAGGCCCTCAAGCCGGGCCCTGGAATACCGGTGCCCAACGCCGCTGCGGGCGTCCGCCCCGGCGCGCGCTGGAGATCGTCGGAATTATCCTGGGCTTCATTTGGTTCTGGCCGCTCGCGCTGGCCTATGTGGTATGGAAAATGTGCGGATACCCCAAGAAAGACGAGGCGAGAGCCTATTTCCGTGACACCTTCAACCGTGTCGCCGACGACATCTTCTCAGCACGCCGCTCAGGCAATGGCTTCGCCTATGGCAGCACCGGCAATGCAGCCTTCGACGATTATCGCCGCAGCGAGATCGAGCGTCTTGAGGAAGAGCGTCGCAAGCTCGACCAGGAAGCGCGCGACTTCCGTGAGTTCGTGGAAGAGCTGAAGCGCGCCAAGGACCGCGAGGAATTCGATGCCTACATGGCCAAGCGCCGGGGCAACGGCCCGACCGCTGCTTAAAGCCTAAGCTATGGGAAGCGCCCTCCGGGGCGCTTCTTTTTTGCCCCTTCTCGCCGTCATGGCCGGGCTCGTCCCGGCCATCCCGATCCGAAAAGCGATACGCATCAATCAATCGGGATCACCGACACAAGGCCGGTGATGACGTGCTGCGGTTGTTACGCGCGCGTCAAACACCCCGCCGCCAGCTTCACGAAGGCGCGGGCGCGGTGGGAGAGGCCTTCCGGCTCCGGCTTCGACCAGTCGATGCCATGCTTCTCGTCCGAGGACAGCTCACCGAAGGTTTCGGCAAAACCATCGGGCTTGAACATGGGATCGTAGCCGAAGCCCTTTTCCCCACGCGGCGGCCAGACCACCTCGCCGAAAACGCGGCCTTCGAACAATTCCTCATGTCCGTCGGGCCAGGCAATCACAAGCGCAGACACGAAATGCGCCCGCTTGACGGTAGCCTCACGCTTTTCCAGCTCGCGATGAACCCGCTCCATGGCGGCGTAAAAATCCTTGTTCAGGCCGGACCAATCCGCCGTGAACAATCCAGGTGCGCCGTCGAGCGCATCGACGCAGAGACCGGAATCGTCGGAGAAGGCCGGCAGGCCCGTGGCTTTCGCGGCGGCATGGGCCTTGATGGCAGCATTCTCCGCGAACATATGGCCGGTCTCAGCGGGCACGGCTAAGCCAAGCTCGCCCGCGGAGACGGCCTCGATGCCGAAGGGTGCCAGCAGTTCCCGCATTTCACGCAGCTTGCCCGCGTTATGGGTCGCGATGACGACTTTGCCCGTAAGAGGACGGCGCGTGCTCATGCCACGGCCTTCTTCTGAAGATCGACGAGCTGAGTCACGCCGGCCTTGGCGAGTTTCAGAAGGCTCAGGAATTCTTCCTCCGAGAAAGGCTTTCCTTCCGCCGTACCCTGCACTTCCACAATGCCGCCGGAGCCGGTGATGACGAAATTGGCGTCTGTCTCAGCGGCGGAATCCTCCGCGTAATCGAGGTCGAGCACCGGGGCGCCCTGGTAGATTCCGCAGGAGATGGCGGCCACGGGCTCACGCAGCGGATTGATGGAGATGATGGAGCGCTTCTGCATCCAGGTGAAGCATTCGTGCAAGGCCACCCAGGCGCCGGTGATGGAAGCGGTGCGGGTGCCGCCGTCCGCCTGGATGACGTCGCAATCGAGCACGATCTGCCGCTCACCGATGGCGGGCAGGTTCACGACGGCGCGAAGCGAGCGGCCGATGAGGCGCTGGATTTCCTGCGTGCGGCCCGAAGGCTTGCCGGAATTGACCTCGCGCCGGGTGCGCTCATGGGTGGCGCGGGGCAGCATGGAATATTCCGCCGTCACCCAGCCCTTGCCGGTGCCGCGCAGCCACGGCGGGCCTTTTTCCTCCAGGGAGGCCGTGCAAAGCACCCGGGTATTGCCGAAGGAAACGAGGCAGGAGCCCTCCGCATAGCGCGCGACGCCTCGCTCCAGGGTGACAGGGCGCAGTTCGTCGGGGGCGCGGTTGGAAGGACGCATGGCCGGATTCTCCTCAAAAATTCGATACTGGAAGCCTCTTAGAGGCGCCTTAACGCTTTAGGCAAGCGGCAGTCTTGCCTAAAGCGTCTCTGGCCCGCACATAATGCTGACTTGCATGGTGGAATTGTGAGAGCGTAAAAACCATCCTATGCACGCAACCGGCCCCTTCTCGAACCTGTCCGATGCCCGCGCCATCGCGGAGCTGAACGACCGTTCCCGCGAAATTTTTCGGCAGATCGTCGAGAGCTATCTCATCACGGGCGAGCCCGTGGGCTCGCGCCATCTCTCGCGCCTCTTGCCCATGGCGCTCTCCCCCGCCTCGATCCGCAACGTGATGTCGGATCTGGAGGCGGCGGGCCTGATCTTCTCGCCCCATACCAGTGCGGGCCGCCTGCCCACGGAATCGGGCCTGCGCTTCTTCGTCGATGCGATGATGGAGATCGGCGACGTCACCTTCGACGAGCGGGCGCGGATCGAGGCCCAGATGAAGGCCGCCGCCTCGGGCCATACGCTCGAGACGGCGCTGGCAGAAGCCTCCACGCTCCTCTCCGGCGTATCGCGCGGCGCGGGCGTGGTGGTGACGTCCAAATCCAATGCGCGTCTCAAGCATATCGAGTTCGTGCGGCTCGACCCCGCCCGCGCCCTCGTGGTGCTCGTCTCCGAGGACGGATCGGTGGAGAACCGCCTGCTCGATCTTCCGGCGGGCCTTCCCGCGGGCGCGCTGGTGGAAGCCGGGAACTTCCTCAATGCGCGCATCCAGGGCAAGACCATCGGCGACATCAAGCGCGAGATCGAGACCCGGCGCGGAGACATGGAGCGCGAGCTCGACGTGCTCACCGCCAAGCTCGTAGAGGCAGGCCTCGCCACGACCGTCGGGCCTGTGGGCGCGCGTCAGCTCATCGTGCGTGGGCAGGCCAATCTGCTCGACGATCTAAAGGCGGTGGAGGATCTCGACCGCATCCGCCTGCTCTTTTCCGATCTCGAAACGCAGACCGATGTCATCGACCTGCTCAGCCGCGCGGAAGGCGGCGAAGGCGTGCGTATCTTCATCGGGTCGGAGAACAAGCTGTTCTCCATGTCCGGCTCCTCGATGATCGCGGCCCCTTTCCGCGACGGCAGCCAGAAGATCGTGGGCGTTCTTGGCGTGATCGGGCCGACGCGGCTCAACTATGCGCGCATCGTTCCGATGGTGGATTACACGGCCAAGGTGATCTCGCGCATTCTCGAACAGGGGCGCTAGGCTGCCAACGTCTCCGAGGAGGATTTTGACACAGTCTCAACATGTTGCCGTGAGATAAAAGACCTCTTGTAGCTATCCGCGTAAACTTCTGGCTCATGACTAGACAATGTTCCTGTCTACCGAGGAGGCTTCCGTGAAGACACTCACTATTCTCGCCGGTACTGGTTTCATGATGCTCGGCACAATTGGCCTCGCACAGGCTCAATTCAGCGGCACTCCGAACTCTCCCTTCCCCTACGCTGCCCCCAACGAAGTTCAGATCATCAACGGCATGCCCTGCCGTACCATTCTCGAATCCGGGACCAATCAGCGCATTCCCATTCAATGCGCTACCCCGTCCGGCCTGGTCGGCGTTTCCGGCCCTATCGGGATGGAGCCTATGGCGACAGGCAGCGTTCGCGTAGCCCCTGGAGTTCCCCTCTCAGGCACTCCGGACTCTCCCTTCCCGTATGCCACTCCCAATGAGGTCAGGATGATCAACGGCGTTCCATGCCGCACGGTTCTCGTTCCTGAGACTGGCCAGCGCGTCCCCGTGGAATGCCTGCGCTGACCCTGGATGGCTTTAGTGACAAGCGCGGAAAGCCAGTTCTGCACTTGTCACGCTTACGGACGGATATCGTCACGCCACCTCCACCGAGCACACGCTAACCCGACGGCATTTCCCGCATTACAGCGAATAAATCGCTCTCCCGCATAGGCCTGCCCAACGGGCACACCCTCACGCCATGAGGCTACTAGCCTCCTCTCAGCGAAGGCGATGAGGGGCCTACAAGTTGAAACGCTGCACCGGCCTCCCTTGGCTTTGGGGGCCACCCCTGCTATTGCGGCCTGAACATTCTTATATTTGCAGAATTATGACCGCTCGCACCTTCGACAACATCCGCAACTTCTCCATCGTGGCCCATATCGATCACGGGAAGTCGACGCTCGCCGACCGCCTGATCCAGACCACGGGGGCGCTGACTGCCCGTGAGATGACGGAGCAGGTGCTCGACAACATGGATATCGAGCGCGAGCGCGGCATCACCATCAAGGCGCAGACCGTGCGCCTGGAATACACGGCTCAGGACGGCAAGACCTATATCCTGAACCTCATGGATACCCCCGGCCACGTGGACTTCGCCTACGAAGTCTCGCGCTCGTTGGCTGCCTGCGAGGGCTCGCTCCTGGTGGTGGACGCCTCCCAGGGCGTGGAAGCCCAGACGCTCGCCAACGTCTACCAGGCCATCGACGCCAACCACGAGATCGTGCCCGTCCTCAACAAGATCGACCTGCCCGCCGCCGATCCGGACCGGATCAAGGAGCAGATCGAGGAGGTGATCGGCATCGACGCGTCCGAGGCTGTGCCGGTTTCCGCCAAGAGCGGCCTCAACATCGAGGGCGTGCTGGAGGCCATCGTCAACAAGCTGCCGCCGCCGAAGGGCGACCCGGACGCGCCCCTGAAAGCCCTCCTCGTCGATTCCTGGTACGACGCCTATCTCGGCGTGGTCGTGCTGGTGCGCATCATCGACGGCACCATGAAGAAGGGCCAGACCATCAAGATGATGGGCACGAACGCGTCGTACTCGCTTGATCGCGTCGGCGTGTTCAACCCGAAGATGACTGAGATGTCCGTGCTCGGCCCGGGCGAGGTCGGCTTCTTCACCGCCTCGATCAAGGAAGTGGCGGATACCCGCGTCGGCGACACCATCACCGACGACCGCAAGCCGACGGCACAAGCGCTTCCGGGCTTCAAGCCCGTGCAGCCGGTGGTGTTCTGCGGCCTCTTCCCAGTTGACGCCGCCGAGTTCGAGAACCTGCGCGGCGCCATGGGCAAGCTGCGCCTGAACGATGCCAGCTTCTCCTATGAGATGGAGACCTCGGCGGCGCTCGGCTTCGGCTTCCGCTGCGGCTTCCTGGGCCTCCTGCATCTCGAGATCATCCAGGAGCGCCTGGAGCGCGAGTTCAATCTCGACCTCATCTCCACCGCGCCTTCCGTGGTTTATCACCTGAAGCTGCGCGACGGCTCGACCATTGAGCTGCATAACCCGGCCGACATGCCGGACGTGATGAAGATCGAGACCATCGAGGAGCCGTGGATCCGCGCCACGATCCTCACCCCTGACGATTATCTCGGCTCCGTCCTCAAGCTGTGCCAGGATAGGCGCGGCGTGCAGATCGACCTGAACTATGTCGGCAAGCGCGCCATGGTCGTCTACGACCTGCCGCTCAACGAGGTAGTGTTCGATTTCTACGACCGCCTGAAGTCAATCTCGAAGGGCTACGCTTCCTTCGACTACCACATCTCCGATTACCGCGAGGGCGACCTCGTGAAGATGTCGGTTCTGGTCAATGCGGAGCCGGTGGATGCGCTCTCCATGCTGGTCCACCGCGACCGGGCCGAGAGCCGCGGCCGCGCCATGTGCGAGAAGCTGAAAGAGCTGATCCCGCCGCACATGTTCCAGATCCCGGTTCAAGCCGCCATCGGCGGCAAGATCATCGCCCGCGAAACCATCCGCGCGCTGCGCAAGGATGTGACCGCCAAGTGCTACGGCGGCGACGCCTCCCGCAAGCGCAAGCTGCTCGACAAGCAGAAGGAAGGTAAGAAGCGCATGCGCCAGTTCGGCAAGGTCGACATCCCGCAGGAAGCCTTCATCGCCGCACTGAAGATGGATACCTGAGGCGGACAGACCTTTATTTCCAAAGCCCGGCTTGGCAGCAAGCCGGGCTTTTTATTTGCCGTTTTATTTGCCGAATGAAACTTTGGAACCCTGCCCTTCTGGTTCGTGTTCACTCCACGCACAGGGTCTGTCCCCGATCCCAGTCCTCTCGGCACGGCGCCTTTCCAGTGCCGGGCTTTGGCATGCCCATGCGGTGTGGGTTGGCGGATCGGGCTATCATGACATGGACCGATCTCGTCTTCAGGAGAACCTATGCCTGTTTCCATGCGCTCCGTTTTGCCGACCCTGGCGGCCCTGCTTCTCGGCTATGCCCTCATTCAGATCGGCAATACGTTGCAAGGTACATTGCTCAGCATTCGCGGCAATATGGAGCAATTTTCTCCCACGCAGATCGGAGCCGTCGGATCGGCATTCTGGGCAGGCATCGTCATCGGCTCGCTTTGGGCGGGGCGTGTGATCATGCAGGTCGGGCATACACGCACTTTCGCTGCCCTGGCAGCGATCTCGGCGAGCGCAGCGCTTTTACATATTCTCATCATCAGCCCCGCTGTGTGGATCGCAGCCCGCGCATTGACGGGCTTTTGTTTCGCGGGTCTCTTCATCGTGGTGGAGAGTTGGCTCAATGCCTCGGTCACCGCTCAGACACGTGGGCAAGTCCTCAGCGTCTACGGCATGACGGGTCTCATCGCAGGCATCGGCGGACAAATGCTTTTGCCCACGGGCGATCCCGCCAGCTTCCAGCTCTTTTGCTTCGTCGCCATTCTCATCTGCATCTCGCTGGTGCCGACAGCGCTCTCACGCGCGGTCGCTCCTCCTCACGCCGTGAGCGATACCAGGATCAACATCATGCAGCTCTACCGCCAATCGCCATTCGGCGTGGTGGCGGCGGTACTCTGCGGCATTACCACAAGTTCGTTCTTCGCGCTCGGCCCCCTCTGGGCGCAGGAGCGCGGTCTGAGCACGGCGGAAATCGCGATCTTCATGGCCTGCGGAACCTTGGGCGGCTTTCTCACCACATGGCCGCTCGGCTGGCTCTCGGACCGCATGGACCGGCGCCACGTGATTATCGGCGCCTCCGGAATGGCCGCGGCCATTCTTCTGGTGATCATCAATTTCGTGCCGCTGACGGTGCCGGCGTGGCTGCTCTTCGTATATGTGGCGATCTTCGGCGGCAGCGTGATCCCCACTTACAGCATCGTCACCGCGCACGTGAACGACATGGTGCGCCCCGGTGAGTTCGTAGCGGCGGCAGGAGGCCTTCTGATCCTGCAAGGTGTAGGCTCGGTGATCGGACCAGTGATCGCCGGCTTCGCGATGACGGAATTCGGACGTCTCGGGCTGCTCTACGTTTTCATTCTCGCGCAGGCGCTCATGGCGATCTGGGGCGCTTATCGCAGTCTCCAGCGCGCCGCGCCTCCGACCGAGGAGAAGGAGAACTTCGTGGTCGAGCCGACGATCCCCGTCGGCACGCGGTTGGAGGGAACCTAAGCTGTCGCGGCACGGCGACCGGATGCATCGACGACCAACTCGCCGTCCTCCTTGCGGAACTCCCCCTGCTGCGGCGGCAGGATGTCGATCACGTTTTCCGACGGGCGGCAGAGCCGCACCCCGAGTGGTGTGACGACGATGGGCCGGTTGATGAGGACAGGATGCTCCATCATGGCATCGAGCAGATCATCGTCGCTCAAGGACGGATCGCCGAGCCCAAGCTCATGATATGGCGTCCCCTTCTCACGGATCACATCGCGAGCACTCAAACCCAAGCGCGCGATGAGTTGGCGCAGCAGCATGCGGGTCGGCGGCGTTTTCAGATATTCGATCACGTGCGGCTCGATGCCGGCATTGCGAATGAGGCCGAGAGCGTTGCGTGAGGTGCCGCATTGCGGATTGTGGTAGATGACCACGTCCATGGTTTGCTCCGTTCTCCACTGCATGGGTCATGGCATAGCGGAGCAGCGGCGAGGGTTGCAATCTCTCAAGAGCCGCTTACGCCGCGCAGGCGGGGCCGCGCTGTACCTTGAGGCTCGTCAGCATCGCCTTCATCAACGCCTCATAGCGTGACTTCTCCGTGACATTGGTCAGGGAGAGTTCGAGCACCCAATCGCTGGATAGAGGCACGATCAGCGTTTCGACGGTCATACCTTGCGGGCCCGAGGGCAGGTGATGATCGACCCAGGTCGCTGACCAGCGCGTTGCACCCGTAGAGAGCGACGCGAGCGAAACGGATTGAGCCGGACGTCCGAGAAGGCTTTCGTAGTCCTGCTGCAGCAAAGCGGCATCGCGGCTGACGAGATCGGGCTGCGGCAGGCCACGCAGTTCATGAGTGGAGCGCAGGCTGACCTCCAGCTCCGCATCGGAAAACACGGCCTTCAGGCGAGTATCCAATCCGCCTGTCTGCGAGCGCCATTCCTGCGGCAGCGACAGCGCGAAACAGGATTCCGGGGCGGCAGGCCCCACCACGCGGGTTTGCCCCATGCGGGCATCGAAACGCACCTGCACGCTCTCCTGAAGAGGGTCCGAGCTGTTGGGGGAAGCGTTGGCGGCTAGCGCCATCGGCGATAGGCCCAGCAGCACCGCGAGGGTCGCCGAACACGAGCGCATGGTCAGAGCGTAGATCATGACATTCCCCAAGGCGAGCAATAAGGCCTTGCTATGGCAACGCTCGAATCCTCCGGTGAGTTTCGTTCCTTAAGGCTTTGTTCCTTGAGATTCACTGCAAGGCTCGGCCTTGAGTTGCCGAGCGTCGGCCCTACCTCGAACAGCAGAATAACCAATTCAGGAGAGAACACATGAAGGCCGTGATGCGCGCTTCATTCATTGCAGCCCTCCTGCTCGCCGCAGGGTCCGCTTCGGCAGCCACATGCCGCGATCCGGCTGGTTTCGAGAAGTGGCTTGGCGACATCGAGCAGGAAGCGATTGCGCAGGGCATCTCACAACGCGCTGTGCAGCAGGGCTTGGCGGGCGTCACCTTCGACCAGAGCGTGATCCGGCGCGATCGCGGCCAGGGCGTGTTCAAGCAGAGCTTCGAGCAATTCGCCGGGCGCATGGTCTCGCCCGGCCGTCTCAAGGGCGGCGCTAACATGCTCAAGCGCCACGCGGCAACTCTCGCGCGCATCGAACAGCGCTACGGCGTGCCGGGCCCGGTACTCGTCGCCATATGGGGATTGGAGACCGATTTCGGTGCCGTGAAGGGCAACCTTCCCGTCATCCGCTCGGTCGCGACACTGGCTTACGATTGCCGCCGCACGGAGTTTTTCCAGGCGCATCTCTTCGACGCCCTGCGCATCGTCGACCATGGCGACCTGACGCCGGCAGAGATGCGCGGCGCATGGGCCGGCGAGATGGGGCAGACCCAGTTCATGCCTTCAAATTACGTGAAATACGCAATCGACTTCGACGGCGACGGACGCGCGGACCTGCTCCACAGCCCGGCCGACGTGTTGGCCTCCACGGCGAACTTCCTGAAGGGACATGGCTGGGTGCGAGGCGGCGGCTGGGAGCCGGGCTCGCCGAACTTCGAGGCCATCCGCGGCTGGAACAAGTCGCAGGTCTATTCGCGCACGATCGCCTTCTACGCCACCAAGCTTGCCGGCGGCGACACATCAGCTTTCGCAAGCCAGTAGGCACCATGAAAAAGGGCGGCTCCAAGGCCGCCCTTTCATTGCATTCCACGAACCCGATCAGCCGCGCGCGCGGGCACGGATCATGAAGGTATCGTAGGCGTATTCGGCCACTTGGAACCAGAGATATTCCTCGTTCCTGAACGCCTTGTAGCTGTCGTAGATCTTCTTGAAATCGGGGTTCTTGGCCGAAATCTCATCATAGATCTCGTTGGCGGCCTTGTAGGCGGCCTCCATGATTTCCTGCGAGAACGGACGCAGTTGCGCGCCATTGCCGATCAGGTTGCGCAGGCCCTGCGGATTCTTGGCGTCGTACTTGGCCTGTGTGTCCACGTTCACGTAACCGGCGGCAGCCTGAACGGCGGCTTGATAAGACTTCGGCAGCTCGTTCCACTTCTGCAGGTTGATGAAGAAGTGGATGGCCGGCCCGCCCTCCCAGAAGCCCGGATAGTAGTAATACGGCGCGACCTTGTTGAGCCCGAGCTTGTCATCGTCGTAAGGCGCAACCCACTCGGCGGCATCGATGGTGCCGCGCTCGAGCGACGGGTAGAGATCGCCGCCCGCAATCTGCTGCGGCACCACACCGAGCTTGCCCATGATCTGGCCGGCAAGACCGGCGATGCGCATCTTCAAGCCCTGGAGATCCTGAACGGTCTTGATCTCTTTCCGGAACCAGCCGCCCATCTGCGCGCCGGTATTGCCGGCGGGCAGCGCATAGAGGTTGTGCTTGGTATAGAACTCGTTGAGCAGATCGTTGCCGTTGCCATGATAGAGCCAGGCATTGGTCTGGCGCGAGTTGAGGCCGAAGGGCAGGTTGGTGCCGATGGCGAAGGTCGGGTCTTTGCCGACATAGTAGTATGAGCAGGTGTGCCCCATCTCCACCGTGCCGCCCGCAATCGCATCGGCTGCCTGCGGCGTGCCGACGATCTCGCCCGGAGCGAAAGGCTGGATGATAAACTTGCCGTCGGTTGCCTCGGACACGAGCTTGGACAGCGTCTCACCGCCGCCATAGAGGGTATCCAGGGATTTCGGGAAGGCCGAGGTCAGGCGCCAGCGGATCTCAGGTGCGGATTGCGCGATGGCAGGCTTCGCAATGGTTCCCGCAACCGCGCCAATGGAGGCGGCCTGGAGGAATGCACGGCGTTTCATGGGCGTCTCTTTCTTGTTCTGAAATTTTAAAGCGCGCTCGTGACAGAAAGTTTCAAGAACGCGCGATAAAACGCAAAAGGTGAGACGCCTCTCATAATGGGCTTTGTAAAAGGAGGGAGGCCCGTCGGAGCATTGATTGCATGCGTCAGGCGCATGATTGGCGCTCGTGGCGGACTCCCCTTGGACAAACCCGCAGCAATCCAATCCTTACAGGAACAGCTCGCCAGCACCCCAGGCCAGGAGCACGAGAAGGATGAAGCCGATTAGGAAGATGCCGAAGAGGACTTTCGCGATCGTCTTGGCACCCGAGGCGACGCCGGTGAAGCCGAGAGCACCTGCCACAAGGGAGACGACGAGAAAGATCAGAGCCCATTTCAACATTGTTCAAGCCTCATCGAATGGTTGAGCTTGAAGCATAAGCACTGAAAGCGAGGCAGGTTCCTTGAACCGCGTGAGCGGCCCTACATCACCACGGTCACGGTATCGGCCGCGCGCGTGAGACCGGTATAGAGCCAGCGGCTGCGGTGCTCTCGGAAGGCATAGGATTCATCGAAAAGCACCATATCGTCCCATTGCGAGCCCTGGGCCTTATGCACGGTGAGGGCGTAGCCGAAGGTGAACTCGTCGGATTCCCGCCGCAGCGTGAAGGGAACCTCTTCTTCCGTCCCCTCGAAGAAAGCCTTGTGAACCGAAACTTCAACAGACCGGCGGCGGGCATCGTCGTCGGCCAGCACATCCATGCGGATGAAGTCGTTACGGATGCCGCGCAGGGTCTGTATGCTCCAGGTGCCGCCGTTGAGCAGCCCCTTGGTCTTGTCGTTGCGCAGGCAGACCAGCTTTTCGCCGACCGCGGGCATGGGGCTCCGATAACCGTTCAGCTCCCTCAGGCGCGTGTTGTAGAGGCGCCTTGTCTTGTTGAGGCCCACCAGCACCTGATCGGCCTTCATGACGGCCGCGGCATCGATCTCCCGCCGGTGGATGATCCGGCTGTTTCCATAGCTTCCGGGGCTCAGCCGCCCCCCTTCCCTCACGATCATGGAAAGATGAACGATAGGATTATCTTTGGCCTGCCGATGTACTTCGGTGAGCATGACGTCGGGTTCGGCCTCGGTGAAGAAGCCTCCCCCCTTCACGGGCGGCAGCTGCGCCGGATCGCCGAGCACGAGGACGGGCTTGCCGAACGACAGCAGATCGCGGCCCAATTCCTCGTCCACCATCGAGCATTCATCGATCACGATGAGATCAGACTTCGCCACCTGGCTCTGCCGGTTGATGACGAATTGCGGGCCGTTCTCATCCCCCTCCCGCGACCGGTAGATCATGGAATGAATGGTCGATGCTTCAGTGCATCCCTTGGTCCGCAACACGAGGGCAGCCTTGCCTGTGTAAGCGCCGAACGACACCTCGCCATCGACGCCCTCGGCAATGTGCCGGGCGAGAGTCGTCTTGCCCGTACCTGCGTATCCGAAGAGGCGAAAGACCGGACGGTCGCCTTGGCGCAGCCAATCGGCGACGGCTTTCAGAGCGGCATCCTGTTGCGGCGACCAGGTCATGGGAGATTGAGCTTCTTGATCCAGGCTGGAGAGACGGGGCGGAGGACGATCCCGCACGCTCGCGGACAAGGCTTGGAATCGAGGCGCCACCATAATGCCGGGCGCCGGCAAATGCGATGCCGAGTTTACAGGAAACGCGCGACCTTTTGGCTTTGCCGCGAGCGCGTCGAAGGCTGACCGGGAGATCTCACATCGAGGCGCAGCACCAGCATGCGAAGGTGGACCGCGCCCGCCTGAAACCCGCCAACCACAAGGGTTTTGGCAATCATGCGCACATCGCGAAGCAAGTCCTTGACCGTATGCAGCACCCTCGCGAAGCAAGGGCTGCTTCACCTGATCGATAGCGCATCCGGGCTTTCGCCGTGCGCATCGAAGCTGCGTTCTCCAGCCTCGAAGTCGATATGCTCGCCACATGCCTCCGGAACATCCGATCCACGCTGTGAAGCATGAGCCTGCCGATCGACCTTCCACTTGGCTCGATGCAAGCGCTCACGCCAGCTCCGCGCAACGATCCGCACATCCTTTCCAGGCTTGGATAACGTGGCCGTGATGACCCGGGTCGCGATGCTCGCGGATGGTGCCGGTCATGTGCTTCGAGCCGGGCCATCGCATGCCGGAAGCAGACTGTCCGAAGCCTCGGCGGTGAGCGTGCGAGCGTTCCGCTCGATGTGTGGCACAGGTCGCGGGGAGACAGGATCAGGAGCACATGAAATGCGCCTCGCGATAGGCGCCGTCCTGTCGCTACGTCACAGCCCGTTGAAGTGATTCTCAGCGCGTGCGACACACCGCATGCTCGTCTGGACATGCGCGGAGCGTGTTTTTCGACCTCAACGCACAAAAAAATTTTCAGCTTCGAAATGGCCCTCTAATCGCTCTCCGAAACCATCATACGCATCTCCGCTTTCGACGGTCCCTGCAGGCGTCGCCTTAGGAGCGAGATCGCATGTGCATCGTCTCTGCGATGCTTTTAACATATTGAAATGAAAAGACTTTTAAGTAGCGATTATGATAAACATTATAGAGTGAAGGTGATGTCGAATTGTCCCAAGAAGAGACTTATTGAGTCGTTCTTCGCGCCTTCTATGGCGCGCTGGAAGTGCAAGTTCAGGCGCATCATCCAGCGAAAGTATCCACAGAAAAAGTGCCGGTTCTACTTTCTACACTTTCCGTTAATCGGAACCCGCTTGGTATAACGACGTTGCCTTCCAAGCGTGACGGTTGCGCGCGAAGGCCCTTGAAGGAGGCGGCTATGCCGATTGATATTAAGTCCAACCCGCTGACAGCGTTGTTCACGGGTGACACCGGTGCGACCAGCACCAAGAAGAAAAGCGGAGCCAAGAAGGGCTCCAAGACCAGCGCCAAGAAGGCCAGCACTTCCTCGGCTCGCAAGAGCACGAAGAAGGCCGGCACGAAGACCGCTGCCAAGAAGACCGCTGCCAAGAAGACCACTGCCAAGAAGACCACGGCAAAGAAGACTGCAGCCAAGACGACGGCTCGCAAGTCTGCTGCCAAGACCTCGGCCAAGTCGGCCGTGAAGTCCACGGCGAAGAAGTCTGCTGCCAAGAAGACCACGGCACGCAAGACCGCCGCGAAGAAGGCTCCGGCCAAGTCGGCTGCTAAGGCCACGGCCCGCAAGTCGGCCGCCAAGACGACGGCTCGCAAGACCGCCGTCAAGACGACGGCCCGCAAGACCGCTGCCAAGAAGACCGCTGCGAAGTCGACGAAGTCGGCTGCGAAGAAGTCTCCGGCTCGTTCGACCGCCGCCCGTAAGACCGCTGCGAAGTCCACGGCTCGCAAGTCTCCGGCTCGTAAGACCGCTGCCCGTAGCTCCAGCCGCACTGCGGTGAAGGCTTCGGCTCGCAAGACGGCCGCCAAGTCCACGACGAAGCGCGCCGCAGCAGCCTCTAGCCGTACTTCCGCTACGAAGAAGTCCGGCAAGGTTGCAAAGCGTTCGACTGGCGCTCGTAAGAGCCCCTCTAAGAAGCGCTAAGACCCCATGCCCCATGCGCCGGGACAGGGCTCGCCCTGTCATCCGGCACATGGGCATAAAAAATCGCCCGGTGAGAGCCGGGCGATTTTCTTTTTCTGGCCTTGTTCCGGTTAGCGGCCGGTGCTCATTGGGTCGCTGTCGCCCCAATACGGGGTGGCGTTGTAATAGCGGTGAACGTGCTCTTCCCATTCCCGGTCGTAGGAGGCATCGTGCCCTTCGGCCGTGCGGCGGGGAGCACCGCGAAGCTGATCTTCGTTGAGATTGAGCTCATAGGCATCCAGCTCGACATTGTACTTCAGGACGCCCCAGGGCAGCGTGTAATATTCCTCGCCGAGGCCCATGAAGCCGCCGAAGCTCATGACTGCGTAAGCGACCTTTCCGGACCGTTTCTCGATCATCACGCGTTCGATGGTGCCGATCTTGTCACCTTCCGAGCGGCGCACGGGTGTTCCTTCCACCTTATCGCTGGCGATGAGGCTGTGGGTTTCGCGGACGTCGCCGCTTTGTGCCGTCGTCTGCATCTCTCACTCCCTATCGTTGAAGATGTAAGGCAACGCTCCGTCAAAACCCCGGTTCCGAGCCAAAACTTCTGCCTTCGGTGCCTCGCGGCAGCGTGAGCGATCCTGCCTTCAAGCGCAGCCTTAGGAACCCCTCCATGTCCCTTACGTTGACCCGCGTTTGTGAATTCCGCGATATCGAAGGAGATTGCCATGCCAGTTCGCCAGAAGCCGGTCGAGGAGCAAGTGGTCGTCATCACGGGTGCTTCCAGCGGCATCGGCCTCGCGACAGCGCATCTGTTCGCCTCGCGCGGAGCCAAGGGCCTCGTTCTGGCAGCACGCAACGAAGAGGCCCTGCGCAAGGTCGCCGACGAACTCAGCCGAGGCGGCACACGCGCCATTGCGGTGCCTGCCGACGTGAGCAAGCGTGAGGATCTCGAGCGCATCGCCAAGACGGCCATCGACACCTTCGGCGGCTTCGACACCTGGGTGAACGATGCGGCGGTCGCCCTTTATGGCTCCTCGGACAAGATTCCGATCGAGGACCAGCGACAGCTCTTCGAGGTCAATTACTGGGGCGTGGTGAACGGCTCCCTGATCGCCGCCGAGCACCTGCGCAACAGGGGCGGCACCATCATCAATCTGGGCAGCGTATTGTCCGAGCGGACGATGATGCTTCAGACGCAGTACTCCGCCTCCAAGCATGCCGTGAAGGCTTTCACCGACGGCCTGCGCATGGAGCTTGAAGCGCAGGGCGCACCGATCTCCATGACGCTCATCAAACCATCATCCATCGACACGCCTTATGTAGAGCATGCCCGCAATTACCTCGACAAGGAGACCTCCGTCCCGCCGCCGGCCTATGATCCGCATCTCGTCGCGAAAGCCATCGTGTTCGCCGCCGAGCATCAGCGCCGCGAGCTCACCATCGGTTTCGGCGGATGGGTGATCGGCGCCATGGGCAAGGTAGCGCCGCGCCTCGTGGACAAAGCGATGGAACTGGGTGGCTACGGCATGCAGACCACCAATCATCCCGAGCGGCCCGAAATGCGCGACAATCTCTATCGCTCCCGCGAGGACGGCGACATGTATTCCTCCTTGCCGCGTGAGCCGCGCAAGACGAGCCTGCTTCTCGAAGCGCAGCTCCATCCCTACGCAACGGCGGCTGTCCTTGCCGGCATCGGCGCGGTTATCGCCAGCGTGTTCTTCACACCTCTCGCCGGCGCTAAGCCGCGCCGCCGCGCGAAGCACCCTCGGCCGCGTTACCAGCCGCAGATGCGCCGCCGCGGCAACGGCCACGACAAGCACGTCGTGGGCCCAGGTCATGCGAGCCAGCGCGGCGCCCACGAGGGCCGTCCACAGCCCCGACACTGAACAGGCAGAAGGCCCGGTTCATCCGGGCCTTTCCATTTCAAGCGACATCATGGCCGCACGGCCGTGGTTTGCGAGTCGGAACACACAGGCTAGCTTTTCCTTCATGAACGCGATTCGTCTTCTCACGCTCACCGCCAGCCTGCTCCTCGCCGGCACGGCAATGGCTCAGGACAAGGGCTCGGTGGATCCGAAACCTCTGCCGCCCCTCGCGAACCCGGACGATCCCAGGCTTGCCGCCAAGGAGCTGTTCGGACGTCGCGACAAGCCGGCCTCGCTCCAGGCGCGCTCCATCGGCAGCTATGCCCGCGGCTGCGTGGCGGGCGCGACGGCCATCCCCGTGGATGGCGACACGTGGCAGGTCATGCGCCTGTCGCGCAACCGCAACTGGGGCCACCCGCAACTCATCGCCCTGCTGCAACGGCTTTCGACGCGCATCCCTTCGATCAACGGCTGGCCCGGCCTGCTCATCGGAGACATTTCCCAGCCGCGCGGCGGGCCGATGCTGACCGGGCATGCCTCGCATCAGATCGGCCTCGATGCGGATGTGTGGCTGACCCCGATGCCGGACCGGCGCCTGTCGCGCGTGGAGCGGGAGGAGCTGTCGGCCACCAACATGGTGCGGGACGACTGGCTCGATATCGACCCCGCAATCTGGACAGCGCAGCACACGGCGCTCATTCGCGCGGCGGCATCGGAACGGGGCGTCGCGCGCATCTTCGTCAATCCGGCCATCAAGAAGGCGTTGTGCCGCGAGGCCGGACAGGACAGGGCCTGGCTCGGCAAGGTGCGCCCGACCTACGGCCACAATTATCACTTCCACATCCGCATCGCCTGTCCCGCCGGCGAAGCAGGATGCTCCGATCAGGACCCGCCGCCTGGAGGCGACGGCTGCGGTGCGGATCTCGCGCAATGGTTCACGCCGCAGATGCTCCATCCGAAACCGGGCAAGCCGCGCCCGCCGCTGACGATGGCGCAATTGCCTGAAGAGTGCCAGCGCGTACTGGTGTCCCCATGAGAAAGGGCACGGACAATGGCTTGTCCGTGCCCTTTGATCGCACCGTTCGGCCTACTCGGCTGCGATGCCGGTTCCGATCTGGCACGACACGCCGGTGCCGCCGAGACCGCAATAACCGTTGGGGTTCTTCGCCAGGTATTGCTGATGGTAATCCTCAGCGAAATAGAATGGTCCCGCATCCTGAATTTCCGTCGTGATCGGGCCATAGCCTTTCGCCACCAGAGCCTGGGCATAAGCCGCTTTTGAGGCCTCGGCAGCCCTTCGCTGCGTCTCATCGGACACATAGATCCCGGAGCGGTACTGCGTGCCCATGTCGTTGCCCTGGCGCATGCCCTGGGTCGGATCATGGCTCTCCCAGAAGGTCTTCAGCAGATCCTCATAAGAAATCTTCTTCGGATCGAAGACGACGAGCACGACCTCGTTCTGCCCGGTCATGCCGCTGCAGACTTCCTCATAGGTCGGGTTGGGGGTGAGCCCGGCCGAATAACCCACGGCCGTGACCCAGACCCCGTCGCCCAGCTGCCAGAACTTGCGCTCGGCGCCCCAGAAGCAGCCAAGGCCGAACACAGCCTTCTCCATGCCGTCCGGGTAAGGCGGCTGCAGGGGCCTGCCGTTGACGAAGTGCGTCTCGGCGGTCGGCAGGGGATTGGACCGTCCCGGCAAAGCCTGGGCGGTACTGGGCATTTCAACGGGTTTGCGGAAGCTGAACATGGAGGCCTCTCTCGTGACCTCCCTTATGTAAGCATTCCTTTTCCGGATGGGAGTGCGGCATCCGCCCAAGCGCGGGATCAGCGGTCGAATACGTAGCCGATCGGCTCCAAGGGCTTCTGGCCGAGCCAGAGAAGCAGCGCGCCGATGAGGAAGCCCGTCACAGAGGCAGGAAGCTGGAGGAGTTGGACCATGAAGGGATCCCAGAGCCATGAATAGGTCTGCCCCGCAAGCTGGCCTTCCAGACCCTTCACAGCGCCAGGAAACAGGGTTCCAGCCGCCCCCTCGATGGAAACGAACGAGACGGATTGGTTGACCATGGAACGCGTGCCGTCGATGACCAGACCGACGAAGCCAGCCGCCACCAGCAGAAGCCCCAAAGTGCGCGCCACGAATTTCAAGAAACAATCCTCGTCAAACAGAGAGGAAATATCTAGAGCGTTTTGTCGCTGCCGGAAAGCCGATTCACACAAACTTCCCACACAATCGGGCTTGCCTTTTGCATCTGTTTAGCGATACACGGGCGCTCCGCACGATGTGCGAGAAACCTGTTCCGCGGCTTCGCGAACAAGGTTACGGAGCCTGACAGGCTCTTTTGCTGGAGGGGTGGCCGAGTGGTTGAAGGCGCACGCCTGGAAAGTGTGTATACGGGAAACCGTATCGCGGGTTCGAATCCCGCTCCCTCCGCCATTATCTAAGTCTCTGATATTACTAGACTTTGCGCTTGCAGACACCTTCTTCGAGGTGCCGGATTTCTTGTGCCAATTTCGAGATAGTCATTCTCTGACAGTCACTCTCAAGAGACCAAACAGAGGCTTTCCGGCTCAAACTCTGCCTCCGTTCTCCGCCCTAAAATGGCCCAGTCCGGTTGTGGTGACAGGCAAATACGCGTGCGATCGATTAGCCAATGCTAGCGGTCAACCCGAGCGCAAAATTATGGCCGAGATTCGGTAGGCGGTGGATGCAAACGAAGAGAGCCGATCGCTAGGATGACGCCTCCTCTATCGCACTCGTCGAGGAGAGCACGGCGATCCGCCGCTTTGATCGTTGCGCCGCCTCCTCCGCACATTTTTCGACATGCGCGGTCTGGTTGATGACCTGAAGATTGCCTGCTCCCCAGAAGACCAGCAGCTCCGGCCAAGACGTCGCGCGATGTTGGGACCAAACAGCGAAGAGCGGAATGCGATGGTCCACTTCGGCGGTCCTAAGCAGTCGCTTCCCGGTTGTCGTGCATTTCCGCTGGTGGGTACGTAAGCAGATCATGGACTTAATCCAGTCTGCATCAATTGATAGAGTTGATGCAACTTCAGCGGTCGGTACGCTATAGCAGGCCGTACTGGTGCTATTGCTCGGAACTCAAATATTTAATCTTTTGAGGTGGTACTAGAGTATCACTACGTGCGACAAGGGCCCTACCGATCACGAGCGGGCTTAGTGCACTTTGCAAGTACACTAGAGCTCCATCTAGAAGCGTTCGCCCCACTCTTTTGGACCACCGTCGCGTTAATTACGAGTTCTCATATATCGCGGGCGTTCCTCTTGAGTCATCCGCAATCCATTATGCTCACCGTCGCGTTCCTGCCAGAGGAAAACTGATGAGGTATGGGCTCTGAATAGACTTGGGTGCCGTTCAGAGCGGTTCGATCTGCCTCTGTCCCTAGAAGGCTCATTTGCAACCCTTATGCGCTCTTTACCGGAAACGTGGGTTCACCGAGAGAGAGCATCAGACGGTTCGCCCAATTGAAGAAGGCCGCGCCATTGATGACATCGACAATCTCAAGATCGTCGAGACCCGCCCGCTGCAGCCCCTCGACCAGACCATCGTCAGAGACTAGCGGCGTCGCCGTCAAAGCTGTCGATGCTTCGATGATCGCATTCCATCGCCTGTCGATATCGGCATCGACGCCCTCGTCGAGTAGGCGCTGGATCTCCTCGCCGCGCTTTGAATGAACCGTGGCGAAGCGGGAGTGAACGGACGCGCAGAAGATGCAGCCGTTGAAGCGGGAGGTAGCCGTTGCCGCAAGCTCGCGTTCAGCGCGGGGAAGGCCGCTGCTCGTATTGTAGAAGATGTCCTTATCGGTCTTCGTCCGGGCTTCCAGAACCTCCGGATCGCGGGCGAGCAGCAGAAAATAAGGCGACTTGGCGCGGGAAGCGTCCACGAGGCCCGCCCAGTGCCTGTCAGTCAGCTCGTCGGCGGAGAGGGGCTCCAGCCATGGCAGCCAGCCCAGCTCTTCCTGTGTGAAAGCCACGGGTTCGCAGTTGTCGGGATGGGAGAGGGTTTTCTCGATCATGATGTGCGCCTCTTAAACGGTGCCGGTGGCCAGAACGCCTGTGAAGATGGATGTCACATCAACATCCGTTCGAGTGGCTGAAGCCAGCGCGCTCAAGCCCGCGACAACGCGGATCTGGAAGGAGAGGAAGGCGACCAGCTGCGAGATCGTGACGATGTCCGTCGTGGACCACCCGGCATCGATCAGTTTCTGCAGTGCTGCGCTGCTGGCATCGCGCGGACGGAAGACAAGAAGATGCGCGTGCTCCAAAGCGGCGACCAACTTGGGTCCGAGCAGATCCGCATGAGTTACGAAGACCTCGTACTTAAGCCCCTCCTTGTTCTCACGCAACAAAGGCCCTTCCGGGTAGCGGCCATAGGGCCCCTCGGTCGTCCCGCACAGGATTTCCGCGGCAATGATTTCAGCCAATTGCTTCTCCGCCGATTTTCCCAATCCGGCTGCATAGAAGTCTCGCACGTGAGACTGACGGTGAAGGCCTGCCACGAAGGTCGCGATGGCAAAACGCTCCGCCAGGGTCACGCCGCTGGGAAAGGCAGGCTCGAAGAGGGCGAGGTAGCTTTTCTGCGCGTTCTCGCGCGCCTGAGGCCTTTCCGCCCGCAGCTTGTCGAGACGCGAGTTTGGTTGGATGCCGGCCAGATGATCGATGATGTCCAATGTGGTCGTGCTCATGTCATGCTCCTGTATGGGTAAAGGCTCTCAGCGCACGAGAGCGACGCGTTTCTCAGGTATCTCGACGGTCTTCTGCCATCCAAGAGCGGGGGCGACCTCACTGGCAATCAGCTCGATGGAGCGCAGGATGTAGGAATGGGGCGGATCGACGGAATGTACCTGGAAGACTATGTCGGTCGCCCGCGCCAGAGCCGTGTCCTTGCTCAAAGTTTCGATCACGTCGTCCGGCGTGCCCACATGGGTGTCGAGGGCGGTAATGATGTCGGACAGATTGTTGCTCGGGATGAAATGCCCCTTCTCCGCGAAATGATCGACGACCTTACGCAGCCCCTGCTCCGCGAGGCGCAGGGCCTCGTTCCGGTTGTCGGCCACAAACAGGGTGCGGGAAGCCATGATGCGCGGCTCCCGCCCCTGAGGCAGCGCTTCGAGATAGGCATCGATGATGGGATGCTGGATGTCGCAGAGAAAGGCCTGCGGGGTCTCCTTCGGCCTCGGCTGCGTGCGCGACAGCATGAGGCCGTCACCGGCCCTTCCGGCGCGCGCGCCACCCCAATGGGAGAATGTCGCCTGCCAGACACGGTCGTTGAGGGACGGCTCTGCCGGATAGAGGCTGTCACCGCCTTCAAGCGGCTTGCCGTTCCATGCATCTTTGACGATGGCGAGAGAGTGCTCGAAGATCTCCGTGCGGTTGGCGCTGTCATGACCGAAGGCCGTGAAGGAGGACGGTGTGCCGCCCGTTCCAACACCAACTTCGAGCCGTCCTCCGGAGATGAGATCGAGAACAACGGCATCCTCCGCTACGCGGATGGGATGTTCCAGCGGCAACGTGATCACGCCGGTACCGAGGCAAATGCGGGAGGTGCGGGCCGCCACATGCGAGAGAAAAACCAGGGGCGACGGTAATCCACCTTCCGCCTCATGAAAGTGATGCTGCGCCACCCAGGCTGTGTCGAAGCCGTGCCGCTCCGCATGAACGATCTGCTCGGCGGCAAGGCGATAGCGCTCGCCTGCGCTGGCTTTGTCGAGAAGGCGTGTGAAGAAGCCAAGGCGCTTTTCTGGTGAAGAAGTTGTCATGGTCTTGCTCCGCTGTGAAATGCATTCAGTGATGAAAGGGGTGCCGTTGTCCGGGGATCGCGCCGAGCAATTCGCGCGTGTAGTCGCTCGTGGGCCCCAGGAACACGTCCTCAATGCCGCCGCTGTCGACCTGACGGCCGTTATGCAGCACGGACACCGTGTCCGAGATCTGCCGAACCACCGCGAGATTGTGCGAGATGAACAGGTAGGTGAGCCCAAGAGCTTTCTGCAGCTCATCGAGAAGCTCGAGGATCTGTGCCTGCACCGTGACGTCGAGCGCCGAAACGGCCTCGTCCAGCACCAACACCTGCGGATCGAGAACGAGGGCGCGGGCAATCGCCACGCGCTGCCGCTGCCCACCCGATAGTGCACGGGCTTTGCGGGTCAGGGCCGATTGCGGGAGTCCAACTCGGTCGAGGATTGCGTGAACTTTCTTCGCGCGATCCTCTCGCGGAATAGGGTCGAAGTTGAGGAGCGGTTCCTCCACAATCTGAAAGATGGTCTGGAGCGGATCGAGGGACGCGAACGGATTTTGGTAGACGAGCTGGATTGTCCTGCGGAACTGACGAAGCGCTTCGCCGCGCAGGCCGGTGACGTCGGTTCCGTCGACGAGGATGCGCCCGCCACTCGGCTTGTTGAAGCCTACGATACTGCGCGCCGTTGTCGTCTTGCCGGAGCCTGATTCACCTACGATGGCGTGGGTCGAGCCCCGCTGCACCGTGAAGGACACATTATCCACCGCCCTGAAGGCTTCGCGGCCCCTGACGGAAAAATCCTGCACGAGATTCTCGACGACGATGGCGTTCTCCTCGCTTTGCAGGTTTCTGGCGCGGGAGACATGCCTGACCTTGCCGAGCGAGGGCGCATCGGCCAGAAGCTTTTGTGTGTATTCGCTGCGAGGATTCGCGAGCACCTCTTCGGTGCGGCCCTGCTCCTGAATGCGACCGCCTTTGAGCACGACGATATGGTTCGCCCGGTCGGCAGCAACGCCCAGATCGTGTGTCACGAGAAGAACGGCGGTGCCGTATTCGCGGCGAAGTTCGTCGATGAGATCGAGGATCCGCTTTTGCACCGTGACATCGAGGGCGCTCGTGGGCTCGTCGGCGATGATCAAGGATGGCTTCAAGGCAATCGCAATGGCGATCAGGACGCGCTGGCGCATGCCTCCCGACAATTCGTGCGGAAATTGCCTGGCCCGAAGCTCCGGCTCCGAGAGGCCGACCCTGGCGAGAAGCTCGGTCACCCGCGCCTCGATCTCGCCTCTGCTCCCGTAGCGATGGATCTCCAGCACCTCGGCGACCTGCGCTCCGACGGTCTTGACCGGATTGAGCGAGCTTGTGGGGTCTTGCGGGATGAGGCTGATCTTGCTGCCGCGAATGGCATCGAGCCGCTTCTGCGCCCAGCTTGCGATATCGGTTCCGTTGAGCCGGATCTCGCCGGATTCGAGCTTCCCGTTATCGGCGAGAAGCCCGATGACCGCCTGCGCAGTCGTCGTCTTGCCGGAGCCCGATTCACCGACCAGGGCCACCACCTCGCCCGGCTTCACCTGAAGCGATACGTTATGGACGACCCGCTGGAGCTCGTCCTTGCCGCGATAGGCAACAACAAGATTGTTGATTTCCAGAACCGGCACGTCTGAGCGGCTTAGAGAGTGTGCGTGAAGGTCGATGGCCGTGCTCATGCTTTCACCTTTCCGAAGGATTGGCTGATGCGGTTGGCTGACAGCACGACGAGGATCACGACGATTCCGGGCACCGTGGTGAGCCACCAGGCGCGCGCGATGTAGTTGCGTCCCTCCGCGATGAGCAGACCCCATTCGGGCGTGGGCGGAGGAGCGCCGTAACCAAGGAAGCCGAGGGTGGAAATAGCGAGGATCGCCCAGCCGAACTGCAGGGCCGCGAGCGCCGTCACCGAAGTCAGGGAGTTGGGAAGAATGTGTCGCAGCAGCACGCGGGTGAAAGTGCCGCCGCTGCCGAAGGCAGCTTCCACGTAGTCGCTCACACGTACCCGCACCACTTCCGAGCGCGCAAGCCGCGCGAAGCGGGCAATGGAGGTGACGCCCACTGCAATAGCTGCGGTTACGTTGCCGAAGCCGAGCAGGATGACGATGCTGAGCGACAGGAAAAGCTGAGGGATCGACAGAAGAACATCGACGCCCCGCATGATGATGGCGTCTGTCCGACCTCTTGCCGTTCCGGCGATCAAGCCCAGCGCCGTTCCGACCACGAGGCCGACGCCGATCGCCACGAAGGCTCCCGAGAGCGAGTTGCTAGCGCCATAGATGATGCGTGCCAGGAGATCGCGACCGAGCGCATCAGTGCCTAACCAATGCTCGGCGCTGGGTGCGCGAAGCTGCTGACGAGCGATGCCGACCGTTCCGCTGTAGCTGGTGAAGGCTTGCGGGATGAGCGCCCACAGAACGACCACACCGATCACGGACCAGGAGAGCACAAGGCCAGGCTGGATGTTTTTAAGCGCGACGATCCAGCGCGATGTGAAGAGGGAAGTGGCTTCTTTCAGCACGCTGGAATCGTCTCGCAGCAGGCTTCGTCCCGTGGAGTTCAGGCTGGTCATGCGAAGGCTCCTGTTCTGACTTTGAGACGAGGGTCGAAGACCGGGTAGAGCAGGTCGACCGCGAGGTTGATGACGACGAATGCAAAGGCAGAGAATACGACCAAAGCCTGCAGTACCGCGATGTCCTGGTTGTTGACGGCCTGCTGCGTAAGCCCGCCGATTCCGTTGAGGCCGAACACGGCTTCCGTGACGACGGCACCCGCCAGAAGCTCGCCGAACAGAATGCCGCCGATGGTGAGCGTGGGCAGCACCGCATTCTTGGCCACATGCCGCCATACGACCCAGCGATGCGAGGCGCCCTTGGCGCGCGCCACCGCCACGAAAGGCTCGGTGAGCACGTCATCGATATTGCGCATGAGAATCTGGGCGAGCGGCGCCGAGATCGGAACCGCGAGCGTCAGGACGGGAAGGATGAATGCTTCCCAAGGTCCCGGATTAATGACGGGAATGAGCTTTAACCGGAAAGAGAAAATCTGGATCAGCATGATTCCGAGCCAGAACACGGGCGTGGAGATGAATAGGGATGGGATGGATTGAATGAAGGAGCGCAGCCAGGAGAAGGACGTCAGTGCCGAAAGCGCCGAAAGCAATAACGCCACAGCCACCGCGACAATAAAGCCGAGTGAGGCAAGCCACAGCGTCGGCGCGAGGTTCGCCGCGATCAGATCGCTGACGGGAACACCCGCCTGGATCGAGTAGCCGAATTGGCCGGTCAGAAAATTTGTGAGCGAATGAAAATACTGCACCGGAAGCGGGCTGTCGGCCGCATAGGATGCCCGTATCTCCGCAATCTGGGCCGGCCCCAGGCCCAGTTCCGGGTTCAGGAACTTAATGAGGATTGCATCGCCCGGAAGCGCCTGAAGGAGAATGAACGAGACGGTGAAAGCAGCCCAGAGCACGAGAGTTGCCTGCCCTACCCTTCCGGTCACATATCGCAACATGATGGCTCCTGTCGTGAATGATGAAAGTGGCTGCGATGGATGCCGGGTGCCGGAATGCCCCGGCACCCGATTTGCCGAACGTCAGTTACGGGGCGTGAGCCATGTGCTGTAAAAGCTCGGACGGCCCACCGCTTCGAAGGACACGCCCCTCACGTAAGGCGCAGCCGCGAAGGCTTGCGGTTCCTCGAAGATTGGGATGACATAGGCCTGATCCACCACGTAGTTTTGGACGTCGCCTGCAATCGCGAGGCGCTTGGCGCGATCAGGCTCGGACGCCAGCTTGTCCAGAAGCGTATTCAGCTGATCGTCGAGGAAGCTTTGCACCTTGTCGCTGTTGCCGCCCTTTTGCAGCAGCACGTTGCGATTGGTCGGATAATACTGGCTCTTGATGACATCGGGATCGGCACGGCCGACCATCGCCGGAGATACGGGCGCCTTTGCCGGATCGAAGTTGTTCACCGTCGCACTTCCCGAATCGGCCGTGAGGACATTGAGCTTCACGCCGATCTTGCCCCATTGCTGCGAGACGAGCTGAAGCGTCTCCTTGTTCTGCGGCTGCGGCAGGGATTCGTAGGCCGAAAGCTCCAGGTTCTTGCCGTCCTTCTGGCGCAGGCCGTTTGCGCTCACTTTCCATCCGGCCTCATCGAGCAGCGCCTTCGCCTTGTCGAGATCGTGGGTGAGCTTGGGCGACAGATCGATATAGCCCAACGCCGTCTTGGCGATGATGGACGATGCCTTCGGGTAATGAGCCGAGAACAGGGTCGACACGATCTCGTCCGTATTGGTGGCGTGCAACAGCGCGCGGCGGACGCGAATATCCGACACCAGAGGATTGTCGGGGCGGAAGACGACGCTGTTGTTCACACCGCGCGTGGACGGCGCATAGATCAGGTAGCCCTCGTCTTCGACCTGCTTCTCGTCATAAGCCTGGATCTGCCGGATGACATCGGCTTGGCCTGCGAGCAGCGCGCCGATGCGCACGCTGTCCTCCGGCGTGACGACATACTTGATGGAGTCGAGATAGGCGCGGCCCTGGTGTTCCAGCTTCGCCGGCCCCCAATTGTAATCGGCGCGCACTTTCAGGTTCAGTTCGCGCCCAAGCGTTTCGCTTGCAACCACGAAGGGGCCGGAGCCGATGATCTTCGTGGCATCGCCCAAGGTTTCATAAGGCAGCGCGAGGGTTGCGAGAGACACGAGCCCCGAACCGATCACCGAAGTGCCCTGCAAGAAGCCGGGTGAGGGCTTCTTGAAATAGAATTTGACCGTGGAGGAATCGATCACCTCGCTGCGGTCGTAATTGTTGATCACCTCGGAGATCGGAAGCTTCAGATCCTTGTTGCCGCGTCCGAACGTGTCGTAGTTCTTGGCGACTGCTGCTGCATCGAGCGGCGTGCCGTCGGAGAACGTAACCCCTTTGCGAATCTTGAACGTGTATTCCGTGGCATCCGCATTGACCGTCCAGGATTCCGCGATCCAGGGCTCGATCTCCAGGGTCTTCGGGTTCTGATAGGTGAGCTTGTCGGTGATCTGGTTGAGGATGCCGCCGTTCGGATAGAAGCCGCCCGCTGGTGAATAAAGGTTCGTATGGGCCTGCTGTTCGAGATAGATCAGCGTCCCCCCCTGCACGGGCTTCTCATTGAAGCCGGCCGCCTGTGCGGCTCCCCATCCGCCCGTTCCGGCCAGAAGCGTGGCGCCGAGCAAGGCCGTGAGACGGGCTTTATTCCTGAAGCGTCGAGTGATGGACACGGTATTTCCCCTGCATATTGAAGCCGAATGACCTGAGAATTATCGAGGCGGGAAAGCCCGAAACGCAACGGGAATGTTCTTTTTTTCGAACAAGTGGCGTAAGGATATCGTTCTTCAAGAACCCGCCCGAAAAGAAGAATTACTCTCATTGCCAAAAAAATAGGCACTTCACTCTGGACTTTGCCCTCGCTAAAAGGGCTTGAACCCCGCGAATTGTTCTTTATAAAGAACTAGCCAACGGGGTGGAGACTTTCTCCGGAAAGCTCCTCCGGAGATCCTTCAATGCTCGCCGAGGTCTCGCATGGACGCGACAGACACCAAGATCCTGATGCTACTGCAGGAGAATGCTAGCATTTCGATTGCCGAGCTCGCCCAACGGGTGAACCTGTCCCAGACCCCGTGCTGGAAGCGCGTGCAGCGCCTTGAGGCTACGGGAATCATCCGCAAGCGCGTCGCCCTGATCGACCCCGAGAAAGTGGGCTTAGGGCTCACAGTCTTCGTCTCCATCGAAACGTCCGACCATTCGGGGCAGGGATTGCAGAACTTTGCCGACATCGTATCGGCCATGCCGGAGGTGATGGAGTTCTACAGGATGGCAGGGGACGTGGATTACGTACTGCGCGTCGTCGTGCCGGACATGGCGACTTATGACCAATTCTACAAACAGCTGATCGAGGCGATCCCGCTCAAGAACGTCACTTCGCGCTTTGCCATGCAACGGGTTAAATCGACAACGACTTACACTCTGACGCCCAATGGCGGTGTTAGCTCACGCCGCGCGTAGGCTGCGTGTGGAAGCCCGCAGCCTCAAGGCTTCGGCCCCCTCATGGACCAGGATCGAGAGCCGCTTGCGGATCGCGGGATCTGCGATGTGTCCATCGGTGAATGCGCTGTCCGACACGAAGACTCCTGTCGGCAGAGTATGCGCATTGAAGAATGAGAAGAGCGGACGCAACTGGTGATCGATCACGAGAGCATGCCGATCTGAGCCGCCCAAAGCGAGCAAGGCCACCGGCACGCCAGCAAGCGCCTTGTAATCGACGAGATCCATGAAGTGCTTGAAGAAGCCTGTATAGGAGCCTTTGTAAACCGGCGATCCGACAACGAGCAGATCGACTTCTTCCATCAATCGCAGAGAATGCGCGAGCTGTGGGGAAACCTCATCCCGTGTGCGCACCGCAAGAGATTGTACGAGTTCCGCAACATCGATGAGAATCGTGCTGCCGCCCGTTTCCTGCGCCATTCTTTCGAGAACATCCGTCACGAGACTGCGTGTCCGGAAATCGGGCGAGGGACTTCCTGCAATGGCAACGAGTTTTGGCATGTGATCTCAGGAGATGAACCTGCTCAAGGGTCTTCTTGAAGCCCTGCGAAATCAATAGAATCTTATTTTAATAAATGATCGCGAAGGAGAGGCCTGATCTCTCATTCGCGACCTATCCGGAAAAGGTTTCTTCAAACGGTCTTGTGCGCCCCGCAGAAAGGGTGCGCTGCTCTTATCGCAGTTTCGTACGCAACCGTGCTTGAGCACGAACGAGCTCCGCTGCCATATCCGGCTCGTCTATGGAATGGTTCGATTCGGTGACGATGGTGAATTCGGCCTCAGGCCAAACTTCCTTCAGATCCCAGGCCGTGCGAGGAGGCGTGACAACGTCATAGCGCCCTTGAACGATCACGCAGGGCAGATGACGAATACGCTCGACGCCGTGCAGAACGGCATTCTCCAGCATGAAGAAGCCTTTAACGCAGTAATGCGAGAAAATGCGGGCGGAGGTCAGAGCCTGCTTGGGATCGCTGATGCTCTGGACATAGGCAGCGTTCGGCCTGAACGACCCGACCCATCCCAAGAACGTGCGAATGGCGACGGCTGAGGGCAGATGGATTTCGGGATCGGGATGGATGAGCCTTTTGTAATAGCCTGCGAGAACGTCGCCCCTCTCCTCTTCCGGTAAAAAATCGCGCAGCGCGCGCCAATGTTCAGGAAAGAGAGCACTGATGCCGTCCTGCCACCACCAGTCGAACTCGAATTTTCGGCCAAGCGCGATACCCCGCAGCAGCAGCCCTAGAACGGCATCAGGATAGGCTTGCGCATAGGCGAGAGCGAGAAAGCTACCCCAGGAGCCCCCGCTCACGGCCCAAGGACCGACGCCGAGATGAAGGCGGAGCTTTTCGATATCGGACACGAGATGCTGCGTCGTGTTGGCTTGAAGTTCCGCATAAGGCTCGGAGCGTCCGCAGCCGCGCTGATCGAAGAGAACGATGCGCCAAACGGCAGGATCGAAATAGCGCCGGTTGATCGGACGAAAGCCCGCACCTGGCCCGCCATGGAGATGAACGAGCGGGATGCCTTCGGGATTACCGGATTGCTCGTAATAGATTCGGTGTCCCTCGCCCACTTCCAGATAGCCGCTGTCGAAGGGCTCGACGGACGGAAAGAGCGCCTCGTCGAGGGTCTCCGGCTGCATTCTAAGGAGTTCGTCTGCCATTTACTCTGCTCGCGGATCGAAAGCGTCCTGAAGGCCATCGCCGATGAAGTTCACGGCGATAACGGTGATGAAGATGAGAAGGCCGGGATAGATCGCGAGCATCGGCGCGGTCGCGACAAGCTCCTGCGCGTTATTGAGCATGTTGCCCCAGCTCGGCGTCGGCGGAACGATGCCGAAACCTAAAAAGCTCAGGACGGCCTCGAAGAGAATGACGCTGCCGAGCACCTGGCTGCATGCGACTATGATCGGCGCGATCACGTTGGGCAACACGCTGCGCAATAGAATGCGGAGCGTGCCTGCTCCCGAGACGCGGGCGGCCAGCACGAATTCCCGCTCGCGGATGCTGAGCGTGGAGGCGCGTACGAGGCGAGCGATGCGGGTCCAGTCGATCAGGGCAATGATCAGGACGATCCGATAAAAGCTCGCCGCGCCCGAGCGCGTGAAATCGGCGGAGAACCCGAGCTTCGTCAGGTCGATGGCGGCCAGCACGATGAGAAGTGGCAGGAGCGGAAGCGCGATAATGCCGTCGGTGAACCGCATCAGCAGCCCATCGATGCGCCCGCCGAAATAGCCGGCGGTGAGGCCAATGGCTATGCCGATTATTGCGCCGAGCAATGTCGCGGCAAAACCGACCGCCAGAGACACCTGCCCGCCATACATGAGCCGGATGAGAACATCGCGTCCCAACTCGTCGTGCCCCAGCCAGTTCGTCGCGGAAGACGGGTCAAAGCGGGAGAGAAGATCCGCATTGTTGGCGTCGATGCCTAAAAAGGCTTCAAGCGGGGAAGCGGCCAGAGAGAATACGATCAAGCCCATTAGGACATAGAGACCGGCAAGCGCCGTCCTGTTGCGCCTGAACCGCGCCCAACGTCTTTGCCAGGGCGAGGCATGCAAGATCATTGCGTCGATACTCATGTCATGGAGATCCTTGGATCAAGCCAAGCATAGGCAAGGTCGGCGAGAAGATTGCCGATCAGGGTTGCAAAAGTTGCAAAGAGAAGAGCGACGAGGGCGAGGTTGAAATCGTTACCCAGGATCGCGTCGTAGATCGTCTTGCCCAAGCCACGCTGCGCGAACATGGTCTCGGTGATCAGCGCGCCCGAAAAAAGCGTGCCAAAATTCACGCCTATTACGGTGATCACAGAGGTCAGCGCGTTGGGGAAGGCATGTCGCAGGACAACGCGCAGCTCGCGCGCGCCCTTGGCACGGGCGGTGCGGATGAAATCCATACGCAGAGTCTCGATCATGGACGAGCGCGCATAGCGAGTCACGCCACCCAGATTGGCGATGACGAGGGTCGCTACAGGAAGGATGAGATAGCGGGCGCCGTTCCAAAAACTCTCCTCACCGGGCTGCCCCATTCCGCTGGCGGGTAGCCAGCCGAGTCCAACCGCGAAGGTCAGAATGAGAATCAGGGCAAGCCAGAAGGACGGGATGGAGATGCCGGCAAAACTCACGAAGCTGATGAGCGTATCGAACCTTCCGCCCGGCCTGATGGCGGAGCGGATGCCGAGAGCGATGGCGAGAAGGCTGCTGATCACGAGCGTGAGCGCGACGAGTTTTGTCGTCTGCCAGAGCGCCGGTCCGATAATGTCGAGCACGGGCCGGGCATAGACACGAGAGAAGCCGAAATCGCCGCTCAAGGCCGCAATCAGCCAGCGCCAATAGCGGGCGATAAGCGGTTGATCGAGGCCGTGCAGCGCGCGCAATCGATCCGCATCGGCCACCGTCATGCCGGGGTTAGACATGACCATAAGATCGATGGGATCGCCCGGCATCAAGCCGATGAGGCCATAGACGACGAAGGACATAACGAGCAGAACGACCGCCATGCCAAAAACGCGGCGCAGGAGAAAGACGGTCATTCGACCATCTCCACAAAGTGACAGGCCGTGAGATGAGCGGCATCACGATGTGCCTTGAGTTCCGGACGCTCGCGGCGGCAGATATCTTGGGCCAGCGGGCAGCGGGGATGGAAAGCGCAGCCCGACGGCACGGCGAGAGGGCTCGGAAGATCGCCGGCGATCAGGGTTCGCCTCCGGCGTCCCTGGCCGATACGCGGCACGGCGGCCAGAAGTCCCTGCGTATAGGGATGCCGGGGATTGGCGAAAAGCGCATCGCGCCCGGCGATTTCCACGAGACGGCCGAGATACATCACCGCGACGCGATCGGCGATGTGATGGACGGCGGCGAGATCGTGGCTGATGAAGAGATAGCTCAGACCGCGCTCGCGCTTAAGACTTCCCAGCAGGTTGAGCACCTGGCTCTGCACCGAAACATCGAGCGCGGATAACGGCTCGTCGGCAACGACGAGCTGCGGCTCCGGCGCGAGAGCGCGCGCAATCGCGATGCGCTGGCGCTGTCCGCCGGAGAATTCATGCGGATAGCGATTGAGCGCATCCGCCGGCAAGCCGACCTGCCCGATCAGATCCTGCACCCTGGCACGGATCTCACGGGCATCTCCCATACGATTGATCTTCAAGGGCTCGCTTAAGATCTCGGAGACTGTCATGCGCGGATCGAGGGAGGAGAAGGGATCCTGGAACACCATTTGGATCGCGCGGCGCACAGGTTTGCGGCTGGCGCGCGGCAGATCGAAGATGTCCCGGCCTTGAAAGGAGACCACGCCCTTTGGCGCTTTATAAAGCCCGGCAATGGCGCGGCCCGCCGTAGTCTTGCCGCAACCGCTCTCACCCACGAGCGCCAAAGTCTCGCCGGGAGCAATATCGAAACTCACTTCCTGCACGGCCTGAATGACGCGACGGCGCTTTGGCAGAAGCTGCACGCCGCCTACGGGAAAGCTGATCGTCAATCCCTTGACGGAAAGAAGAATGGTCATGGACGAACCTTATGGCAGGCGACTTCATGCCCGGGTCTGACCGCGAGCAAGGCGGGCACGAGGGCATAGCATTCCGAATCCGCCTTTGGGCAGCGCCCGGCAAAGCGGCATCCCTTGAGATTGCCGTCGAGGCGCGGAACCATGCCGGGAATGACCGGCAGCTCATTCTGCCGGTCGCCGATCTTCGGCAGGGTTGCGATCAGACCTTGCGTGTAGGGATGAAGTGGATCGGAAAAGAGCGCATCAGCGCTCGCGTGCTCCACGACCTGTCCTGCGTACATGACGATGACGTCGTCCGCGATTTCCGACACCACAGCAAGGTTGTGACTAATGAACTGCACCGCCATGCCAATCTCGCCCTGCAGGCGCTGCATGAGTTCGAGGATCTGCGCCTGGATCGTCACATCAAGCGCCGTCGTCGGCTCATCCGCGATCAGAACATCAGGACGGCAGGCCAAAGCCATCGCGATCACGACACGCTGGCGCATGCCACCGGACAACTGATGCGGATAAGCGGCGGCGCGCTCGGCTGGAGACGGAATGCCCACGAGGCGCAATTCCTCGACCGCACGCTCACGCGCCTCTTTCCAGCCCAGACCCTCGTGAAGATGCAGCACTTCCGCGATCTGATCGCCAACCCGCATGGCGGGGTTGAGCGCCGTCATAGGCTCCTGGAACACCATCGCAATGCGCTTGCCGCGAATTTCCGGCCATTCATTCGCAGCGAGCGCAGACAGGTCCTGACCGTTGAGGCCGATGCGTCCCGAAACGCGTCCCGATTTCGGAACGAGCCCCATGAGCGCCAGCGCCGTCATGGATTTGCCGCAGCCGCTTTCACCGACGACGCCGAGCGTTTGCCCGCGCGCGATCGCATAGGTCAGGCCATCGACGACACGCCTTGTGCCTTTATGATACGGAAAGTCGACGGACAAGCCGTCGACTTCGAGAGCGAGTGGCGAAGTGAGCCTGGACGCATGACGTCCAGGCTCATTTTTAAGGCGATCAGATTGCATGCCAGGTTTCAGCCCAATGCGTGCTCACACCGCTGCCGGTCGGCTCGACGCCCTTCAGCCATTTCGGAATTGCGAGAGGCTGAACGCGGAAGAAGAGCGGGAGGACGGGCAGCTCTTCCACATAGATCCGCTGCAGCTCGGCCCAGAGCGGCTTGCGGGCTGCGGGGTCGAGTTCGACGAGGAGCTTGTCCAGGGCCGCATCGAATTTCGGATTGGAGAACGCGGCGATGTTGTTGCCGGCCCAGTTGTTGCCGTCGACAGGAATGGCCGAAGTGTGAAGGTTGCGCACCGGCGGCTCATCCGGATCGCTGGTCCAGGCATAAAGGGCAAGGCCACTATAGGTGCGCTTGCGTGCCGTCTCGCCGAAGAACGTGCGTGCCGGCTCGTTCTTGATCACGACCTCGACGCCGATCTCACGCCACTGGCTCTGCAGAACCTGCTGCACGAGTTCGCGCACCTTGTTGCCGGCCGTCGTGCCGAAATCCAGCGACAGGCGCTGGCCCTGCGCATTGACCCTGACCTTGTCGGGCCCGACTTTCCAGCCCGCCTCTTCGAGAAGCGCCGCTGCCTTCTTCGCATCATAGGCGAATTTGGTGACGCTGTTGTCATATAAGGGGCTGATCGGTGCGAGGAACGAGTCCGCCACGGGCTCACGGCCATCGAAGAGCTTGTCGGTCAGCGCCTTGCGGTTGATCGCATGGAGCAGAGCCTGGCGGACGCGCTTGTCCTGCAGAATGGGGTTGTTCTTCTGAAGGTCGATATGCTCGTAGGTGTAGCTCGGCTTGTAGATGAATTCGAACTTGGCTTTGTGAGTTTTTTCGAGTTCCAGCACCTGATCGGTGGTCAGACCCACGCCATCGCCCGGCGCGAAATCCACATCTCCCGATAGCACGTTCGCCTGCAACGCCGCCGAGTTCTCGATGGTGCGAATGACGATTCGCTTGAAGTGCGGCGTCTTGCCGAACCAATGCGGGTTGGGCTCAAGCACGATATTCGCACCCGACTGGATTTCCTTGATCAGGTAAGGGCCATTGTAGAGCCCGGGTGTCGTCGAAGCGCGATTATAGGCCGTATTCTTCGGATATTCGGCAACGCCGACGCTTTTGACGATGGGGCCTTCGATATGCTCCGGCAGGATGCGGAAGCGGCCGAGTTCGTTGTAGTCGCTGCGAACCGTCTTGGTGTGCAGAATGACAGTCTTGTCGTCGACCACGTCGATCTTCTCGTAACGGTCATAAGCATCGAGGCTTAAGAATCCTGCCTCCTTCTGACGTCCGAGATTCCACGTGAAGAGCACATCCTTCGCCGTCACTGGAACGCCATCGCCCCAGGTGGCCTTGGGATGAATCTTGAACGTGATGGCAATGCCCTTTGAGCCGTCATCGCGGGTCTCGATCTTGGCGAGACCGTTCTCAATGGTCGGGTACTCGGTGCAGAGAAGGCAGACATTCTTGCCCTCGCCGTTGAACGCCGTCGACTGGCGATAAACGAAGCCCAGCACGTAATCCTTCGAGGTGATGGCCTCGTGATTGGGGTTGAGGTTCGAGGGATACTGCGTGGCGCCGATGACCAATTGATCCTTGGCGGCCAACGCGGTTCCGAACGAGCCCAGGGTTGCGACGACGGCAAGCGCCGTCCGCAAGCCCCTCTTGCCGGAGCGTTGGAAAGAAGACATCAGGATAGACCTTTCTTGGAGGGATAAGCGGAAGGCTGCTTGCTGAGCGTGTCGCGCACAGCGCGATTGGCGTGGGCGATGCTGCGGAATACTTCCCGGTCCAGGGACTGGAAGGCAGCCTCAGCCGCGAAGAAGCGAAAGCCGCCTTGGGTAGCGACGATGACGCCAGCGGCGATTTCCTCGATTTCGATGATGTGAGCGGTCGGCATGGCAAAGCTCTCCTGCCGCCGGCAGAGGGCCGGCGTTGTACGACGGTGTTGTCGGGAAAGGATCTCCTCGTTCAGAAGAGACAACACTCATGGCGGATGCGCATTCGGCGCATCGGGCGGAGAGGAGCCGGATTTGGCAGAATATCGATCATGACCAGCAATCCTTTGACTGCAAGTCACGAAGCGTTGGCACGCCCCGTGACGCTTTAGCGTTTGATGACGCGGCGCAAGCTGTGCACTTCAAATCACCGCGGTTCCCAATCTGCAGGAGCAGATTGGGAACTGTTACAGAGTGTCCCGGATAATCGGCCGAGTCAACTGAAATGTTCTTTTTTTAGAACGAAAATTCGGAAAACAATGCGCTTCCGTCTTCTGGAAAAATGAGAAAGCCCTGTTTTCTCTCAATTTTATAGGCTTGCCCCATTTGCCAGCCTAACTTTCTATACAGACAACCCACAGGCCGTTCTTTTTGAAGGACGAAACTGATGATTTGTAACGGCAGAGATTTGTGCTTTTGCTTAGCAGGAGATCGGACAGCATCCCCGAAGGGTGCCAGTGGGGGCTCTCTGCTAGGCGCCCCTCTTGGTGCGAACCTGTCTCATCAGCCGCACCCGGGAGAAATCTAACAAAATTTATCTTTATTTTTCAATGACTTATAGGAGTCTAGGAACCCAACCGTACTACGAGTTTATGTCGCCCTCGCTCCGCCATTATCTAAGTCTCTGAAATTGCAGTGTATTTTTCTTCGGGGCAAGTACTCGCAAGTCGCGGTATTCTTTAGACAATTTCAGGACAGTTATTCTCTGAGGCGCCCTTACTTCAGAGTCGAGTAAGGCATTCCGGGCTCCAACTTTGCCACCTTTCTCCGCCTTAAAACCACGCAGTCCGGTTGTGGTGTAACAGGCAGCTGCGCGTCTGATTGATCGGATCAATAACTGCATTCCACGCGAAAGCGGAACTTGGGTCAGTATCCGGCATGCGCCACTTGCTGACCTTACTAGGCTGGCGAGCGTCCTGCTTCGAGTGGTATGAAGACACTTACTCGATAAGTAACCTCCTACTCGGGTCACGGAGCATCCAGGACACTCACCTTTCAGCAACAGCCCATGGTTATCGGCAGGCTTCAAGCGGAAGCATATTGTGCACGAACTTAGGCGGCAGCGTTCATTTGACTGGATGATAAGCTCTGATGAACCATATCGGCCACGATCTCGGAGGTCGCTGCCGACAAGGTCCATCCGAGATGGCCGTGGCCTGTATTGTAGAAGATATTCGGCCGTTGTCCTGCTCTCACACAGGGCATCATGTTGGGCATCATCGGCCGCAAGCCAGCCCACGGCACGATTCTCGATGTTGCGATGCCCGGGAAGAGTTGCCGGACCCAAGAGACGAGTGGCTGGACGCGGTCGGTCCGAACATCCCTGTTGAACCCATTGAACTCCGCCGTGCCCGCGACACGGAAGCGGTCGATGCCCAGGCGGCTGGTGACGATCTTGGCCTTGTCGTCGAGAAGGCTCATCCAGGGCGTGCTGTCCCGGCTCTGAACATCGTCAAGATGGACCGTGATCGAGTAGCCCTTGACGGGATAGACGTTTACCCGGTCGCCTAAACTGGCGGCAATCTCGCGGCTCGCCGTTCCCGCGCAGACAACGACGGCATCCGTCAAGAGAGTTTCGTTCCCCATCGAGGCCGCGCCCCAGGTGACTGTGATTCCGTCCGGCCCGTGGACAATCCGCTCGACCGCCGCATCGTAGATGAAACGCGCTCCCTTCCGGGTGCAGGCCGCGGCCAAGCCCATTGTGAACTTGTGAATGTCGCCAGTGGAATCCGAAGGCGTATAGAAGCCTCCGTAGAACGAGCCGTGCAAGGCAGGCTCCAAGGTTGCGATTTCCTCGGGCGTTACGGCACGACGGTCTAGACCGCCTTCACGCAAGAGTTCATTGACGGATGCAGCATGGTCGAACTCCGCCTTGCTGCGGTAGACGTGCAGGATGCCGCGTCTCACATGATCGAAGTCGATGCGCTCCCGCTCGGCGATGGCGAACAGGCGTCGGCGTGCCTCGACGGCCAGACGGACCGTCTTCACCGTATTGGCGCGGTAATGCGGAATCTGACCGATGAACTCCGCGATCCATGAATATTTGTGCCAGCTGAAGGCCGGCTTCAGCAGCAGCGGCGCATCTTTCTGAATCATCCACCGCAATCCTTTCAGGATCGTCGAGCGATGGTTCCAGACTTCCGCATTGCTGGCGGAAAGCTGACCTCCGTTGGCAAACGACGTTTCCATGGCAGGATAGCGGTGACGTTCGAGCACGGTGACGTCATAGCCACGCTCCAGCAGAGAATATGCGGTGGTCACGCCGGCGATGCCGGCACCGATGATGGTAATGTGAGGCAAGGGAACTCTCCCTAAAACAGAGGACGGGTTGAAAGCGCGTCTTTTACAGGCTGACCGACCTGCCCGCCCACTTTCTAGAGCATCTGGGAAAGAAACTCCTTGAGACGCGGCGAGGACGGCGCGTGGAAGAGCTCTTCCGGTGGGCCGCATTCCACGAGCCTTCCTTTGTCGAGAAAGGCTACCTGGTTGGCGGCCTCGCGGGCGAAGCGCAACTCGTGCGTGACCACCACCATGGTCATTCCGGATGCCGCGAGCCGTTTCATGATCTCCAGAATGCCCTTCACCAATTCGGGATCGAGCGCGGAGGTGGCTTCGTCGAAGAGCATCACGTCGGGCTGCATCGCGAGAGCCCGCGCAATGGCCACCCTTTGTTGCTGCCCACCGGAGAGCTGCGACGGCCGGCGGTCCTTGAAGGCGCGCAGACCAACCTCGTCCAATTGCGCCTCGGCGACGACGGTCGCCTCGTCCTGCGACATCTTCCGCACCCGCGTCAGCGCGAGAGTGATGTTGCGCAAAACGGTCATGTGCGGAAAGAGGTTGAAGTTCTGGAACACCATGCCGACCCGCGAGCGAACGACGTCGATATTCGTATCCGCCTTGGTGATCTCTTCGCTGCCGATGAAGATGCGCCCGGACGTGGGCTCCTCCAGCCGGTTGAGGCATCTTAAGAACGTGGACTTCCCCGAGCCCGAGGGACCGATGACGCAGGTCGTCGAGCCGGGCTCCACGGCGAGATTGACGGCGTGGAGAACGAGGTGCCCGTCGAAGGCCTTGCTGACGCCCTCGGCTCGGATCCCTGCCCGCTGCTGAGATGAAACCATGATGAGCCTCCTGCCGCTAAAACGTTTTTGAGCGAAGTGAATACCGGTTCGCGTGAAGAAAACGCGATAGGGCTCTAAGCCTGTTGCGGCTGGAGCGATGCCGGTTCGATCGGACGGCGTGCGCCGTCGCGCAACCGCCTGTCGAAGGCATTCACCGCATAGGTCAAAGGAATGGTCAGGCACAGGTAGACGATCCCGGCCGCCACCATGGGCGAGAGCGTTCCGGAGATGTGCGAGGCATCGGATGCGATGCTGAAGATCTCACGCTGATCCGGCAGAAGCCCGAGGAGATAGACCAGCGAAGAGCCCTTGATGATATGGATGAACTGCCCCGTCAAAGCCGGCAGCACGCGCCGGATTCCCTGAGGCACGATGACCCATCGCATGGTCTCGAAATAGGACATGCCGAGGGAGCGCGATGCTTCCATCTGGCCGCGCTCGACGCTTTGAATTCCGCTCCGGAATATTTCGCTGATATAGGCGCCCTCGATCAGCCCGAGGGCAAAGGCCGCGTAGGCATAGCTGCTTTGCCCGAAGATGCGAATGCCTGCGATGGGAAGTCCTTGCCCGATCAGGTAGATGGTCAGGATCACGGGCAGGCCTCGGAACACGTCCACGAAGGTGCGGGCGGGCATCCGTAGGGCGGCATTTCGGCTGATCAGCATCATCGCCACGACGAGGCCGATGATCGTGCCAATCACGACAGCCACGAAAGCCAGGAGAAGCGTGTTGGGAACGCCGACCATGAGCATTTCGGGAAGGATGTCGAGAATCTGGTCGATGTCGAAGAACGTGCGCCACAGTCTCTGCAAACCGTCCGGCATGATGGTCTCTCCCTGATACTCGTTGCTGGCTTACCCCGAGACCTTGGCCTTGATGGAATCGAACCCAGCGAAAAGCTCTTCCGGCCGTGCCGCGGTTGGGATCAAACCTTGGGCGAACTGCTCATGGCAGATCATCGCCAGCATGCGCTTGTGCGCGTCCGATTCCGTGCCGAAGGGAGGGATATCGCCCGCGAAATCCCGCACCTGCGTCTCGATCTCTTCCATGGCCCAGGGCGAGCTTTCGGCGAACTTCTTCGCCTTCGTCCACCAGATGCTCCAGGATTTGCGCAAGGCATCGTAAAGGGTCATGACCGCCTGCGGATGCGCCTCGGCGAAATCGCGCCGGACGGCCACGATATGAAAGCCGGGATACACACCCGTGCGCTGATGGAATTCCCGTTCCACCTCGCGGAAATTCCGCACGAGACGACGGAACTCGCCATGCGGCTCGAAGACGGAATCGGGCATGAAAGCCGTGGTGAGCGCATCAATGCCGCCGTCGCGCAAGCTGCCCATGAGTGTCTGGCCAGAGCGCAGGAACTGCGTTCCCTGCGGCGGATCCACGTCCATGTGTGTCGGCGGCTTCAGAGGATTCGCCTCGTCGAGATCGCCGATGACCCAGTTCACGTCCGTCACCGCGACACCGGCATCCCGCATTGCGGCGCGCGCCCACATGGTTCCGGTATCGCTCCAGGAATTGGTGCCGACGCGAGCGCCGCGCAAGTCGCTTAGGTTTTCCAGCGGACTGTCGCGGCGGACGATGTAGTTCCGATGTCGGAAGCCGCGAAGGATGAAGGCGGGAAGTCCGATGATGCTGTCGTCGCCCTTGGCGGCGGCCAAAACATAGCGGTTGAACGACACTTCTGCGGCCGCCAGGTTTTCCGAAAGAGTGCTGACCATGGGCACGCGATGATCCAGGTTCAGCTTCAAACCCGGCGTCGGAACATCGCCGAGGAACAGCGGCACCAGATGATCGTAGGCGCGCAGGGTCATATTCACTTGGAGTTCGGACATGGCTGTCACTCACGGTTGATGTCGTTGGCGTTGCGTCGGCAGTGAAGACTGGCGGAGATGAGCCGTCCCGCTATTCGCGGGAAGCGAGGGCTATGAGGGGGGCGCCAGAATGCCGGGAGCGCGCTGCGCATCGAGACCCGGATAGTCCTTGTACATGGGCTCGGGCAGCGCATTGCCCGCGTGCCATTTGTCGAAGATCTTGACGTAGGTTCCGTCCCTGACGAGTTCGCGCAATCCGTCGTCCAAGGCCTTGCGCAGGGAATCGTTGCCTTTGCGAACCGGGAAGGCATTCGGATACGGAGTGGGCGTGCGGGCGACGACCGTGAGATGCGGAAAGCGCTTCAGGGTTTCCTCAAGCAGAGCGCTGGCGGTCAGAACGCCATCCACCTTCCCGGCATTGAGCGCGGCAACGGCGGCTGTATCGTTCGGGAAAGCCATCAGTTTGATCTCAGGGTGGTTGTCCACCATGTAGCGTTCCTGAATGCTTCCCTTGTTGATGCCCACGACCTTTCCGGCAAGATTCTTGTAGCCGTTCAGGCCGGAGCTCTTGTCCACCACCAACGGGAACCAGCCGTAGTACCAGGAGCCCGAGAAATCGACCACGGCCTCACGCTCCGGCGTTCTCATCAGCCCCATGGCGGCAAGATCGTATTGGCGGTTGGATACGGCCGGCAGCGCACCCGCGAGATCGGCATGAGCGCGGAACTCCGTCTTGAGGTTGAGACGCTTGGCGATCTCCTCCACGATCTCGACGGCCATGCCTGTCGCCTTCCCGTCCTTGATGAAGGAGGTGGGTGGCGAGGCCGGGTTGAAAAGGACCGTGAGCTGACCGGGCGTGACGGTGTCGAGGATGCTCTTTCCGGCATCTTGCGCCTGCACCGGCCCCAGAACGGCGGAGCCCAGAGCTAGGGCACAGGCTCCTATCAAACAACGAAGCGATTTCGAATGTCTCATCACGTCTCTCCCAAAGGCGAACCGATTGAGGTTGAGGACGCATGTCATGCGCCATCCTTCAGGCTTCGGATCTGGCGAGCTGCTTGAACATCATCGATGCTCGGCAACGCTGCCGGAATGGCCCGATATCCTGATCTCCGGTTATCTTACGCGGGGCCTGAATCGTGGAAAGATTGAAACATTTCGATGAGCTATAGGCCGACGCTATACTCTGCCGGGGCGGAGTTCGTTTCCATGCCATGCTCCATGACTGCACAGCTTCCAACAATCTGCGCATACGCCAAATCTTTCATGGGAATCGTGAGGATTGCCGTGCGCAACCGGATGCAGGGCGGGACTGTTTGAAAATCTCGTCCGCCTCGATGCTTGAAGCTTGACGAAAGCCGCTAAAACGATGCGTGGCTCATCGTCATGATTTGCGCATTCGCCGTGATGGATCCGCCATGCCGGGGCTGCGCCAGGCTCTCCGCGTAATGACAGGCAACTCCATGCAAGGCTTCGAGATCGCGCAGGAGCGGCTTGGTCGTCCGGCACATCTCGGTCGCATAAAGGCAACGGGTATGGAACGGGCAACCGGAAGGAATGTTCATGGGGCTTGGCGGATCGCCCTGAAGCTTCACGGCCTTGCGGCCGCGTCTCGGCCTAGGCATCGGCACGGCGGCCAGGAGAAGCTTGGTGTAGGGATGGAGCGGGTTCGAGAAGATCCTCTCAGTCGGCCCGCTCTCCACGATGCGCCCGAGATACATGACCGCGACTTGATCGCACAGATACCGCACAACGGACAGATCGTGCGAGACGAACAGGTAGGTCAATCCGAGCTGGCGCTGCAGCTGGATAAGGAGATTGAGGATCTGAGCGCGGACGGATACGTCAAGGGCCGAGACCGGCTCGTCGAGAACGATGAAGTTCGGACGAGACAGCAGCGCCCTGGCAATGGCGATACGCTGACGCTGACCGCCGGAGAACTGGTGCGGAAAGCGTTCAAGGGCCGCTTCGGTGAGGCCGACGGCCCTGAGACTCTGCGCGATCCGGTCGCTTCGCTCGGTAGCGCTTAAGCTCTCCATGGCTCGAAGGGGCTCGTTCAGGATCGTCTTGACCCGCAGGCGTGGGTTGATGGCAGAGTATGGATCCTGGAAGACGATCTGCATCTCGCGCCGCAGGGCGCGCAGCTTGCGCGGGCTCAAGGCCGTCAGGTCCGTGACTGCGTCCTCCTTCCCTTCCGCCTTGAACAGGATGCTCCCGCCAGTGGGTTTCTGCAGTTGAAGGATGGCGCGGGCGAGAGAGCTCTTGCCGCAGCCGCTCTCACCGACGAGCCCGAAGGTTGCACCGGTCGGGATCGAGAGGCTGACGCCGTCCACCGCCCGCACGGCACCGACGACGCGGCGGAAGACGCCCTTGCGGACCGGATAATGGACTTCAAGATTTTCGATACGCAGACGATCGCTCATGCCTGGGCCTCCACGACGGCGGGGTAGAGCCAGCAGGCCACCGCCTGCTCCGGCGAGATCGCCGTGAGAGCGGGCATCAGCTCGCTGCATTTCTGCATCGCATGAGGGCATCGGTCAGTGAAGGGGCAGCCGACGATGACTTCCATGATAGACGGAACCTGGCCTGGGATCGGCGTGAGCTCGACGCGCTCGCCGCTGGCGGGCGGCAGCGATGCCATGAGCCCCTGGGTGTAGGGATGCGCCGGATTGTCGAACAGGGCGTCGATGCCCGCCTTTTCGACCACATGGCCGCGATACATGACGATCACCTCGTCTGCATTCTCAGCCACGACGCCGAGGTCGTGCGTGATGAGAAGGGTCGCCATTCCGAGCTGTTCGCCAAGCTCCCGCAACAGTTCCAGAATCTGCGCCTGAACGGTGACGTCGAGAGCCGTGGTGGGCTCGTCCGCGATCAATACGCTCGGGGAACACGCGATCGCAATGGCTATCATAACGCGCTGGCGCATGCCGCCCGAAAGCTCGAACGGATAACTTCTGGCCCGCTGCTCGGGTGCCGGGATGCCGACGAGTCTCAAAAGATCGACGGCTTTGGCCCAGGCAGCCTTGTGGGACAGGCCCAGGTGATGGGACAGGCTTTCGGCAATCTGATTCCCAACGGTATAGACGGGATCGAGGGCCGTCATGGGATCTTGAAAGATCATGCCAATCCGCCGTCCCCGGATCTGCCGCATCTGTGCGCCGGACGGATCGAGCTGCGCGATGTCCCGGGTCTCGCCTTCCATATCGAGCAGAATGGAGCCCTCGCTGATCCTGAGAGGCGAGGAAAGCAGGTTCATGGCGGACAAGGCCGTCACGGACTTGCCGCATCCACTCTCGCCCACCAGGGCCAGAGTCCTGCCGCGGTGAAGCTCGATATCGACTCCGTAGGCGATCCGCCGCGCGGATGTCTTGTGGCTGCCGATGTCGATGCTGACATTGCGCATCTGGAAGACCGGGACATTCATCGCAACACCCCCTGCAGGCGAGGATCGAGACGATCCCGGAGCCAGTCACCGACAAAGTTGTATCCGATGGCGGTGACCATGATGGCCATTCCGGGCGCGGCCGTGAGCCACCAGGCGGTGTCGAGTTCGTTACGCCCTTCCTGCAGCATGCCGCCCCAGGACGGTGTCTCGGGGGGCGCGCCGAGCCCCAGGAACGACAGGCCGGATTCCATCAGGATCGCATAGGCCAGCTCCAGGGTGGCAATCACCATGAGCGGCCCCACCATGTTGGGCAGCACATGGACGGCGAGAGTGCGGGGAAGCGAGATCCCGGCGGCCTTGCAGGACAGGACGTACTCCTTCTCCCGAAGTTCCAGGGATAGCGAATAGGTAATGCGCGCGAACTGCGCCCAGCGCACGACCGCAAACGCGATGATAAGATTGGTCAAGCTCGCGCCCAGCACGCTCATGAGCACGAGGGCCAGAAGGATGAAGGGAATCGACAAAACGATGTCGGCCGCGACGAGAACCAGCGACTCGATCGAACGCCCCATGAAGCCCGCGGCAAGCCCGAGAGGAATACCGATCAATGCCGAGACGCCGACGGCCCCGAAGGCGACCGTCAGGGACACCCGCGTGCCGTAGATGATGCGGCTCATGACATCCTGCCCCAGCCGGTCCGTGCCCAGGAGATGAATGCCGCCTTCGCTACCCTCGGCCAGAGGCGCCGCGAGACTGTTGATGATGTCCTGCTCATTGGGATCGAACGGAGAAATCCATGGGGCCAGGATGGCCGCAACAACTACGATGAAGAGAATGCCTAAGCCCAGGATGCCTTTTTTCGCCATGACGCTTCTCTCTAGTTGAGACGGATCTGAGGATTGAGGGTCGCGCAGAGCACGTCCACGGCCATGTTCACGAGGGAGAACGTGACCGTCACCATGAGCGCCACGGATTGAACGAGCGGGAAGTCACGAGAATAGACTGCATTGACCGCGAGGCGCCCGATGCCGGGCCACGAGAACACGGTCTCGATGAGAACAGCGCCGCCGAGAAGGCCGCCCAACTGCAGGCCGATGAGCGCCACGATGGGCACCGCGGCGTTGCGAAGGCCGTGCTTGAACAGGATCGCGTATTCGGGAATGCCCTTGGCCCGCACGGTCCTCACATAATCCTGCCCCAGCACGTCGAGCATGGAGGAACGGGTGATGCGCATGATGCGGGCCATGGTGTTGAGGCCCAAGGTTACCGCCGGCAGGATCAAGGCGACCCAACCTTCCCCACCCATGGACGGAAGCCAGCGCAGGGTCGTGCTGAAGAGCAGGATGAACAGAAGGCCCGACCAATAGACCGGCATCGCCTGCCCTATCACCGCAAGGCCGCTGGCGAACGTGTCCACCCATGTGTCCCGCTTCAGCGCCGCGAGAATGCCGAGTGGAACGGCCGTGAGGATGCTGAAGGTCAGGGCGGAAGTCGCGAGAAGGATCGTCGCCGGAAATGCTTCGAGAACGATCGGCAGCGCGGGCTGGTTATACTTCCAGGACAGACCCAGATCGCCTGTCGCCGAATTCCAGAGGAAGGAGAGGTACTGAACGATGAGGGACCGGTCGAGGCCCAGCTGCCGCAGAAGGTTCAGGCGGTCCGCTTCCGTCGCCTCGGGCGGCAGGAGAAAGATCGTAGGGTCGCCTGCGAGCTTCTGCAGCCCGAACAGAATCGTCATGACGCCGGTGATGGTGACAATGACGAGGAGGCTTCTCCTGAGAAGATAGGTCAACATCGTCGTCCTCGCTGATAGCGGGCAAAGCGGTAGAAAAAACTGACTACGGATTTCATGAAAGGCACGATGTCATCGGCCATGATGTATTCGTTGGGCCCGTGGGACCCGGCTCCGTGTCCCAAACCTCCGAAGGCATACGGAAGCCCCAGAACCTGCGAGAACAGATACATGGGCGCGGCCCCCGCATGGAGCGGATAGACCCGCAGGTCCGCGCCATGGTCGCGGCAGGCATCGATCAGGGCACGCACCACCGGCTCGTCGGCGGAGCTGCTCGAAGCTGAGTAGGCGGACCGCACCAAGACCTCTACATGCCCGAAGCCGCGCCTCTCCAAATGATCACGGATCAGGCCCACGACGGCGTCAGGATCCATTCCGGGCAGCACCCGCAGGTCCGCGAAGGCGCTGGCCGTAGCGGGAATGAGCGTTGCGGGTCCCTGCCCGTCTTCGAGTTTCCCCGCCACAAGCGCATCGATATTGAGCGTGCACGAGAACATGAGGTCCGTCAGGCGCTCACGAGGAGAGGCGTCGGATTTCAGGCGGCGCGCACGCGTTTCCGCCCTGTAGACGTCAAAGTCGTGAACCTTGGAGACCTCGTCGATCAGCGCCGTCTCGAGCTCCGTCGGACGTGGCGTCATCGCGTCCAATCCATCGACGACGAGCCTTTCCTGACGGTCCGTCAGGGTAGCGAGAGCCTGAACGAGCTGCCAGGCCGGGCTCGCCACGAGAGCACCGTGCAAGGCGTGAAGGTCGCCCCCGATCGGACCGCCCCATTCCCCTCCCGTGACCTTGAACTCCAGGAGCACCAGGCCCTTGAACCCTAAGCGCAGGATCGTGCTGCCTGCGCCGGTCGTTCCGAAATACGGGATGAACGCGGCATCGCAGCAGGACAGGACCTTTCGGTTGGCCTCGATGTAGCCGGGCAGAGAGGGGCTGCCGATCTCCTCCTCTCCTTCGATCAGGAACCGTACATTGACGGGAGACGGGACCCCCGCGTCGCGAAACGCCTTCAAGGCGGCGAGCGTACCGAAGAGCGGTCCCTTGGAATTGAACGTTCCGCGTCCGACGAGCCGCCTTTTGCCCTGCCCATCGACAATGATCTCGCCCGCGAACGGATCGACAGTCCAGCCCGGCTGCCCCGCCGCGGGCTGGACATCGTAGAGGTCGTACAGGAGCAGGGTCGGCGCCTTCGGGTCGGCGATGAGTTCGCCTTCCACGATGGGAGCGTGGCTGCCGGGCACCTGCCTGGCCTCTGCTCCGAGTTCCTGCAAACAGGCCTGCGTGAAACGGGCCATCTCGGGGATCCCTTCCCCGGTGTGGCTGACGCTCGGCTGCCGGACCGCGCGGCGGATATCCTCGATATAGGCATCCGCCCCTTGCTCGATCCGGCGGATCACCCGCTCCTCATCGACCGTCAGCGGGCTCATCCGATCTCCTCGGCCACGATGAGATCGTCGGCACGCGGCCGCCACTTCAACGAGGGAGAGGCGCCATAGACGACCTCGTGCGCAAAGAGCGGAACAGCGGAGGCATCGTCCCTGAGCTTCTTGATCAGCTGTCCCACCAGCGCGACGCGCTCCAGCCCGTCCGCCTGGTTGGCCTTGTCGATCATGGCGTCGAGGGCCGGCTCCTTCCAGCCCGACCAATGTCCCTTGCTGTAGAAGAACGCGATGATCTGCGGCAGGGGATCGAGCCACACATTGCCGTGCGGCTGAATGAAGATGGGCGCGACCTGGTTCGACTTGATCTTGCTCGCGAAGGTCCCGTATTCCTCCGTGCGCACCTTCACGTCGAGGCCGACGCGCCGCAGCTGTGCGCCGACGGCGAGCGCGGTTTCGCGGTCGAGCGGGTAGCGTCCGGCGGCTCCGGCAAGCTCGATCTCCTTGCCCTTGAGGCCGAGATCCTCAATGATCTTCTTGGCCTCCGTGGGATTGTACGGAAAATCGCCTTCGGCATCGGCCGGAACGCCCTGAATCGATGAGGCGTAGATGGTCTTGACCGGGCTCGCATAGCCCTTCATCAGGCCGCGGATCAGCTCGTCGCGATTGATGGCGAGGCCCACGGCGCGGCGGAAGAGCGGATTGTTGGCAGGCTCCGCAAAGGGGTTGAACTGCACCACCATGACGCGGTTGCTCTCGACCTTGAGGACCTGCACGTCCTTGGAGCCGGACAGGCTCGCCGCCTGGTTGGGCGAAAGGGAGGTGACGAGATGCGCAGCGCCCGTCTTGACGGCGGAGATGCGGGCGATCTCTTCCGGCACCGGGCGGAAGACGACGCGCTTGTACTTGGGCTTCACCTCGCCGCGGTAGTTCGGGTTCGCGAGCAGAACGACCTCCTCGTTGCGCCGCCAGCGGTCGAGGGTATAGGGCCCCGACCCGATGGGAGCCTCGTTGAACTTCAGGCCCACTTCGGAGGTGTATTTCGGCGGGACGAGCTGGAGGTTCGTCATACGGGCCAGGAAGAGGGCGTCGGGAGCATCGGTCTCGATGGTCACCACATAGGGCGACTCCACCTCGACGGATTTCAGGTTGACGAAGAAGCTTCGGATGGGGGACTTCGTCTCTTCGGCATTGAGACGCGCGATCGTGTATTTCACAGCTTCCGCGTTCACGGGCTCGCCGTTGGAGAACTGCATGCCTTCCCGCAGCGGGAGGCGCCACTTGGTCGGCGACACGCGCTCCGCAGCCGTGGCCACGCCTGGGCCGACGCTCATATCCGGCATCCGGGTCATCACCGACGAATAGAGGTGCTTCTGAACGATCCCTGTCAGGGTATCCAGCCTGTAGGCCGGATCAAGCGACATGATGTCTCCCGTCTGGCCGATGACCAGCGTATCGCCGGCGGCTTGGGCCCAGGCCATGCCGGTGCCGCCGAAGCCTGCGGCGGCCATGAGGCCTCCGAGGCCGCTGAGAACATGACGACGAGTCAAATCTGGGTAGCTTGCCATTAGGTCTCTCCATCTTCGTTCAAGGGTGACCGTTCGAGGTCCTCTGTCGAGCGTCGGTGCCTTCTGGCGGCATCTTTTTCAGTCTTTGGCTTCATTCCCCCTTGACGGAGGGGGTGTACCCCCTGCCGCAACCCTATCGGCACCACGGCTCCGGTGCACGCTTCAAGCGACCGAGAGTTTGGTCTCGCGGTAAAGTTCGCGGAAGGCCTTGACGTCGGCCAGCGACCCGTCACGCAGGCGGGCCACGTCGCTGCCGGCGTTCACGAACTGGTAGCCCCGCGCGAACATATCCTTATAGGTGCAGCCGGGATGCGGAACGGTGCCCATCGGGATGCCGCTTTTCTTGATCTTGCTTTCCGCGGTCTCGATCAGGCCGGCCACCTCCGGGTGCTTCAAATTGCCCATCTGGCCGACCGTCGCGGACAGGTCGTAGGGGCCAATGAACATGACGTCGATCCCTTCCACCGCCAAGATTTCATCGATGTTCCCGACGCCCTTGGCGGACTCGATCTGGATCACGATCAACAGATTGTCGGCGCAGGTGGACACATAATCGGGCGCCATGCCGTAGCTCGAGGCGCGAACGGTGCTGGCGGCAGTGCCGCGGCGACCGAGCGGCGGGTAGCGGCAGGCCGCGACCGCAGCGCGGGCCTCCTCAGCCGTCTCCACGCTCGGGATCATGACGCCCTCGACGCCGGCATCGAGCACCCGCTTGAGATATACATGATCGTTCCAGGGCACGCGCACGATAGGCGTGGCGCTTGTGGCCGACACAGCCTGCAGCTGCAGGGACAGGGAGGTCGGGTCGCCGAGGCCGTGCTCCTGATCGAGAATAAGGTAGTCGAAACCTGCCAGCGCAAGGATCTCCGTCACATGCGGATTTCCCAGCATCGTCCAGCAGCCCAGGACCTTTTCGGAGTTCTGCAGGCGCTGCTTCAATGTGTTCGTTCTATACATCGGCTTATGCCTTCGCTTGTCTTGCTGATGACTGTGTTGGCCATGAAATTAGATGCCTGACGCAAACAATCGGCCAATACTGGTTTTGAAAGCTCCAATAAGTTCAGCCTATGGTTTCCCGGCAGGAAGCTCGGACTCCACGAGCCGCATCCAGAACTCCGCGCCCAGGGGCAGAAGCCGGTCGTTGAAGTCGTAGCGCTCGCCGTGGAGCACATGCCCGTCGGCGGTCGGACCGGCGCCGAGCCAGACGAAGCAGCCGGGCCTTTTCTGAAGCATGTAGGAGAAGTCTTCCGCCCCCATGGAGGGCAGCTCGTCCGTGACGATATGGGTCGGACCGAAGACGGTCGCGGCCACCTTCCTGGCGATTTCCGTGGCTTTCGGATCGTTCACGGTGGCTGGATAGCGCCGGTCATAGGCTACGCGGGCGGACAGGCCATGGGTCTGCGCAACGCCTGCCACGACCCGCGCCATCGTAGTCTCGATAGCATCGCGCACGCCCGGATCGAACGAGCGGACGGTTCCCCGCAGCACCACTTCGGCCGGCACCACGTTCCAGGTATGGCCACCGTGAATCTGGGTGACGCTGACGACGCTCGGGTCGGCCGGATGGATGCAGCGGCTCGGAATGGTCTGAAGGGCCCCGACAATGGCGGAGGCCGCCACGATGGCGTCCGAGCCCATATGCGGCATGCCAGCATGGGTGCCCTGGCCGGTCACCACGATCTCGAACATGTCGGATGCGGCCATGATCGGCCCGCTGCGCACGGCCACCCGCCCCACTTCGAGACCGGGCCAGTTGTGCATGCCGAAAACGGAATCCACCGGGAATCGATCGAACAGCCCCTCTTCGATCATGCGCCGCCCGCCGCCCTCGTTCTCCTCCGCCGGCTGAAAGATGAAGCGCACCGTGCCGCGGAAGCTATCGGAGGCCGAGAGATAGCGAGCCGCTCCCAGCAGCATCGCCATATGCCCGTCATGGCCGCAGGCATGCATTTTGCCGGGCTTGCGCGACCGGTAAGGCAGATCCCGAATCTCCTGGATGTCCAGGGCATCGAGCTCCGCCCGAAGGCCGATGGTCGGCCCCTGCCCTCTCTTGAGGGTTCCCACGACTCCGGTGCCACCCAGGCCCTGGCTGACCTCGATCCCGAATTCCTCCAGGAGACCCGCCACATAGGCCGAGGTCTCCAGCTCCTCGAAAGCGGTCTCGGGAATGGTGTGGAGATGATGCCGCCAGGCCTGCATTTGCGCCACGAGGCTATCAGAGGCACGTATGTTCAACGGTGGAACTCCCGAGATGAGGACGCATATGGCTTTCAAGCCGGTCCGATCTTCAGGGGCTTCTCCTTGAGCGGCAAATTGGAAAATGTCGCACGCCAATAGCGTGAGGCTATGCCAGAGCATGCCTCACGCTAGGCCGCTCAAGGGGGCCTTAGCTTGGCGTGAGGCCGCCATAAAGTGTACCGATAAAGCAGAGCTTGAGCATAGGTGGCTTAAATATGGTCTTTTCTTATGACGCTCACTTCGCCAATCTAGGAATGCGAGCTTAGATAGGGAACGGAGACACGCCACACCATGAATCTGCGTCAGATGGAGGTCTTCTACGCAATCATGGTCTCAGGCACCGTCACCGGGGCGGCCAAGATGCTCAACATCTCCCAACCCTCGGTCACCGGGGTGCTGCGCTATACGGAAGACCGCTTGAAGTTCAGTCTATTCAAGCGCGTTAAAGGCAGGCTCGAACCTACACCCGAAGCCCGGGTTCTCTTTACCCAGATCGAGCATGTCTTCGACCGGGTCGATGTCGTCAAAAGAACGATTGAAGGTTTGCGTGAGGCTCGGAGCGGCACTCTCCACATCGTTGCCATTCCAGCGATCGGTGTGACACTTCTCCCTTCTGCCGTGGGTGCGTTCCTGACCAATCGCAAAGACGTTGGCATCAGGTTCCACATGCATTCGCGGCGAGAGGTGATGGAACTGGTCTCGACAGGAGCGGCCGATCTGGGTTTCGGCTTTCTCACTCCCGAACTGCCAGGGATCAGAATCGAGAGTATCGTCAGCCAAAATCTGATCTGCATCATCCCTAAGGATCATCCGCTTGTAGAGCTTGATGCAGTATCCGTTCGTGATATCGCCCCCTATCCCTTGATCAGCTATACAAGCAGCCAGGGACTGGCGCCCATCATCAACGGGATCTTCGCGGAGGCGCGCATCAACTTCAAACCCGCCATGGAGGTCGGGCTGATCATCAATGCCTGGGCGATGGTCAACACGGGAGCAGGAATTGCGATCGTGGATCCTTACTCAGCCTCGTTCAGCATGTTTCCGAACGTGGTCGTACGGCCCTTCGTTCCGGAAACGCCCATCATGCTGGAAGCGATCCGATCCGAGCAGCGCCCTTCGTCACTCTTGACAGAAGCCTTCATCTCAGAATTCCGCGCCTTCATTGGCAGCGGCCCTGATCCGAAAGCCATTCCGGAGCCCTGATGCAATGGCTTCCAACACAATTTCAAGAGGGGGTTGGCTGCTGGCCTACCAAGCTTCATGAAGACGCCGTTGTTCACCTGAAGCTGCCGTAAAGTGAGTTGAGGTTGTCGATCCTACGTCGGCAATTTCGTTCATGCGGTAGTCTGAGACACGCCCGTCCCGCCTAGTGCCGGTCCCATCAGAGAGCCTTTCCCTGCCGCTGTACGAGCTCTGATGCTCAAGGTCAGAGGGCGACACAGAGCGGAAGCATCAGATGTCCGCTCTGCACTTCATTAGAGAAGTAAATCAGCCAAATGAAACTCCGCCGTTTCTCGGTAATCATCCGCCCTGCAGTCAGTCGACTATGAACCATTCTCTGCCTGTGAGCAGAGAATTTGTCAGCCAATTTTTATCAATTTTATCAGTATCTTAGTAAGGCAGAAATTCAACAACCGTACCGAAGTTTGTATCTCGCCCGCTCCGCCATTATCTAAGTATCTGAAATATCTATACTTTCTCCTTCCAGGCGCCTTCTCTTAAGTGCCCGAAGTCTTGTGCCAATTTCGGCACAGCCATACTCTGATGGGCACTCTCTCGCGACCAATTGTAGGTTTTTCGGCTCCAAATATACGTCCGTTCTCCGCCCCAAAATGACCCAGTCCGGTTGTGGCGTGACACACAGGGTCAGCCGCAATCGATTGGCCAATGCTCGCGGTCTACCCGAGAGGGAAATTGTGACCAAGGTTCGGTAGGCGGTAAGCGCAATCGAAGAGAGGCCATCGCTAGGATGACATTTCCTCTACCGCGCTCATTGAAGGGAGCATGGCGATCCGCCGCTTTGATCGTTGCGCCGCCTCCTCCGCACATTTTTCGACATGCGCGGTCCGATTGATGACTTGGAGATTGCCTGCTCCCCAGAAGGCCAGCAGATCCGGCCACGCCATCGCACGATGTTGGTACCAAACGGCGAAGAGCGGAATGCGATGGTCCACCTCCGCGGTCCTTAGCAGTCGCTTCCCAGTTGTCGTGCATTTCCGGTTCTGGCGCAGTTTTAGCGTCTTCAGGTGATCGGTCGGCGCTGTCCAGAGCTGCCAGGCGACCACACACGCCGCATGCCAGGTGGCATTCTTGTTGGGCCTGCCGTCACCCCATAAATCACAGTGCCACCCCAGGCGATAGACAGGTTGCTCGCAGACGCAGCAATGTCCAGGCCCACGCGAGAAGGCGGTCTCGCGATAAGGTGATGGGGGTGTGCGGAAGGACATTGGTAGTCCCTCATCCTTCGTGGATCCAAGCCGCCATTGCCATCCTGCGGGTTGCCCACTGCGGGCTGCGAGTGCCCGCGCCAGCCGATCCGCAAGAAGCGGACGGTGACGCCAATACGACTCCATAGCGCGACGCTGCGTTGGCGGGATCAAGGGCTGCCTGAGCGCGTGGGATAGAACACATGAAGGAAAGCGCTCGGAGAGGCGCTTCTCAAGTCGGGCACGGGCCTTCTGGTTTCTCTAATCTCTCCAGCCCGACATTTCAGGTCCACCCCCCTCACTAGTTTCATCGTCAGGTTCGAAGCGGCCGTTAGCAGCTCCAGAACCTATTGAAACAATGTCAGAGATGCGTTGACCGGCCCTTAACTTTATGGCGACCAGTTTAGTCCTATGGTCTTGCGGTCATGAACAGGGGCAGCATTGCTGCGAGGGCTGAATGCGGGGACAGGCAGATCTGTTTCTTGGATTAGACGAGACAGAGACACCAATTCAGAAACCTCTCACCTCTGACATCGAGGTGAAACGGTCGGAGCAGAGGCGTCCGTATCAGCTTGATTCCACTTATTTCGAGGCTGCAGCCGAGGCATTGGAGGCAAGTGGACAATATCGAATCCTACGCCGCCTCCATCCTCGTCCTGTGATGACTTCCCGCGTCGCGGTTCCAGGTGAAAAGCTAGCTATCATCGTTGACACCGAGACGACTGGCTTAGATCACTCCCAGGACGAGATCATCGAGCTTGGCATGGTGGCCTTCACATATAGTGAGGATGGGCGCATCGGGGATGTGATCGGGACCTTCAATGCTTTGCGCGAACCTTCCATCCCTATTACGGCTGAAATCACACGGATCACGGGGATCACGCCCGATATGGTAACGGGTCAAACGATTGATCTTGATGCTGTGGAGAATTTCCTCCAGCCTGCTCATCTCGTGATTGCTCATAACGCCCGCTTCGATCGTCCATTTTGCGAACGTCTCACCCAGGGCTTCTCCCTAAAGGCCTGGGCGTGCTCCCATGCCGAGATGTCTTGGTCCGATTTCGGCTTCGAGGGCACAAAGCTCGCATACCTACTGTCGCATTGTGGTTGGTTTCACCAAGGCCACCGTGCTGTCGAGGATTGTCACGCCCTTCTTGAGGTGCTGGCACGTCCCCTCCCCAGCGATGCGGGCTATGCCATGTCCCACCTTCTGACCTCCGCCCGAAAAACAGTCCTGCGGATCTGGGCCGAGGGTTCTCCTTTCGACATGAAGGATATGCTTAAGAAGCGTGGCTACCGTTGGAACGATGGTGCGGATGGGCGCCCTAAATCTTGGTTCATTGAGATTCCTGAGGCGTCGCACGAGATGGAATTGACCTTCCTGCGACAAGAGATCTATCGCAGGGATGTGGAGCCGTTCACTCAACAGATCACAGCCTTTGAGAGGTTTAGGGCAGCCTCATAGCCCTCCTGCAGCACGGTCATGCTGAAATTGTACCCGGTCTTCCGTCACTGCTCGGATGCGGAGTAATGAGGGTTCAGCTGACATCCGGCTCCAATATTGTGAATACGCCGAGGAATCATCGAAGCCATCATTCACATCGGATAAAGATACTGATGCTGTTCGCGGCATCCGCAAGGTCAGGCGGCGTGAGGCGTGTTGAGTTGGCCGTGGCCTGAAAACCAATTCGTGTACTCTCCAAAAATGTCACCGGCGCTCCTGCCTTGATCGCAAAATTCACATTCTGAGGCATATCCCCGATCGCAACGACCGCCTTGAGTGCATTGAGCTTTACCGCGTCGAAACCGATCAGGGTGGACGCTGGTGGATGCATGGAGTTCTCGCATGATCAATGTGGACCGGGATGCTCCGTGAACACGTTGAAATCGGACGTTGGCGATCACATGCGCCCTCCGAGGGACAAGCAAGGAGAAGCCTGATGCGCGCGATAGACGCGATGATCGTTTGGACTCCTGACCGCGAGCCTTGCCAGACCAATTCGAATGCCGGGAAAGTCGAGGTCGCGACGATCCCCGAGCCTCCCCGTTTGAAGGCCTTTCCGATGTCGGCCGGCGCTTGCGACCATGACTGGCGCGAAGCGGCCAATCAGGGTCGCATCGCGTTGATACAGCCATACTTCAGCCAAATGATCCACCGCGACGGCATTCAGGAGGCCGTAGCACGGGCAGCCCTTTCGCGCATCGACGAGTTCCGCGACTATCCGTTCTCAACCGACGAGCCGGAAGACGACGAGTGAGCGCGGCAGCCTAACGGCCGCCCTTGCTACGCCCTGCGGCTCGTCCGCGCCTCCTCCGCGGCGCCCGTAAGCGCCGATCGACCCGCTCCGTCATCGCCCGGAGCTCGGCCTCCCGCGCCACGACCTGCTCCTCTGGCAGGAAGTGGCCGCGAAGCCATTCGCGCGCGTAATCCCGGAACCCGGAGCGGGCGTCGACTCGCAAATAACCTACGACGAAGCTCCAGAGCTCGCCTTGGTTGCGGACGATCTGCTCCAGCAGGATGCCGGACGCCATGCGCTTCTTGGCCATGCCAACGTCGGACGCCTTCCAGAGAACCTTGAGGAACTCGTCCAGCACCGACAGGTGGGACATCATGTCGGCGTCCTCGGTTCCCAGGAACTGCGCCAAGGCCCTGAGCCGGTCGAGACGAGGCGTGTCGTCCTTCACCAGCACGCTGGCCAAGGTTTTCGGGTCAAGGAACAGGTGCCTGTGCCGGCACCACGCCAACTGGACCATGAGCTCGCCATAGCGTTCCAGGGAGATGATCTCCTTGTCTCGGGCGTAGGCGAGGACGATCTGGAGCCAGACGCCCGGATGCGCGCCGGTCGCCTCGGTCGCGACGCGCCGGTAATACAAATCCTCGGAAAGGAGCATGTAGCCGTCCGCGGCGAGATACGCAGCGTCCAGGACGTGGGGGTCGAAGCGAGCTAAGACGACCTCGGCCACCTCCGACGGCTTGTCGGGGATCTGGACCGGCAGCACGGCGCAATGCTGCTCGATCTTCGCGATCTGGTCGCGCACGTAGCGTACGCGCTCGTCGATGCTCTCCTGGGTGTGCTCCAGCTTGACGAATTCGCCGTCGTGCCAGGCGACCGTAAGCGATCCGGCGCGCAGGAGCTCGTCACGCTCCTTCTTCATCCGCAGATCGTCGATCGTGGCGCGCGCCAACACGAGCTTGCCGAAGACCGCCTCAAGGACGTCGAAGGTGTCGGTCATCGCGGCGAGCCAGGCCGCATAGGTGTCGAGGACAACTCCCGCGGCGCGCCGCTTGTCCAGGTCCGCATAGGCGTCGTTGCGCTCGGAGTGGAGGCCGGTGCACGCGACCACCGCCTTGTCGAGCGACCTGATGTAATCGGCAAACCCGGCCGTGTCGCCCCCCATGAGCGAGGCGACGAGAGCCATCGGCAGCCGCTGCTCAAGGTAGAAGTCGGCCAACGTCCTGTTCGTCTCGGCGAACTTGCGCACCTGCTCCAAGGTCTTCTCGATCTCGCCGTCCCGGACGGTCATCGTGTAGAACCCCTGCGCGTCCGGGAAGCGCGTCTCGAAGTTCTCCATGATGTCGTGGAGCGCGTGCAGGTACTTGTGCTTCAACTCCGCGACGCGCCAGGTCACGCCCTCGCCGACATGGCTCTCCTGCACGAACGTGTCGCCGACCTTGAGCCCGATTGTCTGCGCCGCTAGGGCGTGGCGCGGGCTGACGATGCCCTGCGCCGGCCGGTCCTTCCCCTCCTCGATGAGGAACGCGAAGGGCTTGCCCTCCTCTCTTTCCAGGCGGACCCAAGTGCCGACGCCCGCCTCCGTCACGGACGGGATCAGCCGTCCGGCCCGGTCGAACAGGATCAGGCCGAGATAGCGCGACGCGGCCTCCTGGTCATTGGGCGACCGGCGCAACACGTCATAAGCGTAGGCCATCGTCCTGTCGCTGAACCCCGCCTCGTGCATGATCTGTGCCAAGCCCATCTTCTGCCCGGGCGCGCCTTTCAGCTCCTCCACCTTGACGCTCGCCAGGAAGCCGGGGATCTGGTCCCGCCGTCCTTTCCGCCTCAACGTAGCGCAGAGCGCGAGGCAGTTCTCGACGTCGGGCGCGGCATCCGCCGCCTTGCGGAGCCAGGTCTCCGCCCGGTCCAAGTCGCCCCGGTTGAAATGGAACATGCCTGCGGCGTTCAGATAGTAGGGGTGGCCCATGACGGCTGCCGGCAGGCGCTCGAAAAAGCGCACCGCCTGCTCCCTGACGGGCATGACGTTGACGTAAGCCGCCGCCACGGCCCGCAGCATTTCGCCGTCGCTATCTTCGGAGATCCACCCGTCAAGCAGGTCCGCGACGCGCGGCCAGTCATGGCGGCTGATCGCCTGCATCGCCACCATCAGGCGGTCGGCGATGTGGGTGTCGTCACGGATGCCGGATACGGCGTGCCCGTAAGCCTCCTCCGACAAGTCGTCGAGGCAGTGCTCCCTGGCGTAGGCCGACGCGACGACGCAGGCGCGCGGGTTGTCCTTCGCCCCCGCGATGATCGCCGCGAGGAGCTCGCGCGGATCGTCGCCCGACAGGCGGATCCGGGCCAGCCTGGCCGCGACCTGGACCATCTCGCGGTCGCATTCCGGAATGTCTCCCGGCTGCAAGTCGGCGAAACGCGCCACATCCTCCCAATCGCCACGGGCGCTGTGGTGGCGGAACGCGAGGAGCCGGACGTCTGGGCTTGGCGGAAGCTTCGCCAGGAGCTCCCCGGCCCAATCGTCCTTGGCCTCCACAGCGGCGATCGCGGCGCGCAGCAGCAGGCCCTGGTCGTCCGGCGCGACGGCGAGGCCCTGGCGGGCCACCTCGAGCGCCTTTTTAAAGTTGCCGTCGATGGTGTGGGCCGCGATTAGGTTGGCGCAGGGGCCGAGCGCATAGGCCGCGACCTTCCCGTTCGGGTTCCGGGCCTTGTCCCAGAGCCGCGTCAGGATCCCGATCGCTTCGGCAAGGCGCGCCTTCTGGTCGGGGGTCAGCAGGTGCGTGCGCTGGAAGTGGCGGTCCTGGATGATGTCGTCGAGGTCGGCGTCCGCAGCGAACTGTTGCGCGTGCTCGTCGTCCGGAAACGCTTCGAGGGCCTTGCGCGCCGCATCGCGCCAAGCAGGATCGTCGCGGTGGCGCAGGAAGAAGACATGGGCGATGGTCACCGCCTCCGAGGCGCGCAGTCCTTCCGGCACCAGGGCCAAGGGATCGGTGACGGACGGGTCATGCCGCGCGCCCTGGACGAGGTAGCCCGCCAAGACCTCGTTCGTCGGATCGGCTTTCAGCGCCTCCGCACCGAAGGCCGCGAGCTCTTTCCATGCGCCGCGCAGGATGAGAGCATAAGCCTTGTTCGCGACCGCTTTCGGCTCCTCGGGCGCGTGCTCGTAAGCCTCCAGCAGGAGCGGAATGCCGCCCTCCTCGTCGCCCATGGCGATGCGGCAGCTCGCGATGTTGGCCGTGATGCGGAACAGGATGCGTCCGGAAGCGGTCTCACGGACCTTGTCGAGCAAGCTTTCCAACAGCGGCAGGGCGTCCTGCGGCTTGCCGACCGTGATGAGGTCGCGCAAGCCATCGACCTGCGCGTCGAGGTGCTCCCCGAACATCTGCACCGAGATCGTTGCGTCGCCCGGAGGCGCGTCCAAGGGTGTTCGCGACGCGCGGATCTCGGTCAGGATCGTCGCGACGCCGACCTGGAACTCGTCAGACAGCTGCACCTGCTTCTCAAACACCGCCTCGGTTTTCTCGACGACGGCCCGGCCGAAAGGGCTGTAGGCAGGGTCGAACTCCTCGATCGCCCGCTTGTGGCGGACGATATGCTCCTCGAGCGTGTTCCAGCCCCAGATGAAGACGCGCAGCTCGCGCTCTTGGTCGGCGAGCTCGACGTTGATCTGCCGCGCCAGCTTCTGCATCGCCGCGTCGTCGGCAGCCGTCGTCGTGATGTAGTATTCGCGCAGCGCCGGCTCGAAGCCGAGCGCCTTTCCCAGCTCCTCCCGCACCTCTGCGGCCGTCAACTTGCGGTCTCCGGCCTTCAGCTTGCATTGGACGCCGACGAGATGGCGCGGGTCGCCGTCGCGCATACCGACAAGGTCGACGCCGTCCTGGCCCTGGCCCCGCCGCCCGACTTTCTGCACGGTAGGGTCATCGAGGATACAAGACCACAGCACGACGGACGCGCGTTCGAACGCCTGTTCGTCAGCGGGCTTCGAGATTTGGGTGGCGGCAAGTTGGGACATGGCGAAGACGGTCGAACGGGTGGCAAGCAGTGCGCCGGAGCTACGCAGGATTTCATGCTGGCTACGCTGCACGTGATCCTTGCATAACAGCGCCCCACGATGGATCAAGTTGCTGTCGACAGCTTTTCTCACAGCTTGACGTGCCTGGCACTATGTTCTCTATTTGTTCATTTCGCGGGCCACTTGGCGACGGGTCCATGCTGAGATCTGAATCGCGTGATTTTCACTAGAATTTGCATGACTTGCACACATGTCGTTGAAAATTCGAAATGGACTGATCCTAGCGGCCTTTCAGATTCTGACCTCCGTCAGGTGAGGCCGGAAATCATGTAGTTCGACCATAGGCACCTTCTTTCGAGTCACCAAAGCTGTAAGGCGATGCCAAAGGCTGCGTCTGATGGTAAAATCCACAAGGGGCTTTCCGTCAAAATGGATCGATAAGAGGGATGCCGCCGCTGCAATGATCTCAACATGGAAGCCACTTAGGATTTCGGTGCTATCTGGCTCAACTACGAGATAGATCTCGCCAGGAGGCTCAGTCGCGATTTTGCTCGGCGGCCCACCGAAGGTCATGTACTCGGCAGCACGTTCCATCTGCGCTTGACGAGGATTGCGATCGAAGTCGAGGTGCACCCCACCGAGCTTGTTTGCGGTAAAAGTAATTATATCCTCGCAAGTAAAATAACCCCCCTCAAACAACACCCGCTTTTGGCGCAAAAACTTTCCCGTATTCATGAGACGAGTGATCATTGTATCAACCAGCAAAATCGGCCCATTCCCCACGGATTTTGCTGAATGATAAATTGCCATTATTGGAGTGCCATTGAAGTTTACTCCTCCTGTAAGAAAGAACGTCACACTCGGCTCTTCTGGAAGAGCATCAATGATCGCCTGATTGTCCAATACTGGAAAGCTCGGTGTTACACCGAGCTCGTTGCACAGCTGCCCTATCAGCCCCTCATTCGACCATCGCCTCAAGATTGCTGATGCTGCGCGTATATCCCCTTCTGTGACAGGCGTTCTATGGGTTATCACCAATCTTGAGAGGGTATGTAGATCACTCTCAAGCAGCTTCAGGCATTCGGCAGTTTGGCGCTTGATCACTATCAGGCCTCGCATCTTGGCTTGTCAGCTAAGGGGAGTGACATTTGGCCGACACGCTAACACTGAGGTCACGGGGATCATAAATTCAAATCACACCTTGTGAGAATTTTTCCTCGCGACTGCTCGGATGCTCCACCGGCATACAGGGAATAAGCAGGATCTCCGCCGTGCTTCTGTCAGCCAGGCGCTCCCCTCAACCTTGGGCCGCTTTGATAAGGACACTCTCATAGGATGGTAATTGTCATCCCATAGCGCTCCTCAAATGAAGCCTAAGCCCGCCTCCCCAATGAGGCGGGCACTCTGTTTATTGGGCAATCTCTACTCACACAACTTCGCGGAATTGATGTGTATGACGCTTCAGCACCAATCGATGCGGCCATCACGTACCCAGAAATGGCTCTTGCATCCGACCTTTCGCCATACGGACGGCTTTAGTGAAACCGTATCGTCCCAATGACGCACAAAGCTCCAGCGCGGTCGGCTGCCCTCGATCATCGCCAGCTTGAGGGTCTCTCCGCAGCCGCACGGACAAGCCATCGCGGCATACCAAGGGTGCCCGCCCTCCCCGATGACGTAGATCTTGCCAGATTCTACCTGCTCGGGATCCTCGTCAACGAAGGAAACCAGATGTCGGCCTCTCCATGCTGCGATACGCCGTCCGAGCGCGCGGATGATGTTCTGAGTCTTCCCGAGCATCATGCACCTTGCCCCTGATCGAGATATGGTTGATCGAGCGGAGGCGTCGCGTCGCCACGACCGACATACCGGGCAAGCACGGGGTCAGGATCTCCGTCAACCCGTTTCAGCCATGATCCAATCGTCAGACTGATAGTCTGGCTGGCATATTCCTCGTTCGGATCGAGCCTATAGGGATGGAGACGCGCCAGGAAATCCATCATGAGCAAACTCGAGAAGAACATGTTGACGCCATTGACCGCAGGGCGGTCCTCGTCGATGCCCCGAATATAGCCCCGTTCCACTTGGTCCCTGTAGTCGTCGGGATTGGTGCGGCGCAAACCCGCCGCCCGAATCTGCTCGTCCGTAATGGCGTCCCTGGTGATCAAGCTCGATCCGCCCGGATGGAGATAATGGACGCTGCCGCAGATCTGATCGATTCCACCCTGACCATCAGCATCGAGACGCACGCCGACATCAAAGTAGGGTTGGATGTAAAAGGTGGCCAAGCGATTGAGAAGCTGCCGCCCCTCGACACCGTCCATGCACCCGAAGACAATATCGCAGGACGCGACCGCTCTCAGAGCCACAGGTTCCGAGAGATCGCGCTCGATCGCTTCGACCTCAGTCTCCAGGCCTAGACAGTGGATGAAGTCCTTCAAGACCGCCACCTTGGGTCGGCCGATATCCTGCCGGACCGTGTTGAGGATGCGGTTGAGATTCTTCTCCTCCACCGTGTCCGGATCCACGAGGACCAACCGCCCTACGCCCAGACGAGCCAGCTGATCAACGACGACGCTGCCTGTCCCGGAACAGCCCACCACGGCGACGGACAGTCGACGCAGGCGCCGGAAGGTCCCCTCCCCGAACGCCTGCGCATGCCGGCGGGCGAACTCCGGCACCTCCTCCGCCACGTCATCGGCATGCCAGAAGGTCAGGTCGTCTCCAATGACACCGATGCAGTTGATTGGCGAGGGACTGCCGTCCTCGTGATGCGCCCGCGCGATGATTCGCCCATCCGGCAGCATGATCGCGCTTGCATGCGGAGCACCGCCATCGCAGGCGGCATGGATGGAGGGAAAGAGTGCTTCATCGGACTTATCGTCGATGGGGCTAAATCTCGGGTAGCCTCCGGGATGGCTATGGATCTTCATGATCGCCATCCCACGTTTGGCCGCTTTCCTCAGAAGCGGCAGCAGGAAGCTCGTCGGCCACGTCACCCGATCCTCGGTGCGGGTCGGGCAGGCCTCATGAGGGATCTCGATGATTTCGTGGACCAGGAGACGATGAATCTCGCTCCCGGCGGCGCGACCACAGAGAGCGAGGGCGACGGACTCACGGCCATCCCCTGCGAGGAGATGGTCCGAGAGTTGGGCGTGCTGCGCCCGCGTCAGGCTGAGCGTGACCCGCATGGCCTCAGCCCGTCGTCGCGAATTCGCGGACGAACCAGTGGTTTACCAGCGCGAGGTGTGTGGCGATATCGTCGATGCCCCGACGCCATGGATTGGCAGGGCTGCGGTGCCGGGACCATTGCTGCCATTCGGAGCCTGCAAAAGGCGTCATGGACAACGCGCCGATCCCCCGTCCATCGGCTCGGGCCAAGGCCGGGCTGACATAAACCATATCCAGCTGCGCCTCTGGATAGGCCGTCGGGATCCGCAGGTGAATATCCACCGCAGCATGGTTGTAACCGAGCGGGACTGGGTAGTTGCGGATCACCACCGCCGCCACCATGCCGTCCCGAATGGTCTCCCAGCGGAGCCCAAGACCATCCAGGGTTTCCATGTCGCTCTCGGACAATTGGAAGTCCCGCTTAAGCGGAACCTCCGGCATCTCGCCCTCGGTCTGGTCTAAGGGCAGCGTGACGAACCGCTCGACATTAGGGTTCTGAAGGTCGACGGTCGCTTCAAGCTTCACCTCCTCCAGGCTTCCGCCGGGAAGGCGCTGGAAGATCTGGAAACGCTCCGGCGGGTTCTTCTCCGCAAGGAGGAGCAGGTCCCGACCCATCGGAGTTGGGTTGTCGACGTCGTAATGCTTCTTGTCGATCTGGATATTGTAGGTCTTTGGCGGCTTCGAGTTGCCGGAGCCACGATCATTGTTGTGGTCGGGCGGATTGTCGTCTTTCGGCGTATTCATGTGCTTAAGCGCCTTTCGCGCGAGTTAGAGTTTCGAGGTGGGCCAACGCTTCGACCTGCCTTCACTTCCTATGGCTCAGCTTGAGGGGTGCCTCGGACACGCTATTGAAAAAAACTTTAGGTTGCGCCAGAAGGCGTCCTGCGTGCAGAAATTTTGGCGCCCGGTGTCCGATCTTGGATTTGGATGCGCCTAACAAAGTAGGGGGATCCGTGTCGAAGAGTGGCTCGAAAGCACTCACGAGGGAGGAGTTCGTTCAGGCCTACACCGCGCTTTCCGAGGCGGCGCAGGTCAGACTCCTCCGGCATGCGGAAGTCCTATCGTTCAAGACGAACATGTCCGGAGAGGATCTCCTATCCGAAGCCGTCCTGCGAACCATTGAGGGCGAGCGGAACTGTCCCGTCGGAACGACCCTGACCACCTTCCTGTACGGAGCCATGCGCAGCATCGCGGATGCGGAGCGCAGGTCCCTTGCGACGGAAGGAACGCAGATCGGGCTTGAAACTTTGGCTGAAGATGGCGTCGAGCCAGCCAATCTTGAACGAAATGCCGAGGAGGCAATAGTGGCCGGGCAGGATTACAGCGCCCGGGTCACCGCGCTCCTCGGCCTGTTTGCCGGCGACGACGTGGCGCTGCTGATTGTCATGGGCGATCTCGACGAGACGCCCGCCGAGGAGTTGCGCGAGATGGCAGGATTGGACAAAACGGGCTATGCCTCGGTTCGAAGACGAATTCGGCGCACGCTTGCCACTACATACCCTCAGGGGTGGAAGGCATGATGACACATACGAAACCCAACACGAGCGCCGAGCAGCTCGACCGGGCGCTGGACCGAATGGCCGAGGACATCGAGGCCACCTCGGATCAAGACATCTTGCGGGAAGCTGTGGAGGCCTATGGGAGCGTCAAGACTGCGGTCGATCGCGTCCAAGGTGCCCTGAATGCCGCCCTGAAGCGAAGCGGCCGCAAGAAGTTCGAGGCGGCTCGCGCAGGCCTTAGGGCCACGCGGGAGGCAAGAGCGGGCGCTACCGTGATCGCCCTGTCCTTTGCCGAAAAACGCGGAATTCTCGACAGGTTTGCGGGGAAGAACAATCCTGTGCGCGAGAAACTCACGATGGCGGCCCGTAACGGTATTCCCCTCGGAGAGTCCGAAATCGATGGGATGATCGAGGACCTCATCGAAATCGGAGCCATCGACGAGAAGGGCAACCCACTTTGACCCGCCTGACTGCTGCCGAGCACCTCCTGAAGGAGCTTGGCATCGACAATCCGGTCGACATCGATCTTGAGGCGATCGCATACTACCGCAACGCAACCGTGAGAATCCGCCGGCTCGACGGCTGCGAGGCGCGGATCCTGGGCTTCCGGGATCGGGCCGTTATCTCGGTCGATGATCGCTTCGGTCCACGTCGAGCACGGTTCTCGTTGGCCCATGAACTGGGGCATTGGCAGCATCACCGGGGGCGCAGCTTCGTCTGCCGCCCGGAGGATATCGGCCAGAAACGGGAGCGAAATGCGCTTGATCCCGAGTGGGTCGCCGACCAATACGCCGCCGACCTTTTAATGCCACATTACCTGTTTCGGACTCGCGCCCAGGAGCTGAAGCGCATTAGCTTCGAGACGGTAGAGACGTTGGCCCATGAGTTCAACGTCAGCCTCACCGCAACCGCCATCCGCCTTATTGAAACGGGGCTTGAACCTGCAATCCTGGTTTGCCACAGAGGACAGCGACGGGCGTGGTTCGTGAGTGGACCGGACGTGGAACGTAAGTGGTTTCCCAAGGATGAACTGGATTCCGACTCCTGTGCCCTGACCACTCTCTACGGACCATCGGGACGTAGCAAAATGAGATCGGTTCCTGCGGATACCTGGTTCGAGGGCTGGCACGCCGAGCGCGGAAACGTCCATGAGCAGTCAGTCAAGACGGCGGAGGGCCAGGTTCTCTCCCTTGTCGTCTTTCGCGACCGTCACCTTCTGGAAAAGCCAGAGCGCTCAACAAGGTTGGGGCGGTAATCGTTACTATTGGGTGTGCTTCTGACTCGAATCCCGGAGAATGGGTTGTTAGCTGAGCTATCTGGATTCATACCGGTTTTTTTCATACCACTAGCAAACATCCGTGTAATCAATCATTCGAGCACAATGAGAGTGCGCTTGTAAGCGTGCTGCTCCTTCCAGAAAGGCAGCTCCGAGAGGTGTCAGGTAGATCACTCCACCTAGAAGCAACCTTCATTAAGAAAACTTGGAGAGTAGTCATAAACTTTGGCTCTAAGCTCAGCACTGGAACGCCGACGCTATCCTAAACTTCTTAGGAACCTCAATGTTAAAAGTCTTGCCAGTCAGCAAGCTATGAAGCGTTAGCTGATCCGGCTGGCGTCCCTCTAGAATTCCTTCCTTTGTCTGGCCTGGCAAGAACACCAACGAAATCACTCGCGCCACATATCGTTCATCTGTGTCATACGCTGCCGCAATCTCTCTCATTGTGCTGTAGCGCTGATGGATAAGATCATCCCACCAGCGGTGAGCCTGCGCTAGCGCTTTGATCAGCGCAGGATCGGGTTCTGGGTCAGGCGTTCCCTGTCCTTCGATGATCAACCATGTTTCGACCGAGCGGCGTCGCAACGAAAGCGAACGCGTCACTGTCACCAAGCCCGAAGATTCCAATTTCTCTTCTAGGGTGGCTTGATCTACCCCATGCCCCTGCAGGATCGCTGGCCGCAACTGAAGTTCGATTAGATCCTCTGCAAGAACAATCCGCTCGACCAGTCCGAGAACCACGCTCCGCTTAATGACGGGGTCGAGGCTCGTCAGCTGCTGAGAAAGCTCCTGCCCACGTATCACAATCGTCTGCTGCCCCTGCAACGATTGGTCTACACTCCCGATTATCTCTAATAGCCACGTGCGATCGGTCAGGAGGCTTGTGAGAAAACGAATGATGGCATCTTCAACCTCCGCTGCAGGCAATCGCCAGCCCTGTCGCTTCGAGCCAGAAGCATGCTTTTCCTCTGGGCTCCTCTCTTTCTGCCTAGAGCCACTGACATAGTAGCGATAACGCCTCCCCTGCTTCACGGCGTGGGTCGAGAGGAACGGCGCGCCTTCTGTATCAAACAAGAGGCCTGATAAGAGGTTGGGCTTCTTTGATCTACTTTTGACCAGCTGATGATGGCTATTGGCAGCCAGCGTCGCCTGGACCTCGTCCCAAGTGCCAGGATCGATAATGGCTTGATGCTGCCCTTCGAACATTTTGCCTTTGTGAGCGATCCGCCCTGTATAAAGGGGGTTAGCCAGGATCCGATACAAGTGCCCTCGGGAAAACCTCACCCCACCCTTCATGTGCTCGGATTTTCCAGGGCGCATCTTCGTTCGTAAGCCTCGGCGCTCCAACTCCTCACGCACAGCATCAACGGCCTTGAGCTCCAGATAGAGCTGGTAGATGGTTCGGACTATCTCGGCCTCGGCTTCATTGACAATGAGAGTCCGTCCAGCCGCATCATAGCCAAGAGGCACGGAGCCACCCATCCAAAGCCCTTTCTGCTTGGAGGCTGCGATCTTGTCTCGGATGCGCTCGCCGGTGACCTCCCGCTCGAACTGAGCAAAGGACAGCAGGACGTTGAGGGTCAGGCGTCCCATGCTGCTCGTGGTGTTGAACGACTGGGTCACGGACACAAAAGATGTGCCCTGCCGGTCAAACACCTCCACAATACGAGCGAAGTCCGTCAGCGAGCGGGTGAGGCGATCAACTTTGTAGACCACCACCACATCGATCAGCCCTGAGGCAATATCGGCCAGAAGTTTTTGGAGCCCTGGCCGCTCCATGCTGCCTCCGGAAAACCCGCCATCATCATAGGCTGTCGGGATTACCCGCCAGCCCTCATGCTTTTGGCTCACGATGTAGGCTTCACAGGCCTCCCGCTGGGCATGCAGCGAGTTAAAGTCCTGCTCCAATCCTTCTTCACTGGATTTACGGGTGTAGATGGCACAGCGCACCTGACGCGATCTATCCCGCATGCTGGCTCTCCGGATGAGGAGCGGGAGTGGCTTGCGTTCGCAGTCGTGTGCGGACCTGCTTCACTGGAGGCTGAGGTGCGCCGCCAGTTTTCTTGACGCCAAAGAACACCCAGCCGTTCCAGCGTGTTCCGGTAATCAGGCGAGCGATCTCGGAGAGGGATCGGTAAGCCTGGCCATTCCAAACATAGCGATCACCGGCGACCAGCACCTCATGCACCCTCCCCTGCCACTCCCGGATCAGACGTGTGCCGGCTCTAATCTTCTTGTTCGGTTTAGGAGGCGGCTTTTCATGGGCTGGTACGATCTGCTTGACGAGCTGATCGAGCTGCTTCTGAGCGCTGGGTTTGAGGCCACCGAGAACATGCTCTCGGAGGGCGTGGGCTACGGCGCGCTGCATGAGCGTGCCGCGCATAAATTTCGGCAGAGGAATGCCTTTCAATTCAAGGAAGCGCGCTTTCAACTGCTCCGGTGTGAGTTCACCCAGACGCTCGAGTTCTGCCTCGAGCGCCTCCTCTGCCATACGGGTTCGAGCCATGATCAGGCAGCCTCGGACAGGGCCTGGGATGTGGCCATCTCTTCTGGCTGAGGCTTAATCTTATAGATCGCTTTGCCGTCAGGGCCTTTGATCTTCTCCAGCACATGGCCTCCCTGACGAAGCCCGGTGAGAGCCGCGCGCGTCGTGTGTGGCAGCCATCCGGTGGCAGTGATGAGATCATCGAGGGTAGCACCCTCCTCACGCTGAAGGAGTGAGAGGACAAGCGCTTTCTTCGAGCCCGCTCGTGGAGCCGTATCGGATGCTTGCTGTGGTGATGTTTGTTCAGCAGCAGGTGTGATCACGACTGGAGAGTCTTCTGCGGCTTCCGTTTCGCTCTCTGGCTCAACTCCTATGGCTTGCAAGCCATTGGGTGTGATCTTAAGCCCGATCCGGCTCTCCCATTCATCCGAGCGCCAGGCCGGCTGGTCCGGGTCGACCGTGACCTCTTCGGCCAGGCCGCCTTTGAGGAGCTTCTCCGCTGTGCTCTGCAGGGTGTTGCCTTTGAGGCGGGAGGCCAGATCGAGCAGGCCGTCATCACGCTGCGAGGCAGACGAGAGCAGCGTCAGCTGGGTGTCGGTGAGTTTGCGTGTGCGGGTCATGTGACCAATCCTTTGAGTTGTGAGGCGGCACCAGCGCCGCCACTGCCTCAAGCCCCGATGACGGGGCACACCACGTTTCCTGTCTGCTCTGACGGGCGGAGGGCTGGATTAGGTGCCGTCTTTGCTGTAGCCTTCCTGCTTCCAGCTCATGCGCTCCAGAAGCGTGATGGCTGAGAGCAGGGTCTGTGCCTCGCTCAGATACACCTCCAGATCATGCTCCAGCGTCATGCGGACCGCTTCCGTCTCCGCTCCGCCCTCAGCGCAGGTGAGCGCTCCTCGCGCAAGGGCGGCTGCCGTGTCGAGCCGCTGGCTGGCGGCCCTTATGCTCTCGCTGATGGGTCCCTTTTCCATGTATCCCTCCGCGTCGTTGTCGGGCTCCATGGATGCGTGCCGGAAACGAGAAGTCGAGCGGAATGAGAGCAAGAACAGTGCGTTGTTCGAGGCGCTTTTGTCCTGTTGTGATCAGGACCAGCTGAAGCGGCTATTTCTTAGGCGTCTTCGCCAGCTCGTCGAGCACCTCGTGCGGATCAAAGCCGATGATCTCGGCGAGCTCCAGCAGCTCACAGTAAGCCATGTCCAGACTTGGTACGTGTAAATCAGATTGTCTCAGCAGGCGTACGTGATCCAGCGAACGTCTGCTTGTGATCAATCTGAGACATTCAATGTGACTTTAGCAAGGTCTGCTCTCTGGCTGATTCCTGACATTCGCTTATCCTGGCAGTTAGTGCGAGTGAACCGTTGCTATAGTAGAGGATATCGCTCGCTTAGTTGAACTTGCTCCCAACCCGGCTTTGTAGGGAAGCAAGCCCAAATCTGATCGACGTCTAAATGCTTGAAAAGGCTTGGTGAACGCGCTGCGTCTCGAACCCAGGGATTTCTAGACAAACAAATTTTCCAGCCCAACTGCCCCCTCCTCGCCGACCGAGAGGAGTATTATACTTTAGTTTATGTAGCCTAACCCGTTCGGGCTACTACTTCTGATAGCAGCTATCGTAACGCTAGCTCAACTGTCAGCGGGCGGCCCAGTGATGTACACGCCGCTGCGCTCGCAGGAAATAATATCGCTGGATGGTGGGGGCCTCATGACGACGAGGCAACAATGTCTAACTACATCGGCACGAATGCCGGCGGCTTCGACTCAACAGACCTGTGGGTCCAGAATACAGGCGTGTCCGCCAACGAGCGCTTCGAGGGCCTAATCTCCTCAAACACGGGCTGGGGAACCCGGACAGAAACCTACTCACGGTTTGTCTTCGAGAGCGGTGGTCTGACCTATGAGTACGAAGGTCAGTGGACGCTCAATGCATCGACAGGCCTTGTCACCAATACAATTGCAGCCAGCGGCGTCTACAACTCTGTGACCGTCAGATCCGGAGAAGCTATTGTGGCGCGAGCCACAGGGCTCTCCCTTAATGTGGACTTCGGCACCAGAACAACCCTCACGCTTCTAGACCTCCTCAACCCGATCCTCGGCCCCGTCCTGACTCTGCTCTTCGGAGGCGGCACGACCGAGGGCTTTGCTAACCTGCACAAAGATGCGACCCCAAATATCGACGCACTGGCTTTCCAGGGTGCGGACTCGCTTCAGGGCGGATCACAAGCTGATGTCTTGGTCGGCTATGCCGGGAACGACACGCTCAATGGTGGAGCTGGTGCCGATCATCTCGACGGCGGCCTCGGTGATGACGTCTATTATATCGATGACCTCAACGATGTAGTCGTCGATGCCGGAGGCAACGACCGGGTGATCATCACCGTTGCCGGCTATGATCTCTCCAAGCTCTCCGGGATCGAGAATGTCGTCTTGCCGAGCGGTTCCGGCGGCAATGACACCATGACAGGTGGAAATGCTGATGATGTCATGAGTGGCGGCGCAGGAGACGATACCTTATCGGGCGGCGCTGGAAACGATCTCATCTCCGGCGGTGACGGCAATGACGTTCTCACAGGAGGCGATGGAGATGACCGCCTCGATGGCGGACCTGGCGCCGACAACCTGAGAGGCGAGGCCGGCAATGATACCTACATCGTCGATAACCCTGGCGACCTTGTGGTCGAAGGCCTGTCTCAAGGGTATGATACGGTTTACGCCTCGATCAATTACGCGCTCACAGATAATGTGGAGGCTCTCTTTCTCGACAGCGGTAAAACGGGTTCTGGGAACAGCTTATCCAATGTGATCTATGGCAATGCCGACCGGAACTCACTCTACGGCCTTGCGGGCGATGACGAGATCCATGGACGCCGCGGCAATGATAGGCTCTCCGGTGGAAGCGGCAATGATACGCTGGATGGAGGCTATGGTCGCGACGTCCTCTCCGGAGGATCAGGTCGGGACACGTTCGTCTTCAGAGACAAGGTGAGCAAGTCAGGAAGTCTTGATCGCATCACAGACTTCAATCCGAAGTATGACAGGTTCTTTCTCGATAACAGCGTCTTTACGAAGATCGGCAAAGGGTCAGAATCCAAACCCTTGAAGATGAACAAGGCGTTTTTTGAAATCGGTGACGCCGCCGATGATAGGAATGACTATGTCATTTACAACAAAGACACCGGCTATCTTTACTATGATAGGGATGGGTCGGGTGCCGCGAAGGCCGTAGAGATCGCAAAGCTGAAGCCGCATCTGAAGATCACCTCCGGTGACTTCTTCGTGATATGATTATTGTAGAGGGGTCTTGTCGGAAATGGACAAGGCCCCTGCTGCCTAGAATGAAAGAGCAACGAATACTCGTCATAAGGAAACCCGAAAATGAGCAGGTGAGTTAGCTCGGAGCTAATACGCCTTCGAGACAACCACAGAGAGGCCCAAGCCCGACGAGCCGAACTCATTCGTGGTCCGTAGCTTTGGCTTTTCCTCGTGCTATTCGTCTTCTTTAGCTACTCTGCGATGTACATGGCTAAAGCTGAGATTGGTAACGGCCTCGTATCGGCGCCATCGGTGGTAATATGATCAATGCACACCGCGAGCAGATATACACTTGGCCCAACAGTCGACCAGCTGTTTGATCAATTGGCGGGCTAGCTTGAACATTTGGTCTTCAGCTTGAGCACGGTCTCAACCAGATCCACGACTTTGCGCTGAACGTCGATATCATCAATCTCCGCGAAGGCACTAAGCAAACGCACACCTTCGGTTGATGTCATGACTTCGTAGAAAGTACTAAGGATAGGATCCGATCTGCTTGAGGCATCCTGCAATCCATCAAAAAAGAATTCGACCTCAACCTGGAGGATCCGGGCAATCTGTAAGAGCCTGGAGGCTGTAACGCGGTTGACGCCCTTTTCATATTTTTGGACCTGCTGAAAGGTAATCCCCAACGAGTCCGCGAGCTTTTCCTGACTGATGGCTAAGACGGTTCTTCTCGCATGAATGCGCGCGCCAATATGGCGATCAACATCGGTCGGTTGTTTCTGCATTTACATTAATCCACACGCTCTCAATGCAGAGCGCCGGGGCGAGAGGGGGCACAGAAGGACAGGATCCGGTCAACATCGGCTGTTAACCGCTTCCGTTCATCTCCAGGCAGGAGGGCGATTTTCTCAGCCACATAAGCCTGAATTCGAGGCCAGTCAGCGCCAAAGCGTTCTACTGCGTCCCGACATAAATCAGCTAAGGTGACAGGGGTATTACTGTTACGTTTGGTCATTTGCCCCCCGGTATAACACTGATGAAATACCGCCCTACACATTAGCACCTTCTGGCGCCCCTGTCCCTCGTGCTTCCTAGCGAAGGATTTTTAAGGGGGGATCACATGGAGCAGGATGTTCAATCATCGGTTCGACAAGACAATCTTATTCGGGTTGAGGTCGTCACAACGCCTGAACAGCTTCTTCATGCCCAAGCCATCAGGGCCATCTGCTTCATGGAGGAGCACGGCGTACCCGCCCGTCAGACGTTCGACGGCAACGACTATCAGGCGACCCATATCATCGTCTACGCCGGCGGTGAGCCTATCGGAACGGCCAGGATCCGATGGTTTAAGGATTTCGCCAAGATGGAACGTACGAGCTTCCGTCAGGCCTGGAGAAATCCCCGCACCATCAAGCGCGGCGCAGAATTCATTTTCGAGCATATCAGCCGCAAAGGGTATGACTGCGTCATCACACACGCGAAACCTCCCTACGCGAGACTCTGGCAGAAGTTGCTTGGCTTCAAACCCGCGACCGGGAAGGATCCTCTTCTCTTCCAGGGGCATGACGAACCTTACATTGAACTCGTCAAAGAGCTTACGCCATCTCAGGATGCGATCACACCGGCTTCGGATGCATCGATTCTGTTTCGGATTGAAGGATATTGGGACGCCCAATCTGAATTTGAGATGGTGGAGACATGAGCGCCATTCCACTCCCCACACCTCCGGATCTCGATCAGGCTGAGGCGGCCACAATCGTGGACTACTTTCGCTCCTATCTCCAGGATGTCGTTACCCTGCATACGGCTATGTTCAAGAAACTTCTGTTCGAGGGGGAAGGACTGCCTCTCGAATTGGCGGAACTCTTTGACGATGCGGCAAACACCTATCTCACCATTTCCGAGAGCATCAGCAAGCATCATCTTCAGCACAGGTTGTCAGAGATTGAAGAGCAACTTGATTCCCGTGTCGAACCTGCCTTGCGGTGGGTCAAGACGCAGCCTGGGGTTAAACCAAGGGTTCGCAGGTCCAAACATCTCGCTAAGCCAGTCAAACACAAGACGCACAGGACGCGAGTTTAGACGCTCGGTCAAAGCAATCGCGTAGAGCGGCACAGAGATATTTACGTCTAAGTCTAAGGGGACGGCGTTGGGTTCAATGACGGTGTAGCTGCCGAGAAGCCCGACGCCGAGACCAGCTTTGACAAGCATTCCATAGGCCATCGAGTTATCGCAGTAGTGTGAAATTTGCCCTTGAGAAACAGCTCTATTCCAAGAGTCCCATAAGCCGGTTTTGGCCATATAGAATTCTGACTGTAGGAATTGATGCTGCTTTAAGTTCACCTTGTTCGGGATACCGTGATGTTGGATGTAAGACTTTGCGACGATTGGGATGAAATGAAGAAATCCCAGCTTCTGGACAAAGATGTCTGATCCTTCGATGGGGCTGAAGCCGATCATCATATCCGTTTGATTGTCTCTCAGGCTTACGACATTGGCCGGGCTTTTGAGATGAAGCTGGATCCTAGGATATTCAGCCGTAAAGGTTGAGACGGACGGCGCCACGAAGAAGGTGTTCAAGCCATCCGTGATGCTAATTCGAACAATTCCTTCGGCTTCTTTGTTCTCGGCCTTTAGATCGTTGCTGATAGCGAAAAGCGAATGATCAAGGCTTGAGAGTGCTTGCGCCAGGGCTTGACCCTTAGCAGTGAGCTTGACTCCGTTCTGGGTGGGCACAAAGAGCTGCGAGCCCATCATGTCTTGAAGGCGTCTGACCTGCCGGCCTACGGTAGGAGGACTTGTGTTCAGGATCTCAGCGGCTCGATTAAACGATTTCGCCTTTGCGACAGCCAAGAAAACGCGCAGCTCACCCCAGAACTGCCCACTTAAAATGGTCTCATCGTCGAGCGGAGAGCGAATGAGCTCGCGCTGCTCGGGATCGAAAGGTTTCATAGCCATTTGACGACGGAACACACCTCTGAATTTACAACACAGTTACACAACCAGAGGAGTGCTGCAACGGCTCAACTTGTTCACTCTCGTTGTACAAAAGGGGTATAGAGGCCTTGAGCTGATAAACCCCGCGCGCCAATCAGGCCATCAGTCTCGCTCTGGATGCGACGGCGTTTCTCGGGAAAATTTCGAACAGGACAGAACGCTTGATACCAGCGGATACCATCATTTTCAGGATCACAAGATGCGGCTCGCTGTACTTTACTGAAAATACACTGAGCACGTGGGAGGCATCAGATTCTATCTGCCCCCCATCAAACCGAAATGTCGTAAAGCGTATGTTGACTGCATGTGACCAGATGACTTCGTAAGCCTGGGATTATCAGAACAAGACGTCTAATCCATTCCAAGCTTTGAGCTTTTGAACGCGGTCCGCAGCGATCACACCGCGGTTATCTGCCATGTCATCGTCTTGGACCCAACCGGCCCAATCGCCGCCCTGATCCACGCCCATGGCATACATTCCCACGCGCCACCAACTCATTACATCCGCACGATCATGGGATTCAAAATAAGCCTTGTAGGTTCGACCCCCTTCGGTCCTGGCTACATCGAACGTAATGCCTTCAAAGAAAGTAAGTCGCTGGCCGCCATACTCACGCGACTTTGAAATCTGGGTATCCCATCCTTCGCTGCCGAGATCCCATTGCTCTATGATCTGCAAGGAATCGGTGTATAGCGTCTCCTTCCAGTAGTCCTTCTCTACCTTATTGATAATGCGACCCTTGATCGAGATCGTGTCCCAATCCTTGCCCTCATAATCGACCTTGTCGATGGTGTAGGTCTCATTGTCTTTGATAATTTTGTGGTAGACGACGTCTTTGCCGTGGTAGTGCTTCTCATCGAAGTCCCACGTCTCATTCGCGAGATCCCACTTCCGCTCTTTGACCAAAGTCGCGCCTTTGTAGAACTTGTCATTAAGCTGTTCGTAGACCTTCGTTCCGCGCCATTCTTGCACACGATAAGTCCACTCACCCCCATCGTGGTCGAAAATCTCTACAATCTTTTTATCGGCATAGATCGTCTCAACCCTAGTGGTGATGCCGTTTTCGGTGGTCGTGGACTTCTCAACCCAATCATATGCATCAGCGAGATCCGTTTCGATAACGATCTTCCGACCACCCTTGATGAAGTGCTGATAATATAGATCGCCATTGTCGTTGTAGCGAGCTTCGGTCTCAGTCCAATCAGGGTTCGACCAATTGCGGAAGACATACGCCTTTGCGTTGATTTGGTCCCGCTGCGAGAGTCGTGTGTCGCCAAGATAGGCCGTCTCCTGCCACTCCCATGCTTTCCCTTGGACGCGATGATCCCAGGTCGTAATGGTATGCACCCCACTGTCGTAAAGCATATACTTCCACATGGATTTCAGCAGGCCGTCCATGTGCAACTCGTAAGATGTCCATTCCTTTCCGTTGTAGTCCCAACCACGCTGAACGGTGCGCTCCTCTGCTCGTGTCGCACCTTGGTAGAGATAGGTCTCAAACCATTTGTTCTGGTTCGCATCCCAATGCTCCTCGAAGGTCTTCCACTCCTGCTTATCGGCTTGTTGGGAATTCACTCCATCGCGGTAGTTGTGGCTATCGATGACATAGTCCCAGCCCTTGATGACCTTTGAGCCATTGTCGTTCCGAGTGATCTCGATCAACGTCTGCTTGGATTCGTTCATCTCCCTGACGACGGTATCCCAGGTTTCCACTGCTCGATCCCACAGACGCTCGATAAAATCGACTACACCGAGCTTGCCTTCGTCGATGGTGTCGAACTGCCTGGATGCAAGACCCTGCTCATAATTCGTCAGGTTTCTGTACGTTGTCTCGCGGTCGTGCCAGTTTTCGACATCGTCCGGATCCCACTGCCACAGCGTGAAGCTGCCGTCGTCATTCTCGTAGATTTGACTCACGAGTTCCGCATTTGCATCGAAGTTTTGGGTGTAAGATTTCCACGTCTCGCCCTTTCCGTCGGAGCTAACGTCCCAAGCCCGAGCAATGCGGGTGCCATCCGGTTTGAATACCGTCTCGCTCATCAAAGTCCCGGCGATATTGCGCCTCTGGATATATGCCTCAATCTGCGAGGGATCTTCTGCGCTAGGCCGCCAGCCGATCCTGCTCTTGGAACCGTCGCTGTTATCGACATTATAAGCGATCTCAGCATCCGTTTGCGTCATGTAGTTCAATTGCGCGACAGTCAGATCGCCGTCCGCAAAGCGGAAGATTTCGATATCGGCAAGGTCCGTACCGTCAGGCGAGTTGGCGCGTAAATCGACAATGGAGAAGCGGCCCAGCGCGGTATTGAAGCGGATCAGATAATCAGTGCGGTTGCCGGTGAGCACAATGACATCGGTGCCAGTGCCGCCATCGATGTAGTCAACATCCGGCCCTCCAACCAATATATCGTTGCCATCGCCGCCGAAAAGTTGATCGCTTCCGCCACCGCCATTAAGGGTGTCGTTGCCGAGGCCGCCAGATAGCATGTCGTCGCCTGCACCACCGTCGAGGCTGTCGTCCCCAGCATCTCCCGTCAGCACGTCATGCCCGAGGCCGCCCAGCAGAGTGTCGTTGCCTGCTCCTCCCCAGAGCTTGTCGGAACCTGTTCCGCCATCGATGCTGTCATCGTCATCGTCGCCGTAGGCTTGATCGTCCTGATCGCCCGCCAGGATGATGTCATTGCCGGATCCTCCAGAAAGATAGTCGGCTCCGGCTTCGCCATACAGGTAGTCGATGCCTTCATTGCCTTTGAGGAGATCATCTCCCTCATTGCCATAAAGAATGTCATCACCACCATGCCCAACAAGAGCGTCGTTGCCGCCACCGCCCTGTAGCGTGTCGTTTCCGGCTTCTCCGAGCAGCGCATCGTCGCCAAGGCCGCCCGAGAGGAAATCGGAGCCTTCACCGCCATTGAGATCGTCTCGCCCATCTTCGCCGGAAAGTACATCGTCTCCGGCCTCGCCGCGCAATTGATCGTCACCCGTACCGCCGTCGAGCGTGTCGCGGCCTCCACCGCCTTCAAGCATGTCGTTATCGACACCGCCGAGGAGATGATCGTTATCGTCACCACCGATCAGACGATCATCGCCCGCGTCGCCGTGGAGAACATCCTGCCCGGCTCCACCGACGAGCCAGTCGCGGTCACCGCCGCCTCGGAGCGTATCGTTGCCCGCCCCGCCTTGAAGCTCGTCGCGGCCATCGCCTCCTTCAAGGTGATCATGACCGTCTTCGCCGAACAGCATGTCGTCACCGGTGTCGCCATAGAGATGGTCATTGTCTCCACCGCCGCGCAATTCATCGTCACTGGTGCCACCGTTCAAGGTGTCATTGCCCTCTTGGCCGTCAAGATAGTCCCATCCCCCACCACCTTGGAGGACATCATTACCCGCGCCACCAGCCAAATCGTCGTAGCCTTCGCCGCCATTGAGAGTATCGTCGCCCGCTCCACCTCGCAGCGTGTCGTCGCCGTTCTGTCCTTTCAGGTCATCGCTGCCCTCACCGCCTGACAAGCGGTCATTACCCACGCCGCCATCAAGGCTGTCGGCTCCGTCCTCTCCATCCAGCTGATCCGCGCCACGCCCGCCATCAAGCGTGTCGTTGCCGCCGCCACCATAGAGATCGTCGTTACCATCCCCGCCGCTGAAAACGGACGTCTCGGCGCTGCCCCGGTAGATATTGTCCCACGAGTTTCCGACCATGCTCCAATAAGTGAGAGTCGCCTCCTTATTAAACTTCATGAGGGATTCTTGATCCTTAGTCCAAACTTCTGACCGAATGGTGCGTCCGTTAGCAGTATGATGCTGCAGGCTCTTAATTTTTCCTGCCGTATCATAATGTGCTGTCAGACGCGTCCCATCCGCTTTCTTGAGGAAGGCGGCGTCGTACCCGGACGTCCCGAGATCCATTGCCTTCGCGCGGCCGCCTGCGCCATTGAATATTTTTTTGCGAGTTCCATCGCCCGGAAGAATATCGATTCCGTCTTGCGCGACTTCTATGGATGCATTCTTTGTGCCTATGGAAAGGCCCACATCGGCAACAGTGATCTGCTTTCCGTTGGTGGTCTTTGCCGTCGCCGTCCCGTAGATGCGCGATCCGTCGGAGTATTTTACACCGGCCTTGTTATGGATGAGAGGGATCGCGTTCAATCCGAGGCTATTCAAGGTCTTCAACTCGCCCGAATCCGTGACGCCGTCCAGGTCGGCATCGACCCAAACCTTGAACTTCTCGAAATCAGTGTCTGCGGACGAGAGCACGTCATCCTTGTTGGTATCGAATACGGTACGGACGGCAAACATATCGCGCCCTGCAAGACGCGACCATTGCGTGAAGACAAATTCTCTTGCGCTATTGACGGTGCCGGAATCATCGGCGTCGAAAACGAGCAGGCCGTCGCCTTTACCGATCCAGGCTGTGCGTCCTACTGCACCATCGCCATTGTAGTCGAAATACGTCTGCGACTTGTTGAGCGGGACGATGTCGATTCCATCGCCGTCAAGGTCAAGAACAATTGGGTGCGTAGGGCCGATCCCTGCATATCCGTCCCCGCCAAAGCCCCCCTCGAAGAAGCCATCGTCATCGTTACTATTGACCGGGTTGAGGCCCCCGCTGCCCATCGGTCCGCTTCGATCTGGGACCCCCGAGTCGTCATGGCCATGGCCGCCATTGTTGCCTCCGCTCGGCCTATCGCTCTGACCTGGCATGTCTCGGTCATCGCGGCCATGACCATGGCTTCCGCCTCCATCGAGAGTACCGCCGGGACCGGGTTTACTTCCCCCATCACCGCCGCCAGATCCACCGCGCCCGCCAGAGCCACCACCGCCTTGGCCTTGATTGTCGCCTCCGCCGTTACCGGATGAGGATCCAGAGCCGCCGTATGACGGACCTACCTGATTCCCGCCACCTTCACCCGGCCCGTTATCGCTGCCTGAACGTCCCCCATTAGATTCATTTGGCGAACGTGAGGGATTACTGCTCGGTGAATCCGGCACATTGGAACCAGGGTCTCGGGAACCGCTGCCGGCTCCCTGCTTCGCGATGCCCATTGTGGCTGCCATGACTGAGGCTTGCCCACCTGCCTTGAGAGCAGCTTTAATGGCGTCACCCGCATTGATCCCGCGGCCCCCGAACGCAGAGGATGCATCAGATGCATCGAGAGAACGATCCAGATGTTGAGTCTGCTTATCGGGAGACGGCGGCTGAATGCCGGAATCAGGGGCAGGGCCTTTGTATGCAGGAGGCGGATCAAAGTGACGAGGACTTACACGGGGATCTTTGAACTCATTTGTTACTAATAATCCTTTATCTAAGGCCTCTTTAACGAGGTCATCCAGCTGATCACGTGTGTAGCCATTTTGCTTTGCGTACTCAGCAATAGCTCTGCCAACTACATTATTGTGAAGGTCTCGCTGCACATCACGCATTTGATTTAGAAATTGAGTTTGTGTTAATTTTCCAGTCTCAAGTTCTTTTTCCTTTTTTTTTACATCATTTATTTCTCTTAGAGTTCCTAACATTGATGCAATTGTACTACCGTAATCATAAGCAAGCAAAGCGCTTACATAAGCATGGAAATATGCATTTTTCTGCAAGTCGTTTTTAGGAATATCATTCTTGATGCCATACTGACGAGAAGACTCCTCAGCTTGTTTTTCATATGGCCCAAGAAATTCCTTAGCTTTTTCCTCAGACCAGTCTCTTGCATCTTTAATTCTATCATTAGACCAGTCTTTTAAAATATCAAGAACATCAGTCATAGCATTCTCCAACATATTACTTATGGGACTAAGATAATTCCGACAGGCGACTGCTGTAGATGGAATTCTTTTATAGAATTCCTTTCATAACAACTTGTGCCATTTTGATGTTCTATATAGAAGTTTGACGTAGGTATTTCTATAATCCTACATTTATTACTCCAAATTATACTTATCGCTTGCAGTCCAGAATCCCGATAATGACTATATGATCCTAAGCATGAAGAAAAATCTTTGCCGAGCTCATATTTGATATCGCTGAGGGGATGTTGGTATTCACCGCTGAAGCAAATGGCCTCCCAGTTTGATGGGAATAGTTTGATGAAATCGACACGCTTGTTCCTTTTGATGTATTCAATGACTTCTTTGTCTTGAGGCAGGCCACCTTGAGATACCTGCGCAGAGAGAAGTGAGACTGCGGATCCTAATTCACCTTCCGTTGCCTTGGCTCCGATACGAGATTCGGCGCACGCAGAAGAATTTTCTGTTGTACAATACATGCAGAGCATGGAGCCGAGTAGGAGCTTCGCGGCAGAGACCTTAGAATGTGAAATCGCGAACATTGCCGTCCTCCTAGATCACGAAGAAGTCTTTGTGTGAGATCGTATTGAGCTTTTTCAGCAGCACAGCGATTTTTACCGCCGAGCCAGCGCCTGTCCCATCCGGATCATAGGATAAGACGCCAGTCTTCGGATTGTAGATGATGCGGTCACTCTCATCGTGAGCCTTAGCGCCCTTCCAGAACATTGCGGATTTCAGCTTCGCCGGGTGATCAATCGTTCCTTTCGAGCCGAGCTTCTTGAAGGTTCGGTTGTCGAGATAGATCGTATCGTCTCTGACTTTAAAATCATTGACGCGGTCAACATTCATTCTCACGTTCGGCTTGGTGTCGAAGACGAAGATATCCTTGCCCTCGCCGCCAATCAGGCTGTCATGACTGTCTTTGCCGTAGAGAACGTCATCACCTAGCCCGCCGTTCAGCACGTCCCTGCCGCGTCCGCCGATCAGTGTGTCATTGCCGTCAGAGCTGGTCTGCGTGCTCGTGGGATTGATGATGAGTTCGTCACGCACGTCTTCGATATCGATCACGAAGCTCTGACGGACCGTTATGTTTCCGGGTCCTGTCGCCAGCACGACAACCGTATGCGACTTATGGCTTTCGTAATCGAGCCCCGATCCGCTCGCGACGAGAAGCTTATCGCCATCGATGACGAACCGTCCTCCGGCACTGTCCAGCAGCTTATAGGTGAACCCATCACCCACACCGGACGCTTTCGCGGTCAGGAAGCCGACCAGTTTACCGCCTTGCGACAGCTCCGGCACCGCCGCATGGCTCAGCGTCACATGCGGCGTTTCCGCCTTGATCGTCTGGTCGATGGTCACCGTCGATGTCGATCTGCGACCACCGTAATCTGTCAACGTTATCAGGATATGCTGCTGGACGCTTGTCTCCGGGATCGCATCCGCCATCGTATAGGTCAGGGACCGCAAGATGTCCTGCACACGATCCGGCGTCGCATTTGTGTTGAAGATGATGCTGAGGCCACCGTCGCCAGCAGCCCATAGCATTCCGACATCGACGCCTGCGACCCTGATGGTGCTGCCGGACGTATAGCCCCCATCGAGCGCGACGGATGCGGCCACATCAATGCCGAGACGGCCAGGCGCAGCGAGCCCAACAGGAGCGCTCACTTTAAGCAAGGTCAAAACCCCATCATCCTCCGACAGGACGGCGTTGCGCCCCATGTCCACGAAGACACGCTGTCCGGACTTGGCCTCGAACCGGTCGCCGTTCAAGCCCTGCATGACAGGAGCCGAGTTCGTATGTGTGCCATTGACATCGACGATGGTATCGATTCCCCGCTGGTGCAGGGCTTTAAGTTCAGAGGCCGTGAACGCGACAGTGGCCGCAACGAGCCGGTCGTTCTGGCTTTCACCGCCAGAAACCAGGAATGCTGTTGCCGCGTCAGCGACTGTGATGACGGCGCTGTCGGTTTTCAGCGAAAGCTGATCGATTCCGATCAAGGTCTTGTTGCGGAAATCGAACGCTTCGCCATGCAGGACGACTTCGTCCCAATGGATAGCATCCTGACTACCTCCATCGAGAGTGGCTACCCCACTCAATCTCTCCTGATCGAGGATGATCGTATCGTGGCTGCTCGATCCACGAATGATCTCAATGCTGGTGAAGACCTGCGCGAGCCTTAGATCAAAAGTGTTGCCGCCATCCAACTGGAGCGTATCTTCGCCTCCGGCGCCGTCGAACACCCCGCCTTCCAAGTCTGCAGCATCGACTGTGAATATGTCATTGCCGGCGCTGCCAGTTAAGAGTTTCATAAAGAAGGAAGCTTGTTGTTTTTTGGCGAACTCGATCATGACGTTAGGCAACTTACCAAGATTGTTCTTACGGAAGGAGAGACGCTAATCCGTCAATCAAGCGTTGTAAAGAAACTTTGTTATATATCCCTCTAGTCGCGAGGAATGTCCCTCCCTCGTGATTTACCTATTAGCAAGGTTTTCATGATGCGGGCGATTACACCTGGATCGATGGATCGATTGCCTAGGTGGGGCCGGATGAAACTTCAACGACCCTATCTTGCGAGGGAATAAAGCAACAGGTCATCTTTGGCAGACCGACCGATCCATAGACGGCGCTGCGGTTCCAGCGAAATCAGAAACTAGAACTGATTGTGGCGGAAGTTCCAAGTCCCAGTGTGGGTACCAAACTGACGAGGAGCTTGCCTAAACGCTCAGTGTATCTGCGGCGAAATATGGACCGAAAGGTATGTGCAGCAGTCTTAAAAAAATATCTTCGCCTACGTGAATCTGGCTCCAAGCAGCACTGCTTTAGAGTTCACGCTCAAGGGGCAAAGACCGGCATAGGCTTTGAGAACACCCCGGGCCACGGTCCTTTTGCCGTCACCCATGATCTCAGAACCGAGAAGAAAGAGGCCAAGGCTTTTTGGGTCGGTATCATGAACGGTCTTGATATCATCCGGACACATCCGGTCGACCCGCTTTCGCTGTCGAATGCTCAGAGATCCTGATCCATTGCATCAATCACTGCGAAGCGCCGCCCTTCAGGCGTGTCCGGCCTTTGGCCCTGGCCAGAACTTCGACGAGCTCAAGCGCGATCTTCAGATCCATGTCCGACAGACCACGGGCGGATTCGCGCAATTGCAGCTCGATCCGCAGTCGCTCCGGCGCAACATTGCGCTCGGTGAGGCTTTCGAACAGCTCGGGTAACGGAACACTGAGCACACGGGCGAGATCGGCCAGCGTTTCGATCGTCGGCAGCTGCAGTCCTCGTTCAATATTCGAGATACTCTCCGGCGTGCGTCCGATTTTCTCGGCGAGCGCCTCCTGGGTCAGCTTGGCCCGCCGCCGTGCCGCCTGAACCCGCAATCCCAAAGCCTGCTTCAATATATCGACCATAGGCCGGAACGTGACTTCGAAAGATGCTCTTGACCATGAACCTTACTTCGAGCAATGCATGTCATAACGAAACGGAGTTCGGGCTCGCAAAAGATCAGCGCTTATACGCAAACTGGTGGGTGTCCGATGGTTATAGGCCGGCAAGGCCACGAAAGAGAGAAGGTTGAGCGATGCGGATCGTTGTCTTCCTGGTGGGGTTCGTCCTGTTCCAGGGTGCGGGCTTCTACGGTTACACAAAATGGCAGACCTATATGTCTGAAGCTGCGCGTATCGCTTCTCTAAATGGATCTCTACGCCAGCTCGGTCAGTCCGGGCTGAGTCTGCCTAGACCGCCGAACCTCGGTCCTGCGGCTCTCACGGCGTCTGTCGGTTTCAGCATTATGCTGCTCGGATGTGCCCTGATCGCAGCAGGGCGGCCAGACAGCCGGATCCGGTTGAGCCAAACCTGACATGCTCGGCCATCAGATCTTATCGACGACGCTCCTCTTTTTGTCATCCCAGCCATCAACGCCCTTCCCAAACGGAGATCCTTGTATGCTACGCATGATCCCACTTGCCCTCACCACCTTCGTCCTCGCCGGATGTCAAACGGCTCTTCAGAAGGAGATCCAGGACAACCGGTTTGCACGCGCGGACGGAAGGCCCATCCGCTCTTCGCCCGCACTGCTCACACAGGCCCAGCTCGATCTAGATTACTGCAAGGGCGAGGCTAACAAGGCAGCGCTGTCCGCAGCGCCGATCTACGCCCGTGGAGTCGTCGGGATGATCGCGGCGGATCAGGTGAATCAACGACGGCAGGAGGCCGTCTTTGACGTCATGAAGGGATGCATGGCCGGGAAGGGCTATGCCTGGGGTCCTAAGGCGGTCTGACCGGCATCCATGTGGTTCAAAAACCATGAACAATGATCCGGCGCTCCGCTATTCCCGTTCAACTCCGGCAGGTCTCTTAAATCCCGCGGGTCGCCGCACGCTTTTGGGTCTTTCGCGAGGCTTCCCGGTTGCATGCAGCGGGTAGGTGCGGGCCGTCAGATAGTCGAGGGCCTGACTGGTCGAGTCGACCTGATCGTCATACCGCCCGTTCGGGAAGGCGAGCAGTTCATCGAGCCAACCGGCGAACCAGGGAGCATCCTGAGGCACATACACTTGGCCCGACTCGAACCGGGCCGATTGGGCGAGGAAGCGCGCCTGCTTGTCGAAGCGAGGCTTGCGCAGAATGGCCTGCCACTCTCCTGACCGGCGCAGATCTTGCGTGATGGCCCGTCCGATGTCGGTGTCCTCAATGATCGTCTGATCGGCTTTCCAGGCCTGCGACAGGCGCAGCACCTCGCGCCGCAGCTCCGGCACCTCGAACCTACCCCGATTCAGATCGAGCAGATAGAAGTCGAGACCCTTGGCACCCCAGACGGTGCCGACCGAATAGTCGGAGGTCTCCGACAAGGTGGACGCAGTATCCCAGCTGGCGATCACCATGTCGAAGGTTGACGGCCGCTCAGCGTAGGTCCGCAGCCATTCGCGTTTGACGATGTTTCCCTCCGGCGGCACCGGCGCCTGCTGATACTGGGCCGAGAAGGTCAGCGACCCTTGCGAGCGGCGCATTTGCTCCAGGATCTCGCGCGGCTCGCGGGCGGCATGGAGCACCTCGCCGGGATGCCTGATATAGACATCCTCCGGGTCGTTACTGAGCCGGTAGACTCTCTCCTCCGTCTCGATCGCCGGTATCGAGACGACTTCCCAATCGCCCTTCGCCAGCACGTGGCCGACCAGATCATCCTGATGCAACCGCTGCATGATGATCACGATGGCCCCGGTGCGCTTGTCGTTCAGGCGGGTGTAGAGGGTGTTGTCGAACGCCTCGTTGACCCGCCGGCGCTCCTTCTCGGAGAGTGCATCGGTCGCTTTGATCGGATCGTCGATGACGATGAGGTCTGCTCCGCGGCCCAGAATCGAGCCGCTCATGCCGGCGGCATAGCGATACCCCTGCCGGGTGGTGACCAGCTCCGTATTGCGGGGCCGTTTAGAGGCAAGCTGCATCTGCGGGAAGAGCTCCCGGTACCATGGGCTGTCGAGTATGGTGCGGGTATCGACCGAGAGTTTGCGGGCGAGATCGTCGGCATACGAGGCGCAGATGATGCGCCGTGTCGGATCGCGGCCCATCACCCAGGCGGTAAAGCCGACCGAGACCGTGATCGACTTCATCGAGCGCGGGGGCACGTTGATGATGAGCCGCCTGATCTCACCGCGGGCGACACGAGACAGTTGCCAGCAAATGTGATCGATGTGCCAGTTATGCCGGTAGGGCGTGCCGGGCTCGAGGGCAGCAAAGACTTTTTGGCTGAAGGTGGCCAGATCCTGCCGCAGCAGAGCCCGCAGGAGGCGTGCGCGATCAGTCATGATCCTGCCCCTCCTCAGTGGAGACGGTTTCCTTGGAGCCCGGGCCTGCGTTCGATACACTCTGCCGTCGGGACGGACCGAGCACCCGCTCCAGAAGCACAAGATCCTCCTCCGGCAGCTCATCTGAGCGCTCGGCCTCATGACCGGCATGTCGCTCGTAGCGGTCGAGCAGGCTATCGGTTGCTCGCAGCTGCCCGCGCAGGGCATCCTGGGCCTGACGCAGGATGATCGCCTCAAGCAACGGCACCTTGCGCTTGCGCCCGTTCTCGGTGAGCTCGATCTCGCTTTCGAGCACGGCCGTCATGACGGTCTTGAGATTGACGCTGCCTTTCCTGCGACCGCCCGGATTACCAGACTGGCCCGGCTTGAACTGGCTGGAGCGCGGCGGCCTGCCCCGGCCGACCACATAGGCGGCCGGGGCGTTGGTGTTCTTCTTCCTGGTCATGGTCCGTCACCTCACGCCGCACGCGACGAGCGCTGGCGGACCCGAACTGTCAGAGCAGGATCGGTCACGGAATCCGCTTGAGGTCCGGTCCGCTGATCAGACGACGCTGCGCGCTGTTCGGCTATCTCTGCGAAGGTGCGTCCTGTCTCGGCATGACGGGCAACTTCGCCGGACCACTGCTGCCAGCGCCGCACGCCGACATCGACATAGTGCGGGTCAAGCTCCACGGCATAGCCGCGACGGCCGACTTTGGCGCAGGCGATGATGGTGGTGCCGGAGCCGGAGAAGGCATCAAGCACGATGGCGTTACGGCTGGTGACGTCCCGGATCGCATCGGCAATCATCCGGACATTCTTCGGGGTGGGGTGCAGTTCCAGCTCCTTGCGCAAGCTGGTGGCCCCAGGGTAGTCCCAGACGTTGGTGCGGTTGCGTCCGAACTTACCCAGCTGCACATGATTGGTGCCTGGACTCTTCGGGTCCTTGAATACAAAGACCAGCTCATGCTGCGAGCGGTAGAGCGAGCCCATGGCCCCGGAGCCCTTGTTCCAGATGCACAGGTTCTTCAGCTCCAGGCCGGCCGCCCGGCCGCCGGCCAGCATCTCGGCCATGTGGCGCCAGTCCATGAAGCAGAATTGATATCCACCCGGCGAGAGAAAGGCAGAGCTCGCCTTCAGGAAATTAGTAAGGAAGGGAACAAAGGCCTCGCCCAGCTCGCCCGCACCCATAACGAATTCCTTATGCCGGCCCGTTTTGGCGACATGACCGGAGATCGGAACATCGTAGGGGGCGTCATGGATGCCCATGGCAGCGCGCTCGGTTCCGAGGAGCGTAGTGTAGGTAGTCTCATTCCGGGCATCGCCGCAGATCAGGCGATGCTCACCGAGAAGCCAGAGATCACCAAGCTGAGACACAAGGGGTCCATCACCCTCATCGGGGAGAACGTCATCCGGGTCAGGCTCCGTGACCTTCTGTTGGCCTTCGATGAGCTGATCAATCTCAGGCGAAGCAAAGCCGGTGATGGAAAGGTCGAAGGTGAGGTCAAGTGTGAGATCGAGTTCAAGCAGTTCCTTGAACTCGAGCGCCAGGAGTTCCTGGTTCCAGCCAGAGCTCTCCGCCAAGCGGTTCAAGGCAATGCGCAGAGTGCGCTTTTGGGCGTCATCCAGGTGGGTGAGACGCACAACTGGGACAGAGCTATAGCCCGCATTGCGGGCGGCCTCGAAGATCCCATGCCCGCCGACGATCTCACCGTCAGCATCGACTAGGATGGGCTGCACGAAGCCGAAGGCTTGAATGGAGGCTTCGAGCTGTTCGACGTGAGAGGTAGAATGGGTGCGCAGGGCGCGCCTGTAAGCTTTAAGGCTGTCGATCGGCACGTACTCGACTGCAAGCTTCAGGTCGCGATAAAGAGCTTTAACTTTGCGAGGGGCAGGGCAACCAGCAACCGCTTGCCGTGAAGCCGAGGAGGGAGTGCGAATTGGGTCGCTCATAGCGAGGTTCCTTTGAACAATAGGGGCCAACCCCGCTGCCGAGTCGCATCGGCAACGATCACCGTGAGATCAGACGATCTCAAGAAGTGGTTCGGCCGCTATGGCCGAGGGCTGTCCGCGAATGCTCCCAAAGGAATCTGCCGCTGAACGAATCAGGATGTAGACGAGTTTCGACCCGCTCGCAAGCCATTGATATTAAATGACAAAGAGAGTGTCCGAGGCTTGCGACCAGCAGATCTAGAGGAGACCGGACTCTCTGCGTGAAAGCAGAATTTTCCCTGCAGAATTCCCTCAGAGCAGTGAATGCTACCCAGAGACAGGTTCGCAGATGACTGCCTCCACCGCCATTACTTCTGATTGAATGACCTAGTCCGCCCCACCACTTAAGATAGTTGGAATTTTGCCGGCATTTCCGGGGTTTTTGGCTTCGAGGATCTGCTCGTCCGGCAGGCAGAGACGCCATCCGCGAGTTTCGGGTCGTATTTTCAGCTCTCCGTCTCGATTGACGAATTGGGCAGTACGGAAGTCTCCGGCCGGAGTGGTAGGGAGACTGAAAAGTGTCCGAGTCTCGCAGTCCACCATCGGCCAAGGAGAAAGGCTCCTCGTGCAAGGAGCCTGGGTACTACAGATATACTACACCTGAACTGATCGTCAGGCGGCAATGCCAAGCCTGATGCGCTGCTCCTGCCAGTCGAGCGGAAGTCGCGTATCCGCCATCAGCTTTGCGGCTGTCAGTTCCGGTGGCTGATCGCCGTCGAGGATGCGGGTCAGAATATCAGGTGCGAGATAGGTCAAGCGCAGCAGCCGGGTGATGTAGGAGGGTGTGAGCTTTTCCTGAAGCGCCACTTCCTCGATGGTCAGTCCGTCTTCCTGCGCAAAACGCTCGGCGATCGTATGAGCGCGGACGATGATCCGGATGAGGCTTTGATCAGGATCACGACCTTTCTCTCCTGCAACAACAAACCGCAGCTCATTGCCGGACCGGCGCAAGCTGGCAGGAATTGCGAGATGGATTGGATCGCCATGGTTGGCTCGCACTAAGCTGACCGCGGGCCCGCTTAGCGCATCGTTGTGCGTCAGCCATCCCAGCAATGCATCACGGTCGAGTTTCAGGTCCACGACGCTGGCTTGAACAGTGATGCGGATTACCGTTGCCATCAGAAATTGCCGCAGCAGATCATCGGTGCCGCGTTCAATCGAGCGAGCTGTCTCTGCCGCTTTCTGGATAAGCTCGCCAGCCTCAGCTGCATCTGGTGCTGCTTCAGCCAGCGCATCCATGATCCGTGTTGGTGAGGCGAGGAAGCTGACGATCTGGTCTTTGATCAGTCCTTCCAGCGCCGGAGCCGGGATGCGCCAACCGGTCTTGGCATTCTTTGACGGTTGCTTCGCATCTCCCAGGCTGCTCGTGGTCAGGGATTGGGAGATGTAGTAGCGATACCGCGTGCCGCGTTTGACCGCATGGCTTGGCGTCAGACGGTTCCCGTCAGCATCGAAGACAAGTCCGGCTAAGAGGCTAGGCGCCTGGGCGCTTGTTCCGCGCTCGCGCCTAACCCGATTGTCAGTGAGGATACTCTGAACCTCATCCCAGAGATCCTGCTCGACAATCGGGGGATGCTCTGCTGGATAAGCATCGCCCTTATGCGTAATCTCACCGCGATAGATCCGGTTCGCCAGCATGAGATAAAGTGCGCCACGGGCCAGCGGCTTGCCGCCGCGCTCTACTGCGTCATTCGCTGTTGGCCTGATCTTGCTGACGATCCCTTCGGCGGCGAGTTCAAGCTGCAATAGCCGAACGGATTTGAGATCGCGGTAGCAATCGAAGATATGACGAACCGTCTGGGCTTCGGTCTCGTTGACCACCAGCTTACGCTCTTTCACATCGTAGCCGAGCGGCGGCAGGCCGCCCATCCACATGCCCTTCCGTTTTGAAGCAGCGATCTTATCCCGGATGCGTTCTCCCGTCACTTCGCGCTCGAACTGGGCAAACGACAGCAGGACATTGAGAGTCAGGCGTCCCATGCTGGATGTCGTGTTGAACGCCTGTGTCACCGAGACGAATGACACCTGCTTCGCATCGAAGATCTCGACGATCTTGGCGAAGTCGGCCAGCGATCGCGTCAGGCGATCGACTTTATAGACGACAACCACATCGATCTTGCCATCCGCGATGTCCGTCAACAGCCGCTGCAATGCCGGCCGTTGCATGGTGGCGCCGGAGATGCCGCCATCGTCATAGAAGGTTGGCAGTACCGTCCAGCCTTCCTGTCGCTGAGAGACGATATAGGCCTCGCAAGCTTCGCGCTGAGCATTGAGCGAGTTGAACTCTTGCTCCAACCCTTCCTCATGCGATTTGCGGGTATAGATCGCGCAGCGCAGTTTTGAACGAGGGGGCTTGTTCTGGTCCGGTGAGTTGGCCCTTCGACCAGGAGATGTGCTCATACCGCCTCTCCGCTTTTCTGCTTGATCTTCGATGCGCCGACCAAGCCGAAGAAGCGGGGGCCGGACCAGTGTGCACCGGTGATCTGATTGGCGATGCGCGTCAGCGATGCGTAGGCTCGTCCGTCATAATCAAAGCCTGCCTCAGTGACCGTAACGACATGCGTTCGACCGTGCCATTCTCTGATCAATCGACTGCCTGGTTTGATCCGTGAACCGACTGGACCGGCTGGTTCAATACCGCCTTGAGCCTGCTTTTGAAGTGCCTTTATCCGCTTCTGAGCAACTCGCGATGCCCCCGGAGCCTGAAGCTCCTGCATGCGATAAGCGAGACCTCGGATGATCAGGTCACGGCTTAGAAGCGGCGGCGATGCTCGAAACAGACGACGCCATTCCGACCGCAATTCGGTGAGATTCAAGCCTTGCAGATCGGACAAACGATAGACACGACCAACGCCGGATGTGGATTGATCCACGTCCAACGCATCGAAAGACTCTGAATTCTTTGTAAGCATTTCACCCCCGCGCCAGCGCCCACAATGAAGGCCTGTACTGACGCAAGCCCGGAGGAGCTCCGGGCGACGGTGAATGGACCGAGAGCATGGCTCCCTATGCGCATGAAGTCCAGTCAGAAGAGCGAAAAATTACTACTGCCCAAGGTCGATGAAGGGCAGACCGCCGGCGCGTTTGCACCTTCACGCGAACGACATCTAAGGTTCAGAAGCATTAAGGGTAGTCAGATCAAGCTCTTGGTGCCTTCTCTCACTTTACTCGGATGCTAAGCAGGGGCTGTGGATCTCTGCTCCCCGCCCGAAACTCACGCCAACCAATGATGCTGGCTTCGACAGCCTCTCCTGATGTCCCCTTCCGCCACTCCCCGTTGATGCGCTCACAGGGGAATGGAAGGATGTAAGTTCCAACATGATCCTCAGCCAGAGCCTGCACCGGCAGCCCAGAGCCTGGATACCCGTCGGTCTTGAAGTCCTTCAAACGGGTAGTTCGTGTCACCATGCACCCGCTCCGACTTATTCTGATGCGCCGCTAAATCCATGCGGCAGTGTTACCGAACCTGAGGCGAAATGGGTCACATCATACTGACCGTTCTCGGCATGATGGCGCAGATGAAATGACGCTTCATTAAAAAGCGTCACGCGAAGGTATCGAGAAAGCAAAAGCAGAAGGTGCTTATCTTGGCGGTAAGCGTCGTATCAATCCCGAGCGGATTTTAAATTAAAAGCCAAGGGAAGCAGCCCCACGGCTATAGCTAAAACTTTGGGCTGCTTGGGAATGCAGGTTTATAGAATAATACGAAGCCAAAAAATTCTAGGACTATCGTTTAATCTCACCAAGGGGGCGTCAGCACACGGGTTGTAGAACAAACCAGTACATTCTTTGATCCCCTGGTCATTGCTACATAGAGATTTCTAGCATTAAGTGCATTTGCATTCAGGATCACTGACACTTCTGCCTCCAATCCCTTCAAAAGCAAAGTGCTTCCTACAGCCCTCTTCGGTAGCGGGCGGCCTTGAACTCGGCTTTGTTCGCGAACTTGGATAGATGCATCACGAAATAACATGGCACTTTGTCCACTACAGAGCTGCAGGGCACGAAGACATGCCCTAAGCACGGCAGGGCGATGAGCTCTAACACCAGCTTCCTTATTGATCTCTACAAGCATGTCCGAAATGCTTCTGTAAGTTCGCTCCCTTAGAAATGTAAGTGCTGCTCTCTCAACCATTGTAGCTTCTTTGCGGGCTGAGCCTTTGCTTAATGCTTCAACTCGACGAACAAGATCACTTGCTCCAACATTTGTCATAACACTTTGAGCAAAGTTGGCTATCTGTGTAAGCGCACTTTCAGAGTTTGGATCCAAATCGCGGGCGAATGTCACCAGATCGCGTAGATCCACAGCTTCAACAGTGATTGCTCCTGGCGTTTGCCCAGCAAATTTTTGCTGACTCGCCGGGTTAGTGCTGTCGCCAATGATGAGGACAGAACCAACTCCACCTGGAGGCTCCACTCTTCCAGCATTCATCCTTTTAGTATGATCTTCTGCTGAACCGTTAAGGGAAACCCAATTTACAGAGGCCGGAGCTGTTTGAAGATCTATGCTTTGGCGGTTCTGTAATTTGTCGCGCGCAAACAGAAGCCATCGTCCTAGGTCCTCTGCTTCGGCATTGATCCAACGCCACGGCTTCTGTAACTCACCTGCTTTAGGAAAGTGACCGCATACATGATCATCCCAGTTAGCAAGTGGATCATCGCCAAAGCCGAAAATTGACTGCATTGGATCTCCCAAAATGCAGGTCGGTAGAAACTTTGAAGCTTCATACACAATAGCGTGTTGCTGCAAGGAACAGTCCTGATACTCATCAACAATAAGACGGCAATAATTTGCCTCTATTATATCAGAGATATGACCCGCTTTGAGAAGCCTATAGGCAGCAGTCCTTACACCACGGTAATTTGGTTTATCATCTAATATTATCGCGGGGTCATGCCCTGATCTTTCAGGGAACGCAGAGATCAGTCTGACGGCCCAACCATCGATTGTACTAATTCGATATCCCGTGGGCCTAATTCCTGCTCTATCGAGTCGGATCCTCAACGCAGCGACGCCAGCATTCGTATGAGTAAGCACAAGAATGGGTTTGCGCATATCATGCTTTTGAAGAGCATCAGCAATAAGTTGTGTCTTGCCGCAACCAGCTGGAGCTACAATAAGGCCCTTACTGATACTCAATAGATCAATATCATTCTTAGACATTGGCTGCCCACATAAACACAAGGTCAATCTTAGTCTGGAAGCCCTCATCCGCTTCATCGAGATCAGGTCCTACAATCTCGCAGCCAATTTCCTCCATGGCACTCACAGACTTGAACCAGCTCTTATTTTTTCGCCCCGCAGCCTTTCCGAGGATTAATCTAATTTGATCTGAAACACCTTCGATTAAAATCATTTCCTCAATAGCCTCAAGGTTCATAGTTCCGTTGGAGGCAGACTTGATGTTCTCATCAACGGGTCCACGCTCCTTGAGTTTGATGGCCTCCGATAGCAGCTTCTGGACGCCATCCTCACTGAGACTCGCGAACAGTTCCATTTCCAGAGAACGGCCCTCCTCCCATGAAATTATGGTTCCCCCTGTTGCAATAAATCTAGCCTCGCCGACAACATCGGCCAGAACATCACTATCTCGCAGGATTGCGACGCGATAACCTAGAGACTGAAATGCAAGCGCCCTTTGTAGAAATCCGGTTCCACCTCCATCCACCAGCGCGACACCACAAGCTCCGATAGGAGGATGACCTAGTTTTAGGCGGTAGTAATCGATGCCGCGCAGTAGGCCGACCTCGCTCGCCCCTTCGCATACTACGACAGATGGCGCTAGCAACGCCTCGGGATATCGACGGGTCGTACCTTGTACATCGTCTCCGGTTCCCACGGGCAGCGCGCAGTGATTATCGCCATCGCTTCTGACAACATACAGTTGATTACCCGACAATTCTCGAACAGCGATAGGTGAGTGAGTGGTCATGAAAACCTGAAGAGGTGGTTGCTTTTCCCTAGCACCAAGGGCATCGAGAAGGCGCATAATTCTGTGCGGCTCAAGCCCATGCTCAAGTTCATCGATCAATACTATGGGAGCTTGGCTTGCGGCCTGCCTTTGCAGTCCAGCAATTAAAAGCCTTGTAGACCCCAGACCTAAACCTCCAAGAGGGATGCCCTCGCTATTATGGAGAGAAATAGTACCGCCGGTGAAAGAAACTGGGTTAGCATCGAGCATTGCTCTTGCCTCAGTTCCTATAGGAACACCCAAATTCTTAGCTAGCTCAGTGACAATTTTGAGAGATTCTTCTAGTTGCTCTTTGCCCAGATCTGCAAATGTAGCTCGCGCATCGCGAGCGGCTTTCACAAGTGCAATGGTTGCATCCATACGTTCCTCAGACATCTTGTTGAGGATTGAGCCACGGCGCCAACTCAAGTGATGTTGTGAAGAAGCACCTAACCGAGTCGGGGCGAGACGTAATCTGTCAGCCCAGTTCAGGTTTCGGCTAAGATGTTGCTCAACTGCACGCTCTGAGACGAGCTGCCATTGGGGTTCTAGGTCGCCGTCGATGCGTAGCTCAATAGTGATGACTGTTTCAGCTGCTGCTTCTGGTTCGCTCAGGACTTCGCCGGTCTCTGCTTTAAAGCCTCTTAGGTACAAACCATAGCTATCAATAGCCTTGAGGGCATCATCAAGCTCTCCAAGCGTAATACTTATGACGATCGGATTATCTATATCCAAGCAGTTGAAATCCGCATCGGAAATTTGGAGATTGCGGCGTGCGCCTAAGCATAAATCTATTGCATCCAAGATACTCGACTTGCCGCTATCACCTGGTCCAATGAAGCTATTGACTCCGGGATTTGGATGGAATGTGAAGCTCTTGATGCTCCTAAAATTTTCAATCTCAATTTTTCTGATTACTGACATTTTGTAGGCAGCCCCCCTGAGTCTCCTTATTATAGAGGCTGAGCAGCATCAGAAGTGCTTGGCCGGAAGGTTGTCCACTCAATTAACAGTTGTTTTTGATCGGAGGACGATGTCATAAATATCGACATAAGCTGGAGTACCAATAAAGCTGCTTGTCCCTGTGCCCTATATACGGTGGCATGCGCGAAGAAGTGGTCGAGGGCCTAATACTCCTCAGCCAGCATCAAAATCATGCCGCTGCGCGTAACGCTTGGGTCTGTCGAATCGGGCGAGAGTCGATCTTGAACATGACCAGGTACCCTTACAACCTGCACCGGCCGAAATCATACTCGCCATAAGCATCGTTGTCTCGCGTAAGAGAATTGAAGACCTACCCGGCTTTGGTGGTCTATCCGAAGCGCTATATCACTGCGTTACTCGCGACCAATGCCATCGTAGAACCGAGATGTGGTCTGCGAGATATCGTTCCGCGCCCCTAAGGTCAGAATTAATCCAAAAAATATTGACTTTGTCAGATTTCGCACCCATATTGCCGACATGGGAGGCGATCATGACTGATGGACCGTTCAGAAATGCGGCACTGCCAAGCCGCTGGAAGCGCTACGGTCAGGAACTGGTCAGTGATGCCGCGAGTCCAGAAGAGCGCACGATGCATGCGTGCCACAGCATGATTGGTAGCGTGGACATGAAGGCATTCAATCCTCTTTTCGATGAACTCAAAGCTCACGCCGGGCGTGCCCAAATGGACCTGGACCCTGGCACGATGGTCGAAACGATTTTCGACAATCATGCGCCGTCGCCTTTGGCGGACGCCCTACAACGGCATTTGATCGCCAACCTCCGGGATCAAATGTCTCCCGACAAGGCCCTCGGTGAGGCACTCGAACGCACGGCAAAAGAGTGGATCGGCATCACCAAGAACCGCCTCGACGAAGAATGCATTCGTGCCCGCGAACTCGGCGACATGAGCCGAGAAGAGTACCGAAAGGGAATAGAGCGGAACCGCGAAACGTTTGCTGCCATCAAGCCCAACGAGCTCTGCAATGCCTTAGCCACTGGCAACAAGCGCGCTTTCAAACAGGCAGTTCAGAAGAAAGGCGGCGTAGATGAGGGGCCCGAAGAATGAGCGGCCGTCTGAACAACTCAGCGATACCAGACAAGCGCCTGTTCGTTATCGAGAAGGGACAGAAGCCGGGCCGCACCGTGCCGAAGGACGCGGCGACAGCAGAAGTCGGCCAGCACATTCGCTTCGACGCTGCGGTTCTGGATACTTTCGACGTGAAGGGATGCGAACCGCTGCACTACGATTTACTGGTCCTGTGTGCCGCGGTTGAGTTTGCTGATCGTCGTTGGAAGCGTCCACTGGGCTGGCGCCGAACCCTGGCTGTCACCCTTCCAGTCATTGACCTCAAAAGTTGGCAGAAGCCGGATGTTCTGAAGAGCCTTCATGGCGTCTTGAATCATCTGACCGGCGACTCGTGGCAATTTACCTTCGTTCAAGCGAAAAACCTGTCGCCTATCGGCTCGCGGCAGATGCCGCTGGACTTTGGCAAGACCAAAACCTTCGCCGTCGCCTATAGCGATGGTTTGGATTCCCGTGCCGTCTCGGCTCTCAGCGGGAACAAGGAACAGGCGCTTTGTATTCGCGTCGCCAGCAATCGCCAGCGCCGGAAAAATGGTGACAGCTATTTCACGCGAATTCCGTTCAAGGTTAAGGGGTACCGCGGCAACGAAAGCAGCTTCCGCTCGCGCGGATTCCAGTTTGCGGCGGTGACGGCGATTGCCGCGCAGCTCTCAAGCGTGCCGCGTATCGTAGTTCCGGAGAGCGGCCAGGGTGCACTTGGCCCCGTGCTGCTTCCACTGCACAACATCTATGCCGACTATCGTAACCATCCGACGTTCTTCCGGAAGATGGAGCGGTTCATCAAGGCATTACAGGGCTACCAGGTCCAGTTTGAGCAGCCGCGTCTGTGGTCTACGAAAGGCCAGACGCTATGCGCATTTTTGAGCATAGCCGGAAAGTCCGAAGGGCACCTGACGAGTACCCATTCCTGTTGGCAGACCCGCCGGGTCGTCAATGTAGGTGGCAGGAAGCAGTGTGGCCTGTGCGCTGCCTGCTTGCTGAGACGCCTCAGCATGCGCGCCGCTGGCGTCAACGAGGAACCTCGAACATATGTCGTGTCCGACCTTGCCGCGTCTGACGCTGGCGATGCTCTGTCGATCATACCCCAGAAGGCTGATCGGGACATCATGGTTGAGTACGGAAGCGTCGGTGTGCGCCACCTGCAGCATCTCGCTGACATGAGCGGCTTGCCTGACGACGACCTTCGCGTTCACGCCTGGCAAATCGCGGCTGCACTAGGGGAAAGCTACGAGGAAACTCTGAAGAAACTGAGGACGATGTTGGTAACACATGCCGAGGAATGGCGGGCATTTCTATCCGCACAAGGAGAACAAAGCTTCTTAAAGAGCTGGATGGATGGAGGGCGCTATGGCCGATCTGAATGAGCTGAGTGCACAGGAAATTGGACGTCGGCTACGAATAGCACGGGAGAACGCAGACATCCGGCAGGATGACGCCGCTCAGGTCATCGGCATGTCCCGTCCCACTCTGGTATCCATTGAGAAGGGTGTGCGCCGAGTGCGCATTCAGGAAATCCAGACGCTCGCCCGCCACTACGGCGTATCGGTTAACTCGCTCCTCCGCCGAGAAGCTGTACATACCGATCTGATGCCTCGCTTCCGCAAATTGCGGGAAACCGAGGACGCGCACACCAATGAAGCCGTTCAATTATTTAACGACCTGATCAAAGCCGACGTCGAACTAGAGAACGTACTCGGCATCCAACGGCGGCGAAATTATCCCCCGGAGTGCGGCATCAACGAGGGCGACGTTGTGGCCCTGGCCGAAAAGCATGCGATGGACTTGCGCGACTGGCTAGGTCTTGGCCCGGGATCGATTGCTGACATCTTCTCGCTCATTGATTTGGGTCTCGGCATTCGGTTGTATCAGCGCCGTCTTTCTTCCAATTCGAGGGTTGCCGGTCTTTTCACCTACGATGAAAGCGTCGGCGCTTGCATTCTTCTCAATGCCAACCATCCATTGCCGCGGCGCATCCAGTCCGCAGCGCATGAGCTCGGCCACTTCTATGGTACCCGTCAGACTCCGGAGGTGCTTGAAGACGATGAGAAATTCCTGTCACGCGATGAGCGTTATGCCAACGCTTTTGGCCGTGCATTCGTAACGCCAGCCGAGAGTTTCTCGGAAAGCTTCCGCCAACTGAAGGAAATCACCGGAAAAACGACTCGGCGTCTGATTATTCTCCTTGCCCAACAGTATAATATCTCGCGCCAAGCGTGCGCTCTCCGACTCGAGGAATTAGGCCTTGCCAAGAAGGGTACCTGGGCCTGGTTCGAAAACAACGGCGGCATCACCGATGAGCATGTCCGGGAGGTTCTCGGCGAAATGACGGATCGCCGCGATTTGGCAAAGAGCGACGCCGACCGACCTATCTCCCACCGCCTGAGCCTGATGGCGCATGCCGCCTGGAAGCGCGAGCTCATGTCGGAAGGACAATTGGGTGAGTTGCTGAGGGTGGGCCGAGTAGAGCTTCGTGGCATTATCGACCAGATTGAACTTGAGGAAAGGGAGACTGATGAGTCCCTCAAGCTCCCTGATTGATTTCGCGGATCCGCTGGTTCTCGACACGAGTGTTCTCATCAACCTTCACGCTTGCAAATATGGCGAGCGCATCCTTACGGCCATCCCAAACGATATTGTCGTGCCGGAAATCGTGGTGGGAGAACTGGAGCACGAGACCAGCCGCAGGAACGGTGAAAACAGCTTTCTGCATGGCCTTGTGGCGGATGGAATCGTGACGCTCGCCAACTTGACCGACGCGGAGTACGAGATATTCCATGAACTCACGTCCGCCTCGACTTCGCTGGACGACGGCGAGGCCGCGACGATCGCAGTAGCCGCCTCTAGGTATCTCCTGCCGGTTATTGATGAGCGAAAGGGGCGTACCCGCGCCGGCATCCTAATGAAAGCGCGAGCGCCTGGCTGGTCGTTAGACCTCTTTCGTCATCCGGCGGCCATCGCCGACCTCGGCGATCAACCTGCCATCGAAGCGCTGTATCTCGCCCTTCGCGACGGCCGTATGCGAGTCCCATCCGAGAGAGCGGACGGCGTCATCGCGCTCATTGGCATGGAGCGTTCACGCGATTGTACGTGCCTTCCCGGATATCAAGAACGATTCAATCTGGCACTAGGTGTCCTGGGCATTCTTGAAATGCCGTCGATTTAGAGTTATCCAAATTGAGTAGAAGCGTGCTGTTGTACTCGCCAGGTAGCGCGGTATCGACGCGACTAATTTGGGACACTCATGTCAGCATTGCCGCCGGGGCCGACAACGATGAGATCGCACTTCACCCCAAGACCCGACGCACGATCATCGCCGAACTATATGCGGCGGAGACAGGATCCGCCACGACTGCTGAGGGCGATCGATTCAAAGTTCCTGATGTTTTATGCCCGATCTGCAAGGACGAAGTCTACCTGATCGCTAAATCAAGCCTTCGAGCTGCGCATTTCAGGCATTATGATCGCAGCACTTGCCCAACGAAGGCTCGTGCTGGAGACCCGTATTTGGATCTGGAAACTCAACACCTGGACCTGAAGGCAGGAGAGCGTATAAAGGCATCATTCAGACAGAATTGGGCAAGGAATTTTAAGGCCATCGGCGAAATGGTTCCTTACTTCTCACCGGAGGAGTTCATTATGCTGATCAAACTCGCAGGCAGATATCGTATCTGGGCGCGGATCGGATTACGAGAGATCTATCTCCCCAGCCTTTTCGTTCTTCTGGCCGACTTCCCGCCATGGACCGGCACGAGACGAAATGGTCAGTATGCACGCAAGTTTTGGTTCCGTTTCTGGTTCGATAGCAACATCCGCAACGTCGAGGACCTATGGATCGAGCAGCGTCAGAGGCTGATCCTATACAGAGCATCGTTCGATCCACCTTCGCGGCCCAATGGGCGCCCGGCCTATGAAGATCTCAAGGTCCAGAAACAGATCCCTATTGTTCTTGATTTCCTGACAGCTCAAGAACAACCGCTTCCTGTAAAGCTGAAATTTGCCGTAAGAGGATGGAGTGTCGATGCTTCTATCTCACTATACATCACGATCTGGCTTGGAAGGCATTGCTCGCACAGGGACGCTGTGGGCCACTAATTTCTTAATGGTTAACGACAAGTCTGAGTACTTCTACGCTTGGGGAGAAATTCAAAAGGCTGCATTCAAGTATGCCCTAGAGCGTCTGCCGATGGATCTCATCCGGCCCGACAATGACGTCGACGCGACAACCAAGGTCATCTTAGAGCAGATGCGGGATCAGCTGACGTCAACCGACGGCTATGGTCATCTTTTCGTTACGTCGTTTGCCTTTGCGAAGACTGCGGACCAGGAGAAAAACGGCATTTTGACATTGTGGGACCGGTACACCAAGCTAAAAGGCTACTGCCTCCAATTTGAAAAGGCCGACGTCGAGCACATGGTGCGCCTCGACTCGATGAGTCGTAACTACGCTTGGGTAGCACTTTCGCCAGTGATATACGGTGTTGATCAAGATACATTCACCTTCCGCGAGCTCGCGAGGCAAGTCGGTGAACAGCAGCTTCTCCAGATTGCGCGCCAAACTCGCGATGGTAGGATCCCCGTTCGATATGAAGATCATTGGGCTCCGAGCTATCTCGAACGAAAGCTCATGGACTACTGCGGCATTCACAAGCATCCGGGATTTGAAGACGAACGAGAGTTTCGCATCCAAGTGTATCCCCTTGAGCAGGCGGACGCTCGCGTATTCACGGGGATTGCGACTAGGAAGACCATTCATAAAGGACCTAATGGTAAGAAATATCTTGTTATGGGAGATAGCTGGCGCCCGTGCATCGAACCGAAACGTATCATCATCGGTCCCAAGGCGGATCCGAACATTGAGCTGCTTCTAAACCTGTTCAAGCATCGCCCTGCCGTGAGCGTCTGTGACATTCCCATCATATGATGAGTCTCTTGGCTGGATGTGATAAGCGTCTGGCGATGCGCGCGAGTTCCGACTCGAGCGCATCGCCAGACACAATTGGAGCTTTCACCGTCTTACGCTGCGATGGATGCGGAAGATGTGTTCTCAGACAAATGATAGGCTGTCTTGCCGTCTTGGGTTTTGGCTTTGACGAGCGTATGCCCTTGTTTGCGCAAGCCGGTCAAAGCCGCTCGCGTGCTATGGGGAAGCCAGCCAGTGACGGACATCATATCGGCAATGGTCGCACCTTCCTCCCGTTGGAGAAGCGAAAGGACGATTGCCTTTTTAGAGCTTGCTCGTGGCATAATGTCAGTGGAACTTTCAGACATTGCTGGACGAGTGCTTTGGAGGTTTTCCTCAGACTGCGTTGCAAGTAGAACATCTCCATCAGCCATCTCTGGATCGACTCCGATTGCCTTCAATCCAGCTGACGTAATCTTGAGCCCGATGCGGTTCTCCAATTCATCGATGCGATAGAAAAGCTGATCGAAGCTAATGACGACCTCCTCGACCAATTCATTCTTCAGCAGCTTCTCCGTCACGACCCGCAAAGCATTGCCCTTCAAATGCGTAACGTCGAGCAAACCATCTTGCCGCTGAGAAGCTCCTGAGAGGAGAAGCGTATGAGTACCGGTGAGTTTCAAAGCACGTGTCATAAGGCAGATCCTTCCAATCGACGGCACCAGCGCCGTCACTGCCTCGAGCCCGCGAGCAACAATCCTCACAGGCTATAATTACAAGAATGCTTAGTCGGATTACCGCGTTCTTATCGGTCGCTCCAATGTCAGTCGGCTCATCAGGCATATGCATCTATGGAGAGTTTCGGTCTCGCTCAGCATTTCATCGAGGTCCATAGCGATGCGCACCGCCTCGCCCTCGCTTCCTCCTTCAGCGCACGCAACGGCCGCTTTTGCGACGGCCGCCGCGTCCGTCAGCCGGATGCTGATCTCGCGTAAACAATGAGTAATAGTCAGTTCGGATAATTTCATTTGTGCACCTCACGTTAAATCGTGGGCACCATGAATGCGTGGTGTGAGGCACAAGTCGAATGGAATGAGAGCAAGAAGAGTGCTTTGTCGGCCGCCTTCTTGTCCTGATATGATCGGGAGGCAGAGTTACTTCTTCGGTGTTTTTAAAAGTAAATCGATCAGCTCATGCGGATCGAAGCCCATGATCTCTGCCAGATCAAGCATCTCAACGACGTCAACACGCCGCTGGCCGTTCTCAATGTTTGTCATGAATGGTTGGTGCCGACCAAGCTTTTGGGCGACCTGTGCTTGATGAAGGTCAGCCTTATCCCGGTACTCGGCAAGGAGTTCTGCTAGACGCTGATGGCGGCGGGAGCGGAAGGATGACGGCATAAAGGACCGGAACAAAGAGGGACCGGTCTGTTGGGTATGCGCATCATTGCCGTATACAAAAAATAAATATCCGAAATTTAGATATATAGCTGGACTATCAGCCACCCCGAAGTGATGTGTCCGCCGGCCCCTGGGCTCAAGGAGATCATCACGATGGACACGCCTACCCTAACCCCCATCACCCCGACGACCGCCCGCTATATCAAGCTGGGGAGGAAGGATGCCTGGGCCGAGCATTGCCTGACCCACGGAGAACTCCACTTCGGCCATCCTGATGAACCGCATGAGCTCTGCCTCTCCGGCAATTGGGACGGCGCTGAGCGCTACCTCCGGGAAACCCTTAAGGGACCTCAGGGAGTAGCCACCGGCAGCCTGCGGGAATTGCGGGACTTCTATATGTTGGGCCCGGATTGCCTCTGGATCACCTTTTTCAAGTCGACCCTCTGGTGGACCTTCGCCGAGGAGGAGGTGTTCGACCTGCGCGATGGCGAGGGCCAGTACGGCTGCGTCATGCGTAAAGCGCGAGGCTGGCAGTCCACCAGCATTCTCGGCCAACCTTTACGTGTCGACCGCCTGAGCACCCGTCTGACCAAGGTCGCCGCTTACCAGAAGACGATTTGCAAGATCGAAGATGTCGATTACCTCCTGCGCAAGATCAACGGAACCACGGAACCAACCATCGCCAAGGCTGAGGCGGCTCTGGCCGAGACAATCGCCTTAGCCGGTGCGATGATCGAGCGCCTGCACTGGAGAGATTTTGAAACCCTGATCGGATTGATCTTCCAGCATTCGGGCTGGCGGCCGGTCTCGACGCTTGGCGGGAACATGCCGGATGCGGACCTGATCGTGGAGCAGCGGGCAACCGGCGAGCGGGCCATGGTTCAGGTCAAATCCGAGGCCGATCAGGCAACGCTGGAAGACTACGAGACCCGGGCCACGGGCTACGATAGGCTCTTCTTCGCCTGCCATTCTCTGCGAGGGACCCTGACCGCGGCCGATCCCAGCCGAACCCATCTGTGGATCGGCCCTGATCTCGCTCGTCGGGCCGTCGATGCCGGTCTCCTCAACTGGCTGATGGACGCCTGCGGGTAGCTCATTGCGGAAGGACTTCCGCACTCATATTTGTGACCTAATTGAACGTCCGTTCTTGATAGGCTACAGGGTTCTCATGATGAACCCCAACCCCTTCTACAAGCGCGATCAGGTCGGACGGGCGATCGCTGCCATCACGAGACGCCAGCGGGACGACGGCGCGCCCGATCCGGGTCTTAAAGCGGACATGAAGCGTCTGCTCGATCTCGATCGGGAGCTCGTGCCTGAGGAAGGCAGCGAAAACAATGCCCGTTACGCCTTCTATGATGGCCCGCCCCCAGGTCAGGGCGGCGAGATCGCCTATACGGCCTACAATGCCTTTGCGCTTCTCATCGCCCTTCGTCTTCTCGATAGCGGCCTGAAGCAGAGCGCGGCCTTACGCTTCATGCGCGGCGTTCGCTCGGAATTGGAGGCGGAATTCAACAGGATTTCCAGGATTTCCCCTCAGCATATTCATCCAGGCCTGTCGGATTCAGACCTCAACAATCGTCTTGCCAGCGGCTATCTCACCGGCAGCGCCGACCGGATGAGCTTTCTCGTTCCCATCGCCAGCAACGATCCCCTACCCGCCTATGCACCCTCGGCGCCCGAGAATACCTATTTCGGCAATGTCTGTTCCAGCGTTCCGACCCTGCTTCAACGGCTCGAATATTTCAGCCATAAGGGCCGGGCCGCCGTCGTGATCGAACTTTTGAACGCTGCGCATCAACTGTGCTACCGGCTCGATCGTATCCCTGTCCGCAAGCGCGGACGTTCTTAAAACACCCTTTGGAGATCTTCATGAAACGCCTCATTGAAACCCAACTAGACAACGATGATGGTAAAATCGACCACCGCTTGAGAGGCCGCCATGCCAAGATCGAAGAGCGGTCGTTGGCTGCTCTGCGCACCAATCCCCGCAATGCCCGCACGCACTCGAAGAAGCAGGTCGGTCAGATCGCCGATTCGATCCGACGCTTCGGCTTTACCAACCCGGTCCTGATCGATACGGAGGGCACGATCCTCGCCGGTCATGGCCGGATCGCCGCGGCGAAGCTTTTAGGACTCGAGAGCGTGCCGACCGTCTGCCTCGATCATCTCGATGAGGCCGAGCGGCGCGCCTATGTCATCGCCGACAACAAGCTCGCCGAACTGGCCGGCTGGGACGATGCCCTGCTGGCGATCGAGTTTCAGGAATTGTCGGATCTCGACTTCGATTTGTCGCTCACCGGCTTCAGCACGGGCGAGATCGACTTCATCCTCGATGACCAGGCGGCTCCCGACGGAGAAGCCGAGGACGAGATCCCGGAGCCCGAGCCCGGGTCTGCCGTTTCTCAGGCAGGCGATCTCTGGCTCCTCGGCGAGCATCGTCTCTATTGCGGTTCGTCCTTGGAAGCCTCGTCCTACGAGGCGCTGATGGGCATGGAGCGCGCCCGGATGGTCTTCACCGACCCGCCGTTCAACGTGCCGATCAAGGGCCACGTCTCCGGCCTCGGCAAGGCCCGGCACCGCGAGTTCGCGATGGCCTCGGGTGAGATGAACCGGGCAGGCTTCACTGAGTTCCTGCGCACCGCCTTCACGCACATGGCCGCCTTCTCAGCCGAGGGTTCGATCCATCAGGTCTGTATGGACTGGCGCCACATGCGCGAGATCCTCGATGCGACGGACGGGCTCTTCGAGCTCAAGAACCTGTGCGTCTGGAACAAGGACAATGCCGGCATGGGCTCGTTGTACCGCTCGAAGCACGAGCTCGTCTTCGTCTTCAAGTCCGGCACGGCGTCCCATGTCAACAACGTCGAGCTCGGACGTCACGGCCGCAACCGCTCCAACGTCTGGGACTATCCCGGCCAGAACACTTTTCATCGCGATCGCGACAAGGATCTGGCAGCTCACCCGACGGTCAAGCCGATGGCGCTCGTGGCCGATGCCATTCGGGACGTCACCGAACGAGGAGCCATTGTCCTCGATCCCTTCAACGGCTCGGGCACGACGATCCTTGCCGCCGAGAAGACCGGACGGCGCGCCCACACCATCGAACTCGACCCGGCTTACGTCGACGTCGCCATCCGCCGCTGGGAAGCCATGACCGGCGAGACCGCACGGCATGCCGCCACTGGTCAGAGCCTCATCGAACGGCAAGCTGCACAGACCAACGAACATTCACCCTCAAGCACGGAGATCGATCATGCCGCCTAAAAAACAGCCCACCGGCGATTATGAGGTCGGTTATGCCCGCCCGCCGGAAGCCACACGCTTTCAAACCGGTCTGTCCGGGAACCCCAAGGGCAAACCAAAAGGACGGCGCAACCGCAAGAAAGTGCTCAGCTACTGGCTGGAGCAGCCGATCACCGTCGTCCTCGACGGAAAGCGCGTCAAGCTGTCCAACGACGAGGCTTTGATGATCGCGGACATCAAGCGGGCTTTGAAAGGCGACAACAAAGCCCATGACCGAATTCTCCGCCGCAAGCTTCAGGCGGGCCTGATCGAGCCCGAGATTCAGAAGGTCGAGGAAGACCTGGCCGAACACGATCGCCACGCGCTCGAATTTCTCCTGCAACAACACCTTCGCAAGAATGGACCCACCCCATGAACGACCTCTCTCATGCCGCCCTTCGTGCCGCTTTACGCGAGGATTTCGCGGTGTTTTGCAACAGGGCCTTCTCAACTGTGGATCAGCGAACGCCCTTGGGCTGGAACTGGCATCTCGATACCTTGAGTTATTATTTTCAGGAGGCGGCAGCCGGGCGCATCAAGCGTCTCCTGATCACCATCCCGCCCCGTCACCTCAAGTCGTTCTGCGGCTCCGTCGCCCTCCCGGCCTGGATCCTCGGCCGGGATCCCAGGGTGCGGATCATCTGCGCCAGCTACGGCAGCGATCTCTCGACGACGTTTTCGAACGATTGCCGCAAGATCATGATGGAGCCTTGGTATCGGCAGGCCTTCCCGCACACCCGGCTGAGCAGCACCAAAAATACGCAATCGGAATTCCAGACGACGAAGGGCGGCGGCCGGCTGGCAACCTCCGTCGAGGGCATGCTGACGGGCCGCGGGGCCAACTTCCTCCTCCTCGATGATCTGATGAAGCCGATGGACGCGGCATCGGAAACCAAACGCAAGAACGTCATCGATTTCTATAAGGGAACGGCTTTCTCCCGTCTCGATACCAAGTTGAACGACGTCATCATCATCATCATGCAGCGACTGCATCAGGATGATCTCGCCGGGCATCTCTTGGAACACGGCGGTGGCGAGTGGACGCACGTGGACCTTCCGGCCATCGCAGATACTGACGAGAACATCCTCATCGGCCCGAACAGGTATCATTTCAGAAAGGTCGGCGATCTTCTCCATCCCGAGCGCGAACCTCAGTCCGTCCTCGATGAACTCAAGCGGACGCTCGGCAGCAGCGCCTTTTCCGCGCAATACCTGCAACGCCCGATTCCCCAGGACGGCGAAATCTTTAACTGGGCATGGTTCCGGACTTTTAGAACTCTCCCTGTCCGAGGAGAGTATGATGAGATCGTCCAATCCTGGGACCCAGCCTCGAAGACGGGCGCTGACAACGATTATTCGGTTTGTACGACGTGGCTGGTCCAAGAAGGGCGTTACTATCTCCTCGATATCTATCGCGAGCGCCTCAACTTCCCCAACCTCAGGCGTCGAATCGTAGAACTGGCCGAACTTCATCAAGCCAGTGTCGTTCTGATCGAGGACAAGGGCGCCGGTCAGGAAATGATCGCGATGCTGCAAGAGGAAGGACGCCTACCCATCATTCCCGTCATGCCTTTGAGGGACAAAGTCGAGCGCGCCATCGCCCAGACGCTTCAGATCGAGGCGGGACGGGTGTTCATCCCGGAATCGGCCTCATGGCTTGAAGAGTTCAAGACCGAGGCTCTGACCTTTCCCAATGGCCGTCACGACGATCAGATCGACAGCATGGTGCAGTTTCTCAAATGGATCAAAGAGCGGCGCAATCCGTGGCTGCGAGAGATTTAGATGTAGTGTGAGGGTCGGTTCAGAGCTTTTCTAGGTGCCTATCTCGGAAACTTCTGCGCCGCCATACATGTTATCGTTATTGCAGTAACGTCGGCCGATTAAACACCTCCGGTAACTCGCGGCCTTTCAGACCGCGCTTGGTACCTAGAGCAGACACAATCACCACAACCTCAGTGCTGGAAATTCATCTTGGCTCAGGCAGGAAACTAAACGCGCACTTGTGTTTGAATCAAACGGCTACCCCCGCAAAGATCGCATTGGCGGGCGAGCTGTCACAACGCGCGGCACTGCAACTCTCGATCCTGCGCTCATGTCGGACACAGATAGCGAGGTACAAGCCTTCGATGCCTTCATGCCCGAAAACAATCTTTGCGATTGCATGACTTCGGTTCGTTCACCATCGAAGGCCATGTGGTGATGCTCAAGATCGATTATTACGATCTTGACTTACAGTAAGCCTCGCCCGATCCGACAGACCCCAACGTCACCTACCGCGTCATACCCCTCATGCTTGCTGAATACTGGACTTTCAAAAAGTGATTAACTGCTCAATGGTCAATCCCAGGCCAGTGCCCCGCCGCTTTGATAGTCGATCACGCGGGTCTCGAAGAAATTCTTCTCTTTTTTAAGATCCATGGCTTCCGACATCCAAGGGAATGGATTTTCAGTTTCACCATAGACAGGTGTAAGCCCAAGCTGAGCGCAGCGGCGGTTGGCGATGAAGTGCATATATTGCTCGCACAGAGCTGCGTTCAGCCCCAGGAAACCGCGTGGCATGGTATCGCGTCCATAGGCGGCTTCGAGTTCGGCGGCTTCGCGCAGCATCTGGCGGATTTCTTCCCGGAACTCCTTGGTCCAGATGTGTGGATTCTCTGCCTTGATCTGGTTGATCACGTCGATGCCGAAATTCAGATGGATGCTCTCGTCCCGCAGGATGTACTGATACTGCTCGGCGATGCCGACCATCTTGTTGCGACGGCCGAGCGCCAGGATTTGGGCGAAGCCGGTATAGAACCACATACCCTCGAAGATCACATAGAAGGCCACGAGATCGCGAACGAAAGCTTGGTCCTTTTCAGGAGTTCCCGTCTCGAAGGCTGGATCGTCAAGATGCTGGGTATGCTTGAGCGCCCATGCCGCCTTGTCGGTGATGGAGGGCACTTCCCGGTACATGTTGAACAACTCGCCCTCGTCCAGCCCAAGGCTCTCGACGATGTACTGGAACGTATGCGTATGAACCGCCTCCTCGAAGGCTTGGCGCAGGAGGTATTGACGGCATTCGGGATTGGTGAGGTGACGATAGATCGCCAGCACGATGTTGTTGGCGACGAGGCTCTCGGAGGCCGCGAAGAAACCGAGATTCCGCTTGATGGCGCGCCGTTCATCCTCAGTCAGACCCTCACGTGACTTCCAAAGGGCGATATCGGCTTGCATGGAGATTTCGGTCGGCATCCAATGATTGTTGCAGCCGGACAGATATTTCTCCCACGCCCACTTGTATTTGAGCGGAAGAAGCTGATTCACGTCAGCCCGGCAGTTGATCATCGCTTTATCGTCCACGCTGACACGACCGCCTTTCCGGTCGATATGACCAAGGCCGGTCGCGTCCATGGGCATGAGGGGAGCCGCAGAATTGGTAGCCGTCTTCGTTTCGGTCCAGTCGAGCATGATGGTTCTTTCTCAAAGGGGGCACAGAAGGGACGCAAAGGCTGCGCCCCTTCGATGAAAAGTCGGGTTTTCAATGAGGTGGGTCTTTTACTGGCAGGCTTCGCAATCGGGATTGTCGATAGAGCAAGCCAGACTTTCCGACACGGCGCTCATTGAGGCGGCAATGGAGGAAGCCTGCACGGCATTCAACTTTCCGTCCGTGCCCTTCAGAGTCGATTTCTCCACATGGGTCGCCGATGTCGCCCGCAGATAGTAGGTCGTCTTCAAGCCTCTTTCCCATGCCAGTCTGTACATGGCATCGAGCTTCTTCCCATTCGGGTTGGTGATGTAGAGGTTGAGAGATTGGGCCTGATCGATCCATTTCTGGCGGCGGGCGGCAGCCTCGATCAGCCAGGAGGCATCGATCTCGAAAGCGGTTGCGTAGAGGGACTTGAGATCATCCGGTATTCGATCAATGGGAGCAAGGCTGCCGTCGAAATACTTCAGGTCGGACATCATGACCTCGTCCCAGAGGCCGCGCGCTTTCAGGTCACGGACCAGCGCCGGGTTCACCACGGTGAAATCGCCCGACATGTTCGCTTTGACGAAGAGATTGCGGAAATTGGGCTCGATGGATTGCGTGACGCCGCAGATATTGGAAATCGTGGCGGTTGGCGCAATGGCTAGGACATTGGAGTTGCGCATACCGCTCTGCCTGACCCGATCACGCAAGGACGACCAGTCGAGAGTTGTAGAACGATCAAGATCAAGCCTTCCGCGACTTTCCTCCAGCAGAGAAACGGAATCGATGGGCAAGATCCCCCTCGACCAGAGCGATCCCTCGAAGCTCGGATAACGTCCGCGTTCAATAGCCAGATCGCATGAAGCTTGAATGGCGTGGAAACTGATTGCTTCCATGCTCTCGTCAGCGAAAGCCACAGCACTGTCGGATGCAACAGGAAGCCGGAGCGTATGAAGCGCATCTTGATAGCCCATGATGCCAAGGCCGACAGGACGATGGCGCAGGTTGGAGGCGCGGGCCTCCGGGATCGTGTAGAAGTTGATGTCGATGACGTTATCGAGCATCCGGACAGCCGTCTTGACCGTGCTCCTGAGCTTTTCGTAATCGATCCCATGCGGCGTGATGTGTCGAGCCAGATTGACTGAGCCGAGATTGCACACCGCGACCTCACCCCGCGAAGTGTTCAGGGTAATCTCCGTGCACAGATTGGACGAGTGAATCACACCTACATGACCTTGCGGCGAACGGATGTTGCACGGATCCTTGAAGGTGATCCACGGATGGCCGGTCTCGAACAGCATGGTCAACATGCGCCGCCACAGATCGACAGCCTTGACTTGCCTGAAGACCTTGATGTCGCCGGATGTGGCCTTGGCTTCGTATGCTTCATAGGCCACCTTGAAGGCCGGTCCGTAGAGGTCATGCAGGTCCGGCGTTTCATCCGGTGAGAACAGAGTCCAAACTCCGTCCTCGGCTACTCTCTGCATGAACAGGTCCGGCACCCAGTTCGCCGTATTCATGTCGTGAGTGCGGCGGCGATCATCACCGGTATTCTTCCTCAGATCGAGAAACTCTTCGATATCGATGTGCCAAGTCTCGAGATAAGCGCAGACAGCGCCTTTGCGCTTGCCGCCTTGGTTCACCGCAATGGCGGTATCGTTGGCCACTTTTAGGAACGGCACCACGCCCTGGCTCTCGCCATTCGTTCCCTTGATATGCGCGCCGAGACCGCGAACCGGAGTCCAATCATTGCCGAGGCCGCCGGAATACTTGGCGAGCAAGGCATTATCCTTCACGGCCTTGAAGATGCCGTCGAGATCGTCTGGCACGGTAGTGAGGAAGCAGGACGAAAGCTGAGGGCGTGTCGTTCCGGCGTTGAATAGGGTCGGAGTGGACGCCATGAAGTCGAAGGATGACAGAAGGTCGTAGAATTCTATGGCCTTCTCCTCACGGTCGATCTCCCGCAATGAGAGCCCCATGGCGACGCGCATGAAAAAGGCTTGCGGAAGCTCGAACCGCTTCCCCTTTATATGCAGGAAGTATCGGTCATAGAGGGTCTGAAGGCCAAGATATTGGAAGTTCAGGTCGCGGTCCGGCTTGAGCGCCATTGCCAGCCGTCCGAGATCGAAACGGGCGAGTTCCGAATCGAGCAGTTCCGCTTCCATTCCCTTCTCGATATACGCCGGAAAGTAATCCGCATACAGCTCCACCATCTCGGCTTGCGTGACTTGCCGCCGTTGCCCATGCACGGCGCTCAATGCCTCGCGGCGCAGACTGTCGAGGAGCAACCGGGCGCTGACGAATGTATAATCCGGTTCACGCTCCACGAGAGTGCGGGCCGCAAGGACAGGGGCTTGCGCAAGCTCTTCCTCTCGAATGCCATCGTATAGATTGCGCATCGTCTCGGTGAGAACCGTATCGGCCGAGACGGTTTCAAGCCCGTGGCACGCCTCGTCGATGAGCGATCGCAATCGGATCATATCGAGAGGAATACGCTGTCCGTCAGCCAGGCTGACATGAAGCGTTGCTTCGATATCAGGCATGACGCCTACCGCATGGGTGCGCTCCGTCGCCCGTTGCTCGCGATAGAGGACATAAGCGCGCGCAACCTTGTGGTGTCCGCCTCGCATGAGCGCAAGCTCGACCCGATCCTGAATGTCCTCGATATTGAATGTCCGTCCTACTTCCGCGTGGCGCGTGAGCCCCGATACGATGCCCGCGACGAGGTCTTCCACGATTTCATGGATTCGGCGGGAGGCTGCCGCCGATGCACCTTCCACGGCCAGGAATGCCTTGGTGAGGGCCACCGTGATCTTCGTCTGGTCAAACGGTGTGACCGCGCCGTTTCGGCGGATCACCTGATAGCCTAAAGACGGGGACGTTTGTCTGGTCGAAGACGTGACTGGAGTGAGCGTTGCTGAAGCCTTTTGGGCCTCATTGATGGAAAGAGACATTGTGCAACCCCTTACAGTTCAAGGGGGCATGGGCCGGAAGGAGCGCAGGCCAGGACGGAAAGCACATGAGTGCCCGCCGGTTGGATCGCGATCCAACGGGGCACCCCGCCCGTAATGATCGTTCAAGCGAAGGCAGGTCTCCTGGCTTGCGGGTCGTTGCTTCCGTCAACCTTCCCAGCGCGATCACGCCAGTGGATCTGAGACAGATGCTCGCCGCTTACAGTTGCGGGGGCAGCCTCGGCATTAAACCGAGTTCCCTCTTAGCTTCCCGGATCTCGCGACACGAGAAGAACCTTCTCTAGATATGGTAGCGATATCGAAGGATTCTTCAATATGTGGTGGCGCTCTGTCCACAGGGGTGCAGATCAGGTAACGCCAAGGATATTCTCGATCTCAATGAGAAACTTCGCAGACCGCATCGGTGGTGGGCGATCATGACGAGCGGCATCGCCGTCCTTAAGCCTGCACTCGTGCTTAAGATCGGACAGGCATTACAGATATTCGATCTTCGAGGCATGGTGATTTTGGAAACTTGAATGGTCTGATTTTACCCGTCCAAGCTATTCCCTATGGACAATGCAGCCATTGGACGATGCTGTTCATCAACGGCCACCATAGTGAACTCTCCATGACCGCAGAGACGGCGAAGGCCCGATCGAAGGTTTTCTGCCCAGAGACCGACCTCCACCGTAATGGAGCTCCGCCCGGTGGCCGTGACCCGTGGGGCAAGCTCGATTAGCTCTCCTTTCTGAATTTGGCTCCGAAAATCCGTGCGTCTCGAGCCTGCCAGTACGACCGACTTGCGGCTGTGGCGGGTTGCGGCCACGAAAGCTGCTTTGCCCATCGCCGCGAGCGCGTTGCCGCCATAGAGGCTGCCGTAGTGGCTCGTCTGCTCCGGGAAGACCATTTCCACCATCCGCAGATCATCCTCTTGGCTCGGAGTGCCTAGGTCTGGAAGTGGCGGCATGGCGCCCCGTGATACGGCCCGTCAGTTCCACGATTTCACCCATATGCGCAGGTGCTTCAAAGTCAATTCGCTCGCAAGAGGCGGTAACAAAGTCAACGTGAGCATGACGAGAGGCCGCGATGAACGCCACCTTGTCCATGTGAGCTAGTCCGATCCCGCCAAACAGCGTGCCGTGGTGGTTCGTATCGCCAGGAAAGACGATATCGATCAGACAGGTTGCGGTCGAAACAATGCTCATCTTCCTGTCTCAATCTCAATGGAGCGTACCGCTCGAGCGGCAGCGACCATGTTCTCGAGCGCAGGACGTACCTCCTCCCACTTGCGGGTCTTGAGACCGCAATCGGGATTGACCCAGATTTGCCCATCCTTGAGGCGCTTTCGCGCAAGTGTGAGCAGATCCACCATTTCGCTCACGACGGGGATGCGCGGAGAGTGGATATCATAGACTCCAGGTCCGATCTCGTTTGGATATCGGTATGACCGGAAGGCATCAAGCAGCTCCATTTTCGAGCGCGAGGTCTCGATGGAGATAACGTCCGCATCCATCGCCGCGATAGCGTCGATGATGTCATTGAACTCCGAATAGCACATATGCGTGTGGATCTGTGTCTTATCTCCTACGCCAGAGGACGTCAGGCGGAAGCAATCCACGGCCCAATCGAGATAGGATGCCCACTCGCCTTTGCGCAGCGGCAATCCTTCGCGCAATGCTGCCTCGTCGATCTGGATCATGGCGGCACCTGCCTGCTCAAGATCGAGTACTTCGTCACGGATAGCCAACGCGATCTGTCGGCAAGCCTCGCTGTGGGGGATGTCGTCACGCACGAACGACCAGTTGAGGATCGTGACCGGACCCGTGAGCATACCCTTCATAGGGCGCTTCGTCAGGGATTGCGCATAACTCCACCAGCTGACGGTCATGGGCTTAGGGCGCGACACATCTCCGAACAGGATCGGTGGACGAACGCAGCGAGAGCCATAGCTCTGCACCCAGCCATGCTTGGTAAAGGCAAAGCCCGAAAGCCTCTCGCCGAAGTATTGCACCATGTCGTTGCGCTCGAATTCGCCATGGACAAGGACATCAAGGCCGATTTCCTCTTGCCAATGCACCGTGCGCGCGGTCTCCTCCTTCAGGAAGGCCACGTACTGGTCATCGGTCAGGTTGCCCTTGGCATGCGCGGAGCGTGCCTGACGGACTTCCGAGGTTTGCGGGAAGGAACCGATGGTCGTCGTCGGAAATGCGGGCAAGCTAAAGCGGCTATGCTGCACCTCGGCACGAGCCGGGAAAGCACTGCGGCGGCGGGCCATATCAGGCGTGATTGCGGCCATGCGCTTCGCGACTAAAGCGTCATGCACGCGCGGAGATTCTTTGCGTGAAGCCGCTGCGGCTGCCGAAGTATCGAGCTTACTCTTCACGCTTGTGCGTCCAGCTGCGAGAGCAGCGCCCAATGTTGCAAGCTCATCCATCTTCTGAACAGCAAAAGACAGCCACGACCTGAGTTCGGAATCGAGATCATTCTCCAGGTCGAGGTCTATGGGCGAGTGCAGAAGAGAGCAGGACGACGCGATCTGCACATGATCCGTTCCTCGCCGTGATACCACGGACTCAAGCCGATCAAGGATAGCATACAAATCTGAGCGCCAGATATTGCGCCCATCGATGACACCAAGCGACAGCACCAATCCCTTCGGAGCTTTGTCGATGACGGAATCGAGTTGATCCGGCGCACGCACGAGATCGATGTGGAGTCCGGCGACAGGGAGGGACAAAGTCGTATCGAGATTGTCCCCGATCCCGCCGAAATACGTCGTTAGCATGATGTTCAGGTTCGGCAGGGCGCGAGCGAACATTGCATAGGTTTGTTGGAGGGCTTGGCGTGACGCTTCATCAAGATCGAGGACGAGGCAGGGCTCATCGATTTGCACCCAATCCGCGTCGCTGGCCGATAGACGCCTGAGAACATCCACATAGACCGGAAGCAGTCCGCCGATGAGGGAGAGTGGATCGAGGGATGGATCCTTGGATTTTCCAAGTTTGAGGAACGTCACGGGGCCGAGCAGGACAGGCCTGGTCCGATAGCCGAGTGCCTTTGCCTCGCGAAACTCATCGACCGCCTTGGTCGAGGCTAGCATAAAGCGTTGACCTGCCACGAATTCCGGCACCATGTAGTGATAATTGGTGTCGAACCACTTCGTCATTTCCTGCGCTGGCGCTCCATGATCATGGTCATGATGATGGCCATGGGCACAGGCGTTATCCTGGTCGCCATGGCTGCCACGGGCCATGGAGAAATATGTGTCGAGGGAGACAGGTCCGCCGCTCCAGCCATAGACCTCGGGAATGGCTCCGACCATGACACTGGTGTCGAGAACATGGTCATAGAGCGAGAAGTCATTCGAGGGAATGACACTGACGCCAAGAGCATGCTGGCGTGCCCAATTCGCGGCGCGAAGACCAGCGGCTGTATCAAGCAGCTGCGTCGCAGAGATGCGGCCCGACCAATAAGCCTCAAGGGCTGATTTAAGCTCGCGACGCGGACCGATCCGCGGTGTACCGAGCGTGCAGACAGGAAGAGAATTTAAGGAAGACATCGGCTTGAACCCCAAAATGTGTTGGGGGCAAAGGCCGAGCGGAGGCATGCGGGCCCGGAAAGCATGGCGCTACCCAAACCGCAAGCGCACCACCGGGACACCCCGCCCAGGGACGTTATTTTGCCGAGGCAGGTCTCCTGGCTTGCGGGTCGTCGCCTGTAGCCCGGCCTTCCCGGTGATCGCTCACCAGTGACACGTAATGGGCTTTGGCTCGCCGCTCACAGTTGCGGGGGCAGCTCCGGGATTGCCTTTCGGCTCACCGGATTCCCTCTTAGCTCCGATGCCCAAAAAGCACCGAAGAACCACGACAGCTATACTATGCCGTCAGATTCATAGGCCGTCAACAGAGACATAAAGACATTTTTATATCCTTATGCGAATCGTGTTCACATAATATCTCAAGCGCGCTTTGGACTGGCTTTCTTGGAAGATGACATCGTTTACTCCGCTACGTAGCGGAGTAAAACGATTCGGTCGTTATCATGAGGTGACCAGGATATTGTCATCTCAGCGCACAGGATCACCATTGGCGAGTGCCGCCGAGGGCATCTTCAGCGGCACCGAGTGATCATGCCGTTCGGCTGCGCCAGCTTGAGAAAGCAAAGTCGAGCGCCAGCATTACCAGGAGTGAGATGCCCACGAGAGGAAACCCGATTCCTCCAATGACGAGGATGACAAGCAGCCCTTGGAACGCCCGCCGATCCGAAGGTGCTGGCGGGACGCCCAGCGATCCTGATGGGCGGCGCTTCCACCACATTACTGCCGCCGAGACGGCCAGCATTACGATAGCAAGACACACGATGAGCAGGACAATCTGATTTGCGAGCCCGAACTGCTGGCCCATGTGCACGTTGATGCCGAACTCAAGCCATTTCCCGAGAGGGCCGTAATCTGCGTAGCTCATATCGATGAGAGGCTTACCCGAATACTGATCCAGGTGGATCACACGCTGCTGCGAGAGATCATCGGGGTAGACAGAGGCCGAATAGACTCCTTTGCCCGACGCCGGAATTGCGACCGTGTAGCCTCTGTGCAGGCCCATGCCGTCGAAGATCCTTATGGCCTTGTCCAGCCCAATCGGCTCCGCGCCATGATTGTGTCCGCTGGATTCCGGAACCTGCGCCTGCTCCAGCGACCACGTGGTCGGACTGACGTGGCCCAAATGCTCGTCGGACATGGGCACCGCCACGCGCACTCCGGCCGGATAGCCGAAGTTATGACCGTTGGCCCATTCGTTGACCTTGCCGCCCCAGACATTCGACCAGGGCATCCCGGTGACGGCTAGGAATACGATAAAGAAGCCGACGAAGATGCCCGTGACAGCGTGGGTATCGCGCCAGAACACCCGTTTCTTGGGTGTCCCTCGAACAGACACTACGCCTCCCGCCTGACGCCGTGGCCACCAAAGGTAGATCCCTGTGCCCACGAGAAGGATCGACCATCCTGCCGCGATCTCGATGAAGGCCCGCGCGACGGTTCCGAAATACTTCAGGCTGTGGAGGTAACGGATCGTCCACATGACGGTGCCGCGATCCGGCAGGGAGCCCAGCACTTGGCCGCTATAGGGATCGATATAGACGGCCAATCTCTCGCCGGAGTTGGCTTTGACCGTCACCTCCGCCGATGAGACTGCGGTGGGTGGATCGATGAACTTGACGACTGCGCCAGGATGGGCCGCCAAAGCAGCTGCGACCATAGCCGAGGGTGTAACCTTGGCGGAGGTATTCCGCATTTCAACCTGTTTCAGATCGGCATGGACGATACCATCGATCTCGTCCTTGAAGAGATAGAGGCCCCCGGTGATCGAGAGTGTGATCAGGAAAGGTAAGACGAGAAGCCCTGCGTAAAAATGCCAACGCCATACGGCTCGATAGAGATTTGAGGATTTGGTCTCGGAGCGCGCGACATCGCGGCCCCAGCTGAGGGTTTGTTCAGACATAGATATAGCTCAGGTCAGCATCGACAGATGCAGCACGAAACCTCGCCACTCATGGCGAGTGACGGTCGATTGCAAGCGAGATTAGCTTTGCTGAGGCGGAGCTCTTGCTTCCGCAACGTGAGTTCTTTCACGCTGTCTGATCGGCGGCAGCAATTCAATTATCGCGATGACCTCATGGGAGAGGTCTGGCCGCTGTGGGATCGACGGAGTATCGGAGAGAGAAGCGGTTCTGACACAAGAAAGCTGACATAGCGTCGCGCAGAACTTGTGAAGACGCCCATCATCGGACTGCGATGAAGATCCACCAGCTCCTGACGTTTCAGGAGAGGCGAAACAGATGACGGAGGATTGGCCGTCAACAGGATAACTTATCGCACTTTGGGCGATGGCTCCCACCACGCTTTGGAGCAGGAGGACATACATCATCGCGGCGGCAACGATGCCACCGGATAACGGACGACCCATGATCCTTCGCCAGATCTTCATCCCTACCCTATGACAGCCCTGTCACCAGCTGTCACCCATGGGCTAGCAATCTTTATATCGTCTTTATATCTCCGACCTTCATTCCCAATCGAACCTTGATGCGCTCCCGGCATAGTCTTCAGCATTCCAATCTGTGGGTGCTGTCATGTCCGATCTTGTCTATCTCCTCACCGGCCTCGGGTTCTTCGCGCTGATGGGGCTGTATGCCCGTGCGGCTGAGCGGCTGTGAGAGGAGGCTCTTCGATGTCTCTCGATCTTCTTCTCGGCGGCCTCGTTGCCTTTGGGCTTGCTGTTTATCTGGTCTTGGCGCTGCTCAAGCCGGAACGTTTCTAGGAGACCCGCCCCATGACTCTCAATGGCTGGCTCCAGATCGCCATCATTCTCACAACGGTCCTGCTGACCGCGCCGTTGCTCGGCGCTTTCATGGCGAAGGTCTATGCGGGTAAGCGCACTTTTCTCTCGCCCATCACTGGCCCTGTCGAACGCGGATTTTACGCAGTCGCAGGCGTCGATCCCGCTCGCGAACAAAGCTGGCGTGGCTATGCGCTTGCGATGCTCCTGTTCAATGCGACGGGCTTTGCATTGCTCTATGCCATCCTGAGGCTTCAAGGCTTCCTGCCCTTCAATCCGCAGGGCTTCGGAGGCATCTCACCGGATCTCGCCTTCAACACCGCCGTCTCGTTCGTCACCAACACGAACTGGCAGTCGTATGGCGGCGAAACCACCATGAGCCATTTCTCGCAAATGGCGGGACTGACGGTCCAAAACTTCCTCTCGGCCGCCACGGGCCTTGCGCTGGCCATGGCGTTGGTCCGAGGATTCGCGCGCTCGAAAGCCAATGTCGTGGGGAATTTTTGGGTCGATATGACCCGCTCGACTCTCTACATCCTTCTCCCGCTCGCTCTCATCACGGCCATTCTGCTCGTGGCGCTCGGCCTGCCGCAGACCATGCTGGCATCCGTCGATGCGACGACGCTCGAAGGCGCAAAGCAAGCCATCGCCCTCGGACCTGTCGCCAGTCAGATCGCTATCAAGCAGCTTGGTACGAACGGCGGCGGTTTCTTCAACGTCAATGCAGCCCATCCGTTCGAGAACCCGACGGCTCTCACGAATTATCTCCAGATCTGGCAGATGCTGGTGGTGTCCGTCGCCGCTGTCTTCGCTTTTGGCCGCATGATCGGGGATTCCCGGCAGGCGCGGGCCTTGATCTGGGTCATGGGCCTTCTTCTCCTGTCCGGGATAGCGATCACCTATGTGGCTGAGGCTATCGGAACGCCGATGCTTCATGGGGCCGGGATCAATCCGGCTGACGGCAATATGGAAGGTAAAGAGGTCCGCTTCGGGCTGGCCCTATCCGCCCTCTGGGCTGCCGTGACGACGGGTCTCTCCACCGGCGCGGTCAATGCGATGCACGCCAGTTTCACGCCCATCGGGGGCCTGATTCCCATGTTCCTGATCCAATTGGGAGAGGTTCTGCCGGGTGGGGTCGGATCGGGGCTTTATGGCATCCTGATCATGGCGATCATCGCGGTTTTCGTCGCCGGTCTCATGGTGGGCCGCACGCCGGAATATCTCGGCAAGAAGATCGAGGCGAAGGAGGTCAAGATGGCGATGCTCGCCGTCCTGATTTTGCCCGCCGCGATCCTTGGATTTTCGGCGGTCGCCGCCGTGATTCCGCAAGGGCTTGCTGGGCTGCTCAATGCCGGTCCGCACGGGCTCTCAGAGATTCTCTATGCCTACTCGTCGGCGGCGGGCAACAACGGCTCCGCCTTCGCGGGACTGACCGCCAACTCGCCCTGGTACAACACGACCCTCGGGCTTGCGATGCTGCTGGGCCGCTTCGCCTATATCGTGCCGATGCTGGCCATCGCGGGCTCGCTGGCGGCGAAGACACGGCTTGAAGCCTCGACGGGTACGTTCCCGACTCATGGGCCTCTGTTCATCGGCTTGTTGATCGGCGTGATCCTGATCCTCGGCGGCCTCCAATTCTTCCCGGCTCTCGCCCTCGGCCCCATTGCCGAGCAGGTGTTGATGCTGTCCGGCAAAACCTTCTGACGGGTGCTCCATGAGCAAGCATATTCAACCGACTGTTTCGATGTTCGATGGATTGATCCTGCGTCAAGCCGTGATCGATTCCCTCAAGAAACTCAATCCTGGCGAACTCATCCGCAATCCCGTCATCTTCGTGACGGAAGTCGTGGCGCTTCTGGTCACGGTTCTATTCATAAGGGATCTCGTAACGGGGGCTTCCGCATTCTTCGCGGGGCAGATCGCGGCATGGCTCTGGTTCACTGTCATCTTCGCCAACTTCGCGGAAGCCGTCGCCGAAGGGCGAGGCCGGGCACAGGCCAATACCCTGCGCCAAGCCCGTACGCAAACAATCGCCAAGCGGCTTTACGATCTCGATCGCAAGGAGCTGCACGCGAATGTTTCCGCTCTCGATTTGGAAGTCGGCGATCTCGTGCTGGTCGAGGCCGGAGACCTCATTCCGGGGGATGGCGAGATCGTCGAAGGCATTGCCTCGGTCAATGAAGCCGCCATTACCGGCGAGTCCGCGCCTGTCATCCGTGAATCCGGCGGCGACCGGTCCGCCGTGACGGGCGGAACGACGGTTCTCTCGGACTGGCTCATCGTGCGGATCACGGCGGCTGCCGGTTCCTCATTCCTGGACCGGATGATCGCCCTCGTGGAAGGGGCCGAGCGACAGAAGACACCGAATGAGATCGCCCTCAACGTTCTCCTGGCGGGAATGACCATCGTCTTCCTGATCGCGGTCGTCACCCTGTCGGGCCTGGGCCGCTATTCAGGGGCCGATGTTCCAGTCCCTGTGCTCGTCGCACTACTCGTCACCCTGATCCCGACGACCATCGGCGGGTTGCTGTCGGCCATCGGCATCGCGGGCATGGACCGTCTCATCCGCTTCAATGTGCTGGCCATGTCGGGCCGCGCCGTGGAGGCGGCAGGTGATGTGGATACCCTGCTTCTGGACAAGACCGGGACCATCACCTTCGGCAACCGCATGGCATCGGAGATCATCCCGGTGTCCGGGATCACGGAACGTGAAACGGCGGAAGCGGCTCTGCTCGCAAGTCTCTCGGACGAGACGGCAGAGGGCCGTTCCATCGTCGCCCTGGCTCAAGAGAAGTACGGGCTGAAGGCACCGGAACGATCACCGGCAGATGCCCGTTTCATCGCGTTTTCGGCAACGACGCGCCTTTCCGGCGTCGATCTCGGCGAGAAAAGCCTCCGCAAGGGCGCGGTCGATGCCATCCTGCGCTTCGTTCGCGATGCCAGCGGGCGGAATGTCACGGACCAGGGTTTTGCAGCCGCCGTGGATCGCATCTCTCGCTCTGGTGGAACACCCCTTGGGCTGGCTGACGGCGACCGGCTTCTCGGCGTCATCCACTTGAAGGATGTGGTCAAGCCCGACATCAAGGAACGGTTCTCGGAACTGCGTCGCATCGGCATTCGCACCGTCATGGTCACGGGCGACAATCCGGTGACGGCAGCAGCGATTGCCTCGGAGGCGGGTGTCGACGACTTCATTGCCGAGGCGACACCACAGGACAAGCTCGATTACATCCGTCGGGCTCAAACGGAGGGCCGCCTCGTGGCCATGTGCGGCGATGGCACCAACGACGCTCCGGCGCTGGCTCAGGCCGATGTCGGTGTCGCCATGCAGTCTGGCACACAGGCCGCGCGCGAAGCGGGTAACATGGTGGACCTCGATTCCAATCCGACGAAGCTCATCGAGATCGTCGGCATCGGCAAACAGCTTCTCATGACACGCGGATCGCTGACCACCTTCTCCATCGCCAACGACGTGGCAAAATACTTCGCCATCATTCCCGCCCTGTTCGTGACGGCGATCCCTCAGCTTGGAGCCCTCAACGTCATGGGCTTGTCCTCACCTCAGAGCGCAATTCTCTCAGCTGTCATCTTCAATGCACTGATCATCGTCGCGCTCATTCCGCTGGCCTTGCGAGGCATTCCGTATCGACCGCTTGGGGCCGCGACGCTGCTGCGCCGGAATCTCCTCGTCTATGGTCTTGGCGGACTCGTCGTGCCCTTCATCGGCATCAAGATCATCGATCTCGCCGTAACAATGATTGGTTGGGCCTGAAGGAGGCCGACATGTCCCATTTTCGTCCCGCTCTCGTTCTTCTCCTGCTCTTCACGGCCCTGACAGGACTGGCCTATCCCTTTGCCGTCACAGGGATCGGGCAGGCTCTCTTTCCCGCGCAGGCCAAGGGAAGTCTCATCACCCAAGATGGCCGGGTTGTCGGCTCCAACCTGATCGGGCAGGCATTCACGTCCGACCGGTATCTCTGGCCGCGTCCCTCGGCCACCAGCGCGCCCGATCCGGCCGATTCCACAAAACCCGTGGATTCGCCCTATAATGCGGCGGCCTCGACAGGCTCCAATCTGGGACCGACCTCGCAAAAGCTGGCGGATCGCCTGACGGCTGCCTCTGAGGATTGGCGTGGGTCCGGCCTACTGCTGCCGATTCCAGGCGATGCCCTCACCACCTCGGGCAGCGGCCTCGACCCTCATGTTTCCCGGGCCTATGCACAGGCGCAGGCCTCCCGGATCGCCAAGGCCCGAAACCTCTCCGAGGCTCAGATCCGGCAAGTGATCGAAGCCTCGACCGAGGGGCGGACCTTGGGAATCTTCGGGGAGCCACGGATCAATGTCCTCCACGTCAACCAGGCGCTGGACGGAATACGCTCTTAACCCAAGCGTGCCGAGGTCGTATCCTGGCGCAAAGGAGACCTTGCCTTCATGGCCTTGACCCACTCGCCCCGTGCCTCGCCGGATGCGCTTCTCAGCATCGCCAACAGGGAGGGCCGCGGTCGCCTCAAGATCTTTCTCGGGGCAGCTCCGGGGGTCGGGAAGACCTATGCCATGCTCCAGTCGGGCAAGGCTCTGCGCGAGGAAGGCACGGACGTGGTCATCGGCCTTGCCGAGACCCACGGACGCCGGGAAACAGAAGGGCTTCTGCAAGGCTTCGAGATCCTGCCCCGCCTGTCCATGCCCTATCGTGGCAGGATGGTGCAGGAATTCGATCTCGATGCCGCGTTGAAGCGCCGTCCCGGCTTGATCCTCGTCGATGAGTACGCGCACACGAACGCACCGGGCAGCCGCCATCCCAAGCGATGGCGGGATATCGAGGAATTGCTGGCCGCTGGAATCGATGTCTGGACGACCCTGAACATTCAGCATCTCGAGAGCCTCAACGACGTCGTGCAGCGCATCACGCGCGTGCGTGTGCGGGAGACGGTTCCGGATTCCGTTTTCGACCGGGCCGAAGAGCTTGTCCTCGTGGATCTGCCACCGGATGAACTGCTGAAGAGGCTCGCCGAGGGCAAGGTCTATATTCAGGACACCGCTGCGCGGGCCGTCGATCACTTTTTTCGTCCCAACAATCTCGTGGCCTTGCGCGAATTGGCATTGCGGCGTGCCGCCGAGCGCATCGACAGCGATCTTCTTGAACGGATGCAAGGCGGAGGGGTGGAAGGGCCTTGGGCTGCGGGTGAGCGCATCCTGGTCTGTATCGGACCCGATGAATCCTCTCCCATGGTCGTGCGTCATGCCAAACGGCTAGCGGACTCGATTGGCGCTCCGTGGCTGGCGGTCACCGTCGAGCGTCCGTTCAAGTCGATGAGCGACATGGAGCGGCGGCAGGTCGAGGAAACCATGAAACTGGCCGACAGCCTCGGAGCCGATGAGGCCAAGACCTTGCTCGGGTCTGATCTGGTCGAGGAACTTCTTCGCTATGCGAGGTTCGAGAACGTCACTCAGATCGTTGTCGGACGATCCAGACCCGGCTGGCTCATGGAAGCAATCGGGCGCTCATTGCCCCATCAGCTCGTCAGGTACGCCGACGACATCGCCATTCACGTGGTGACCGTGGCCGGAAAGGCTAAATCTTTATCGCGACTACAAACGATGTTTGATTCCCTCAGCCAAAGAGGAATACGCCCCTTGCAATTCCTGTGGTCGGCGGCAAGCGTCATCTGTGCCATCGCGGCAGGACGCCTCATGACGGCGCTCGTGCCGCTGCCGAACGTCTCCATGATCTTTCTGCTGGCGGTTCTGTTTGCTGCCGTGCGCTTCGGGATATGGCCTGCGATCTTCACATCGGTCCTGGCCTTTGTCAGCTACAATTTTTTCTTCATCGAGCCTTTCTATGCCCTCACCGTGGCGCAGCCGCATGAACTTCTCGCACTCTTCTTTTTTTTAGGATTCGCCGTTCTGTTCTCAGCCATCGCCGGACAGGTCAGGGAGCAAGCGAAAGCTGCGGTCGTGCGTGCCCAGGCAACACGCCGCCTGTTCGAGTTCGCACGCCGCTTGTCGAGCCTCGCGGAGCCGCAGGTCGTGGCCGAGGGAGCCGTGGCGGAAGTCCAAAGGTCTCTCGGTCTTCCAGCCATCATCCTGTTTCCCCATGAGAGCGATTTGGCCCTCGCGGCTGCATGGCCGCCCGAGGACGACCTTGATACGGCTTCCATGACGGCGGCTCGTTGGGCCTATGAGCGGAATGAGGCGGCAGGCTTCGGCACCGGCACCCTCCCGAACGTGCCCTGGCATTTCTTCCCCCTTCGGGCGTCATCCGGACGCATGGGCGTCATCGGCCTCAAACCTGAGAGTCAGGGAAGGCCGCAACTGGATATGGAGGGACGTACGCTCTTCGAGACCTTGGCCGAACTGACCGCAACGGCTTTGGAACGGTCCCGCCTTGCCCGCGAGATTGCGGCTGCAAAGACGGCGACCGAGACGGAGCGAGTGCGCAACACATTCCTGGCCTCGATCAGCCACGATTTCCGCACACCTCTGGCTTCCATTCTTGGCGCGGCGACAAGCCTGCTCTCCTATCGCCGCAAGATGCCCGAGTCCTCTCAGACCGATCTTCTGTCTCAAATCAAGGACGAGACGGAGCGGCTGGACGGCATGGTCCGCAATCTCCTGGCCATGACACGGGTCGAGGCGGGCGCTCTGGAAATCCGCCGTGATTGGATCGATGTCCACGAAGTGCTGGATCGGATTGTGGCCCTCTTCAAAAAGCGCGGAGCAACGCAAACCTTCAAGGTGGAGGTGGAACCGAACCTGCCGTTCCTGTCGGCCGATCCGACCCTCCTGGATCAGGCTGTCACGAACATCGTTGGCAACGCCGTCCGCTACGCCGGATCGACTGCGACGATCCTTCTTGAGGCGCATCGGGACGGCAACGATCTGGTCATCGGCGTGACGGATGACGGGCCGGGTATCCCCGCTGAAGTCCTGCCCCATGTCTTCGAGAAATTCATGCGTGGCAGAGACCAGGGCCTGGCCGACGGCGGGGACGGTTCCGGTCTCGGTCTTGCCATCGCCAAAGGCATCGTTCAAGCCCATGGCGGCACGATCAATGCCGAAAGCCCTTATGCGAATGACCGAGGCGCGCGCGTGACCTTCCGCCTTCCGATCATGGAGGATAGAGCCGAATGAGCCGCGATCCGCGCGTTCTCGTCGTCGATGACGAAGCCGCTATCCACCGCTTTCTCACGCCAGCTCTCATGGCCAACGACTATGACGTCATTCAGGCCATGACGGGCGGCGAGGCTTTGAAGCGCATCGCCACGGACGCGCCCGATATCGTGGTGCTCGATCTCGGCCTTCCTGACATCGACGGCAAGGAGATCATCACTCGCGTGCGCGAGTGGTCCGACGTCCCGATCATCGTTCTCTCCGCCCGTGACAGGGAAATCGAGAAGATCGAAGCTCTCGACCGTGGCGCAGACGACTTCGTCAACAAGCCGTTCGGAATCGGCGAACTCATGGCCCGCCTCCGGGCAACCCTAAGACATCGCCTATACCGAAAAGGAGAGACGCCCGCCGTCAAGATCAAGGATGTGGAGATCGATACGGTGCGGCGGCGGGTGTTGCGGAATGGCGGCGAAATTAAACTGACGCCCAAGGAATTCGATTTGCTGGCTCTCCTGGCTCGTCATGCCGGGAAGGTCGTGACTCATAAACAAATCCTGACCTCCGTCTGGGGGCCAGCTCATGAACATGATACGCAGTACTTGCGGGTTTATGTCGGCCAAGTGAGACAGAAAATCGAGGACGATCCGGCGTCTCCCGCGATCATCCTGACGGAGCCGGGGGTCGGTTATCGCCTTTCTGATGTTGAATGACAGGTCTTAAACGTACCTGATATTCACAGCCGCGGATTTTGATGGAGCGAGGGTCCTCTTAGCATCGGCTCGGTTATTTAACGTACGAGTGAAACTCAAGGATGCGGTAGAGCTCAATGAGCATCGGATCGAGAGCTACGATACAGCAAGAGGGAATGGTACTTCCCCTGAAATCAAGCGTTTGCACGAATGCCAGCGCGCACTTGCCGCCTTCAGTCGCGTCGCCTCCGAAGTTTAGCCAACCGAGCGCTTGTTGAATTAAGTCACGGCTCAGGTCTCACGCGTGACCAGACACGTTAAAGTATGTGTGTGACCGCTCAGACAAAGGCAAAACTTGGGAACCGTTACTTCGAGTGCAGGAATTCGAAGGATGCAGGATAAATTCCCTCTCTTTTACGAGGTAACTTCTGTGCAAAGGTAGCATCCAGAACCAGAAATTTCCCTGCTCTAGTTTCATGGGAAAATGATGCATAAGCCTTTGATATTTAATAGAAGTTAGTTGATTGGGCATCCAGAAACTGTCCGATTTTTCGAAATTTCCCTCTATTTTTCCCAGTAACAAGCAAATAACCGAGGCAGGTTCGCACCTGACTGCCTCCACCGCCACTATCTAAGCCTCTGATATTGTAGACTTTTTGCCCTCAGGACCAGCACTCGCAAGTCGCGATATCCTTTAGACAATTTCCGGATAACTATTCTCTGAGGCGCTCTTATTCGGAGTAGAGCGAGGCCTTCAGGGCTTCAGCTTTGCCTCGTTTCTCCATCCCAAAACGACCCAGTCCGGTTGTGGCATAAGAGGTAGGTGTAGGGGTGATCGATTGGACCAATGACTGCATTGTACTCAATAGCGGGACATTGGCCAAAATCCGAAATGTGCCACGAGCCGACATCTCGCCGACATCTCGGCTTCGCTGCGGGATGGACGTCGTGCGACGGCGGAAGAGGTTCAGCACACGGAGCCAACCGTAAGCGGTCAGCCTTAGGATGGGACCGCAGGAACGCCATCGGACTGGCGATGTGGCTATCCTCTTTGTCCTCCCGGCGGCATCCTATCCTCTAGGATCGGCGCAGATAAGCATCCACCATGAGCGTGCCAGTCGAGACGCGCTCCACATGGATGCCTACTCCGTAGGCCGTCTCGATGGCATCTCCGGACAGTACCTCATGCGGCCGTCCGTCGGCCGCGATCCGGCCGTCGCCCAGCAGCATGAAACGCTTGGCGAAGCGGCTGGCGAGTCCGAGATCGTGCAACGCGACCAAGGTCACGATGCCCCGACTCTCGGTGACCTTCTGCACCAGCTCCATCACTTCGAGCTGACGCCTGAGATCGAGCGCGCTCGTGGGCTCGTCGAGCAGCAGGATCTGCGGATCGCGCACGAGAGCCTGGGCCATCCCGACGAGTTGCTGTTGCCCGCCCGAAAGGTCCGTCACCGGCCGGTCGGAGAGCTTGCCGATGCCGAGCTGGTCGAGGATTTCCTCGACCAGCATGATATCGGAGGCCGAGGCGCGCCCTCCCCGACCACTCTTGCGGACCAGAAGCACCACATCGAAGACGCTGAGAGCCGCACGCATTCCTACATGCTGCGACAGGAAGAACACCGCTTCGTGCCGCTTGGCGCTGCTGAGCGCGCCGAGATCGACGTCGTCCAGCATGATCGCACCCATCTGCGGCTTCAAGAGACCAGCGATGAGGCGGAAGAGAGAAGATTTTCCGACGCCGTTCGGCCCGACCACGGCGGTGATCTCACCGCGCCGAATGTCCTTTGCCTCAATTGCGTCGAACAGCGGCAGATGCCGATAGCCGAAACTCAGGTCTTTGATCGCCAAGCTCATCGCCAGCTCTCCCGGCGCACGGACAGGATCAGGCTCAGGAAGAACGGCACGCCCACGAGGGCCGTGATGATGCCGATCGGATAGATGACGCCGGGCGTGATCCCCTTGGACAAGGTGGATGACACCGAAAGGATGATCGCTCCGGCCGCAGCGGAGACCGGCAGAAAGTACCTCTGGTCCTCACCTACGAGCAGCCGGGCGATGTGTGGGCCAACAAGGCCAATGAAACCGATCGTCCCGACGAAGGCGACGGCCGTCGAGGCCAGGATGGAGATACAGGCCAGCATCTCAAGTCGCAGGCGGGCCACGGGAACACCCAGGCTAGCGGCCCGCTCATCTCCCATGGTGAGCGCCGTGAGCATCCAGCTTCGCCGCATGCAGATCGGAATGACAAGCGTCAGCAGTCCCAAACAAATGGCGATTTTCGTCCAGCTGGCACGAGCAAGGCTTCCCATCATCCAGAAGATGATCTGCTGAAGCTGAGTTTCTGAGGATTGATACTGAATGAAGGCGAGAAGCGCGTTGAAGGTGAAGAACATCGCGATCCCCACCAGCACGAAGGTCTCGATGGTGACGCCGCGCATGCGGGTAAAAAGGAACAGGATCACGGAGGTCGCAAGAGCGAACAGGAAGGCGTTCGCCGTCACGAGAAAGGCCCCCGCGAACGGAACGAGGCTGACGCCGACCGCGATGGCGAGCGCCGCCCCGAAGCTTGCTGCCGACGAGATGCCGAGGGTGAACGGATCTGCGAGAGGGTTGTTCAGGATCGTCTGCATCTGCGCGCCCGCAATGCCCAGCATGGCGCCGACGAGGATCGCCATGATGGCGACCGGAAGGCGCACGTTCCACACGACGACATCGAGCTTTCCGCCATAAGAGCCGGGATTGAGGATCGTTCCCGCCACTTCCTTCAGCGAGAAATTGCCCGGACCGACGGACACATCGATGACCAGGGCCAAGGCCAGGAGAGCCAGTGCTCCCGACACATAGGCCAAGCGTTGCAGCGTGCGGCGATGATAGCGCGCTCCGGCTCCACTGCTCAGGCTCAACTCAGTCATACGGAATGCTCTTTCCAAGGAAATATGGCGCGGGTCCGTGGACCCGCGCCGAGGACGTTACTTGAGTTCTGCCCAGAAGAGCCCATTCAGCGGAACGGCAAGGAATTTGTCATGTAGTTCCTGATAGGTCGCTTGCGGATCGAGATCCTTGAACTTGTCCGGGTGGATCCACTTGGCCAAAGCCTGAATGGCCACGAAGTGATACGGGCTTTGGTAGAACTGGTGATAAATCGCCATCACCTTCTTGTTCTTCACGGTGGAGAGTTGGGCGATGCCCGGACGCTGCACGAGGCCACGGATTTGCTCCTGCACTTTCTCCGGCTGAGCCTCATATCCGAGCCAGACAGCCTTGTTGCCCGGGTTGGACTTCGACCAGTTCGCGCCTGTCATCAACAGATAAGCCGGGTCTTCGACAATGATCTTCTCCGGATTGACCATGCCGCTTGCGCCGGAGAAGAACTTCGAGCCCCAGTTCATCCCGCCCGCTTCGGAGACGAATTCGCCGAAGTTGAAATTACCGAATGACCGGCAGCAGGTATCCGGCTCAAGGCCTGCAGCCTGCTCCGCAAAAATAAGAGGTCGCTCGTTCTGCTTCAGCTGGTTCGTCACGTTGTAGATGCGGCGCATCTGTTGCGTATAAAAATCGACGAATTCCTGCGCTTGATCCTGACGATCGAAGACGCGCCCCAGAAGGAGCATGCTCGGTACGGCGTTCTGCGTCGGACGCTCGCGGAAATCGATGAAGATGGTCGGGATGCCGGCCTTCTCGAGATTATCGAGGATGCCCGTCTCCTTGGCCTTGTCGTAGAAGCCGAGCGACAGAACGATCAGATCCGCATCAAGAGCAATCGCCTTCTCGACGCTGAAGTCTCCCGATGCGAGCGCGCTGACGAGAGGCACATTCTTGGCATCCGGAACATTCGCCAAATACTGATTCCAAGTGTCTGGATCGAACTTCGGCACGTCGTCACCGATAGCCGCCAGTTGCGCGAAGGGCTTCGCCTTGTTCAGCACGACGGTCGCGTAGAACAGACGGCCTTCGCCCAGAATTGCGCGCTGGACACCCTTCTTCACCGTGACCGTGCGACCTGCGAGATCGGTCACCTTGATCATCGTATCGGCGGCGTGACCGGGAGTGATCACCCCCAACGTCAGCAACACGAACGTCATGGCCAAAGCCATGCGCCGCACCAGCCTGGACAGGAATGTATGTGGCATCTGCGTCATATCCTCAAGCGAAGGGTTCAAGGCCCTTGGTTGAAAAAGCCCCGAAGCCGGCGGGAGCTTCAGGGTTTGCGGGCCCGGATCGCGTAACGATCCTGGCTTGCCCGTTCGAGTTGCTGGCGCAGGGGCATATTGCGCCACTGCCCGCGATGGATGGTCGACAGATCCCGGTCGATGGTCACGTCCTGGAATCCTGCCGCCCTCAGAAGATCGGCAATCCGATCCGCGCGGGCACCGTCCGAGAAATACACCTGCTTCAGGATGCGATTGTGGGTTTCCATATCCATGCCAGGCCGAGGCAATGCCGGCGTGAGCTTGGCCAGCAGCCTGGCGGCGGAGCGCAGGACGTGGGCCTTCAAGGTTCTCGGCGCGCCCGTATCGGCATCAACGATGAGGAGGGTTCCACCTGGCTTCAGAACACGAAACCATTCGGCAAAGGCATCAGTCGGATTGACGAGAGTCCAAACCAGGTGACGGGTGACCACCGCATCATAAGTTGCGTCCGCCTCCAATGTCTGCTCGGCATCGCCGGCGATGAAGTGGATTGCTGCCTTCCGCTGACCTGCCTTGGCGCGCGCACGCGCCAGCATGGCATCGGAGAAGTCGAGGCCGGTAACCTGAAAGCCGAGATCGTGGAGAAGATGCGAGATGACGCCGGTCCCACTCGCAAGGTCGAGAACTGGCCTACCCTCTCCCTCACCAAGGTGCCTCCGGAAAAGCGCATGCCAACCCGCTCGCTCCTGATCGTTGAAGATCTCGTGGCCGGGTGAGAGGTCGAACGTTTCCGAGCGCCTGCCCCAATACTCGCGGATGTCATCCTTGAGGGACCAGTTGAAAGAGGTTTCGTCCATCGGATCGTTCCGCATCGCTGTCGTCGGGGAGGGGGCGTAGCAGAAGCTCCCACAGCTGTCATTAGGTAAATTGGCAATTATACTGACACTTGCTCAGTTTAGAATTATTGTAATTCTACTGTAGTCTTAGATTACAACTCTTCTAAGCAACAATATCTATCTATGATAGGATTCAGAGTAGGATTTATGCTTGACTGATCAACTATAGAAGCGGCTGCCTCTGAGGCCTTTCCCTCAGCTGGCTCGAGGGCCTCCCATGAGTCATAAGCGGAATTCCACTACTCACAGTGAAGGTCCGTTCTACACTTCATTGCGGAAGTAGATCAGCCAAATGGGATTCCATCAATCTGCCTGCAGCCAGTCGGCTACGAACCATTCTCTGCCTGTGAGCAGAGAATTTCTTAGCCGATTTATATTAAATATTTCAATGACTTAATAGGTCAGAAACTTAACAACCGTACCAACAGTTTGTGTCTCGGCCGCTCCGCCACTGTCTAACCTTTTGATATTGCTTAGTTTTTAGATTTCGAGCCAGACTCGCAAGTGCCCGAAATGTCGGGGCTTTTCGGCAACCCGCATTCTCTGGCGGCCCGAATTCAAGACTCCAACGCGGCCGCATATGGGTCGAATTTCGCCCTTCTCTCCTGTGCCAGATGTTCGAGTCCGGTTGTGTATTGCGAAGATCCCTGGCTGTCAGTTGCGAGCTCTCCGCGAACGTTCAAATCCGAAAACACGCCTGTTTTTAACCCAAAGGCGATCTTCCTGAGGCGCTGACCGAATAGCGGCTTTGCGCCCTCAACTCGGTCGTTTAGGTCCGGCACTGTCAGTCCTCAAAGCGGTCGTTTAACCCCACGGCGTCTAGGATGTTCCGGCGGCCCATTCCTCTGCGGTTGCAAGGTTGAAGGTGTGAGGCGACAATCGGACCACCTATGTCGAGCTGAGGGGCTGCAACGACGCGAGTGGAGACGGTAACAGCCAGTCAATTCTGGCTCAGGAGCGAGGGCGGCCGCGCTTTCTTAAGTTCCGCCGGGCCAGCGCGGCCAAGAATTGAATGCGCAATCTAAAAAGGAGATGTGAGAGCCGGTTGCCTTTCGGCGGGATTGCTCCCGCCTCGGCAAAGCGCACCAGGTCTCGTCTGAATTCCTGCCATTGTCCTCTGCTCTTTAAGAATTGAACCCCTTCCTGCTTTTCATGATGTTCGGCCCATTTGTGGAGGTGGGTATCATCGACATGGGACACCAAATGTCCGTTCGGATTCCTCAGCAGGTCAGCTATCGGGAGAATGTCGTCAGGAGATGATTTATTCTCATGCTCCCGGCGCAAATGCCAAGCCAGCATATCCGCCGCTTGAAGCGGCGGAAGCAGTTTGTCGTTCTCGAAGCTAGGAACGCCGCTGATTAGATTCCGGGCTCTGCGGGGGATGTTTCGCTTCATCTGGTGGAATAAGAGCGCCATGTCTGCGCTCACGCCGTCTTGTTCGTCAAAGATATATTCGATTCGAGTCCTAGCTTTGATCTCTGCGACGTAGCGCGCAACGCCGGATATCACGCTGAAGCAGCAGATGAAGTGCGGGCTTCCCAGACCGCGAGGGGAAACCGGGGTAAGAACGCGAAAGTGCTCGCCGCGATTGATCGTAAACTGGAAAGACAGGGGCTCGAAATGATTAATGACGCGCGCCAAACCTTTCAGCTTCTGATCGCGTGCCTCCTTCGTCCATCCTTTGAACTCACCGCGCAGGTTGTTCGCTTCCACCATTCGTAAGTACGCGATCGAAGGCAGCGCCTGTAGCTCCTCCCGCCATGCCTCGGAAAAGAGCTGCCATCTATCGGTTCGGTTGAGATAGCCGGCCATGAACAGCCGCTTGTCTCCCTTGTCACTGGCTGAGTCGTCACAGAACGCCTGAAGGAGGATAGGGCTTCGTCTTCCCCACATATCTACGCAGCTCTTTTTAAGAGGTCTATGCCGATGACCGTGATCTCATCTACGCCCGGAAATTCCTGCGCAATCTCTTCCCAACGATTCTGAAGCGCTGCAATCAGACCTTCAAAATCAACCCGGTTGGCTCCACCCGGAATATCCCAACCAGCCTTGCCCATGCGTACCAGAACGAAAACGCCGCGTGCCGACCTGTTGTCGCGCAGATAATCGCCGCAAAGCTGGTTCTCCAACCGCTCGAAAAGTTCGGGCCCAGTCCACTTGTCGGCCAGCTTCAACTCGGCCGGCACGGGTGCATCAAATCCCATCCCGTGGAACCTGATGTCAGGCTTCTTGGCATCTGCTAACTCCTCCTCTTGCGAGACGGAATAGCGAGCGGACGCCTTTTCACGAAGCTCACGCCCGATATATTTCCGCATATCCGTTTCAAGCGTCGCACCTGCTTTGAGTATTGCCGCGATGCTGCTGTCCCCGTTCTCAAGATCATCTTTCAAGTCGAGGAACCGCATCACCGCAAGCTCCGCCAGCTCTCGGTGATTGGCCGGCGTTCGTTCCAGCTTGTCATGGAAGTCTCGGACCTGTGCAGGCATCCACGGCGCGATGTCCGAGTCCTGCTCGGCCTTCACCTTTGCCAAGTGGGCGCACCATGGACGGGATTCCACCTCCGGATGGGATTGCGATATTTCTTGCAGGGCCAGGAAGGCTTCCTTGCCGGGAATCTTGTTCAGCAGATCAAATAGCCCGTTCCTTGAGTCCTGCGCATTGTCGCGCAAGCCTGGTGAATAGACGCCCTTGCCGGCGCGATCGATGTCCTCGCTTCGCCGGATATGACCATGCATCAGCAGGTAGAGAGTCTTCAAATGTCGGGGTGTTTGATATCCGGTCCTGGTGCTGGACGCGCTTCTGCGGCCGCCCCATAGGTTTGTTACAAAGCTCATCGCGAATTCTGTTCGCGCCTCGCCCTGCGGCAATTCTTCAAAATAGGCTACAAGGTCGGGAATTGCGGCTTCAGGATCGACGCCTACCCATACGGCGTACCAGTGAGCCACATGCTGCGGGATTTGTACCGACCGGACTTTTTGCGGCGCGAGCGCGGCTATTTCCTCTTCGGACAGTGCCGATCCCTGCAAAATCTTGAGGAGCTTGCCCAACGTGGCTGCGTTCGCAGGCTCGGATTCCTTCAGCAGATTTGCGATGTGCGGGCCGAGGGTGGCCCAGCTCCATTCACCGGACCAGCTAACGTCACTGAGGACGTAATGATCCTCCTTCTCAGGTGTTGCTTTCGAAAGCTCGAAGCGAATCTCCTGAAGAAGGAAATCTGTGACGGTGCTCGTATGCGCCTCGAAGAGCTTGGGAAACCAGGTTGGGAAACCGTTCAATTCGAACGAGGCATATCGGCAGGCGAGTTCGATGTCTGCTTCGCTGAGGCTTTGCGCCCAATTTGGTGTCTCTTGCGCTTCGATTTCGAGTCCGGCCAAGCCCAGAATTACCGACATTGGTGTCGAGTTTTCTGGTGCGCCTTCCGAACGAATAGTCGGTCTCTCACGCCGCCAATAAGCAACAATTCCGTCACGGAACGCTTGCGCGATATCCTTGCCGAACTCGGCTTCTAAGTTTCTCCAGTTGCCATGGGTCCACCGGCCGGAGCGATCGCTATCGCGGCGCATCCGGTCGTGAAGGTAGGTTAGGCCGTTGAAGACATAGCCAGGTTTGGTCAGACTTGGGTCGTGCAGTTTGTCGAGATTTTCGCTCAAATACTTTTTTGAGTCTGCGAGATTCTTTTCCTCGTTTCGCTTTCTTTCTTCGGAGCGTCTCTTCCACTGCGCTTCCTGGCGTTTCCAGGTGCGGGCGTCTTTTCCTTGTGCCGGCGGATTGAGGAACTTGTCCAACTCATCCGACAACTCCGTGTTGCCGGAGACGAGTCGCTTGAGCTTTTCACGCCACAAACGCGGCCGGTCGTTCGTGATGTAGAGTCTAAAAGCCAACGACAGCGCGACAAGCTTGTCGTCTTGGAAGGGCTGAGTTGCAATTTGCTCGGAGACATAGTCGAAATCCTCCGCGCCAAAGCGCCAGAACGGCCCCATGACAAAAACTGGCCAGAAATCGGTAAGCCGTTCGTTGCGTTTTTCTCGCCGTTCTCTCGCAAGATTAATCCCATACCAAAACAGAGCCCTATTCAGTTCCCGCCACTCTGGCACAAGGGTTGAGAACTTCGTTTTCGCATCGTTGAGTTCGATGTCGAGATAGTGACGTCCCATTCCGAACTTATCGAGGACGGCCAGCACGGCGGCTTGCAGTGACACTGAATGGCGGGCCTCAATGAGACGCTCGGCCGCCTGGGATGCGGGCGTCATCAACCAAGTAAATTTCTGCGATATCTCGCAAAAACGTCTCTCGATCACTGGGGGTGTGTTGAGCAATTGATCAAAGCCGATAAGCAACTCGGGCAGTTGATCGAGGCCGGCGGCCTGAACGAAGGTGCTCACAGCGTCAGAAAGGCGATCGACGCTGTATCGCTCTTTCTCTTCCGTTTTGCCCAAGGACTCAAGCAGCCACTTGATCGTGTCCGGTGTCGGAGCGGTTTCCTTCGTCAATTCGGCAAGCCAGTCGCGATCCAGTTCTGCCGCTTCTACGAGAAAACTGTTGCGGATGTCTTCTTGATCCTGCCCGGACCCAACTGCCCGAACTGCTCTAAACGCGGCAATGCGAGTGTACTGTGAAGTGGAAGGTGAAAGCGCGATCTGCTTTGCCTCGGGCAATGCACCGGAAAGCTGGCCCAGCCAGACCATTCGGAGAAGAAAAGCCTTCAGTTCTTCATCGGTCGCATACTTGGCTAGAAGGCTGCGCACATCCTCGGTCAGATCGGGATCAGAGAAGCGTTGTACAGCCGCATAGTCGGTCATCGAGCGGCCGGATGTTCCGCTCGCCAGTTGTTCGCAGACTTCGTGGAGAATGAGCCTTCGCGTCTCCAACGGTAGCTGGCTCGGATCGCCCCCTTCAAAAACCACCTCAGGGGCAACTTTTTGCAACCTCTCTCGGATCTTGGGATCGAGAATTGCCAGCCAGGGCAAGATTGGGCAGAGCGTGGGGACGATGATGTCCAGCCCGTACTGATTGGTGAAGAAGAGGGCTTCGATCTTTCGTCTCGAGGTTTCTCGGCCCAACAGCTCAGCGAACCATTCGGCCGCGAGATACTCGCGGACGGAGCGATGATGGAAGCGCACTGTTCCATAGATTGCTTCGTCGAATATCGGGCGGGACAGCAGCGTTGAGCGTTCTCTGTCGTCCCAATCAGGAAGCACGTCGTGGAGAGCGATGCCTTTCGAATTTTCGGCCCCATCCGGAACTCGAATAGCCGAGTCTTGCGCCAAGGTGGTCGCTGCGGCTATCAGTCTTGCTCCTTGCAGAGCCTTTTGGGGAGCTAGCGGGTATACATCGACGCGCTCCTGATCTCTCTCCTGGAGACGCCGCGATATGCTGTTGCGCATGATTTCCAGGCGGCTTCCGATGCGGCCCTGATCAAGCCAGAATTCCGTCAGCTCCATCAAATCCTGTGGTCTTGAGGTGAAGGACCATGCATCGGCGCGCTCGATGGCCTCAATGAAGGCTTTGGTGTCATTAATGCCACGGGCATTCGCAAATGCCTCGATTTGAGCACGAGACAGGTCGTCCAACGTGACGATCTTAAAGACGGGCTGGGACTTTTCTGCCGGTCTATCCGAAGTCTCAACAGCGTCTTCGATCGTGTCGTCGATGTCGGAAGCCGCGTCTTCCTTCGCCGTCGTCGTGGCAGGTGTGAAAGGCAGGTGAGTGACGCAAAGCGCAAGATCCGTCTTGGGGCGCCACGCATTGGTGCGCCCGGTGACAACTATGTGCGAGCGATCCTTCGCCGTTGCGATCCGCCTTCCCAGCTTCTTAATTGCGAGCGCGAAGTCTCCCGGATTGCGTAAGCGCGCCTCATCGACGGAGTCCAGCAGAAGCCAGCCCTCATCATTCGATGCCAGCCACGTCTCGAATTCTTCGAAAGTACCGACCTCGAATCCGTCCTCGAAATCATTGGGTACGTGTTCGAGACGGATAAAAAACGCAAACTTGCCTTGGGCACGTAGATCAATGGCGATATTCCGAATTTCAGCAGTTTTACCTGAACCGGCTTCCGACAGGATAATGACGCGGTACCGCTCAACCAAGTCCGACCAAGAAAGCCGATCACCGACACGAAACGCGTGACTTAGGTCGAGCTCATCGTCCTCGTTGGCGTACTTGGATAGCTCGTGAAATGTGCGGTTCAGCTCTATAAACTGATATTCGGAGGCGCTTTCAGTCATCTTATTCCATTTGGGATGCGGGGTGACATCTTACTATCATGCACAGAGGAACAAGAGAAGAACACCCCAACCGCACGATGCTTCTCATGCCGCTGAGCCGGCCTGTCAGCGGAATCCGACAGGTCGCCCCAAAATGTTCATAGGGAAGGTGGCGGCCCTCAACGTAGGCAATCGCCCTCGCGTACGTGCTGTCTCTCGCCAACGTCATGATGAGCGACAGGCCGTAAGGCCATCAGCTACACGCCCCTGAAGAGGCGTCGAAGCTTCACCTTTACGCTCGGAATGTCATATTTGCCTGATCAGAGTATGAAAGCTGTCAGTCCGCTGTCGGCCCCATTTCGGTCGTTCAATGCGACGCATTCCGATGGCCGCTCATGACAAAGCCGCCCTCAAGAAGGGCCCTTCACACAGCGCCCGTGATCGAACTTGACCAAAGCGTGAAGATCAAGGGGGTCACCAAGCAAGTATATGCCGTGGCTACGGCAGGCTGAATCCTCTCGGGCAATGGTTTCGGCGCCTCACGCAGACCGGACCGTGCCGCAGCATAGAACGCTAGCACGAGAGCGGAACAGAGCGGCAGCATCACCATTGGCGTGCCGACGCCCAAAACGGCGAACGCGAAGAGGCCGAGCGTTGTGACACCGACAAATGAGATGAATTTCAGATGGCTCTTTCCGCATCGCATTCCCATCTGAATGATCTTCTTGATTCCAGATATCATTGATCAAACTCCATCTAACGAACAAAAAGCGACGCTATAAATATAACAATACCGAGACATAAAATCCTAGCTTCAGATAGCTAGTGAACTCCAACCCAGGCATCTTTCTCATCGCCCAAGAGTAAGTCATACAGGGTCATCTCCGGTGGCTGGACCCCGGCCAGGATCTGTGCGGTAAGAGGCCTCGGCAGGAAGGCCAGGGTGATCACCCGCGCGATGTAGCGCTCGTCGCTGTCATAGGCCTGCGCGATCTCACGCATGGTGGCATAGCGGCGGTCCAGCAGGTCACGCCACCAGCGATGAGCTTGGCCCAGGGCCTTCAAAAGCGTCGGATCCGGTTCAGGGATCGAGGCGCTCTGCCCTTCCAGGATCAATTTTGTCTCCACCCCGCGACGACGCAACGCGATTGGTCGGGTGAGAACGAGTGTCGCCCCGGTCTGATCTGCTGCGCCTCTCAGCGCATCCGGCTTGAGCGTAAGCTCGGCCTTGCTTGGAGCAACAACAATCCGCTCGACAAGGGTCAGAAGCGTGTCGCGCTTCGTCGCCGGTTCCGGACCGTCGAGCCGGCTCACCATCTGCTCCGCACGTGCCGTCACAGCACGTTGTTCATCCATCGTTGCATCGGCTGGAAGCAATGACCCATTGAGCCAGTCCCTATTTTGCAAGACCTCTAACAGAATGGAGAGAACAACGCCTTCGACCTCCGACGCCGCCAGACGGAGTCCGAGATTTGTGCCTGCCGCCTCTCGTTGTCACCGGGGCCTCAGGCGGGAGGCGCTGATATAGTAGCGATAGCGCACCCCCTGCTTGACGGCATGGGTCGAGAGCAGGGCTTCACCGTTCTGGTCGAACAGAAGCTCAGAGAGAAGGTTCGGGCTTTTGGCACGGGCTCGTAGCCGCTGGCCTTGCAGATTAGCCACTAGTACGCCTTGCACCTGATCCCAGAGGGGCGGCGCGATGATGGCCGGGTGTTGGCCCTCATATACCTGCCTCTTGTGGCGGATACGCCCTGCGTAGAGCGGATTGTTCAGGATCCCGTAGAGATGTCCGCGAGCGAAGGCCTGCCCGCCCGAGGACCCGATCGTGCCGGTTCTAAGCTTCGTACGCAACCCACGGCGATCGAGTTCGGCCTTCAAAGCATCGACCGAACGCAGGTCGAGGTAGAGATTATAGATGATCCGTATGGTCTCAGCTTCAGCCTCGTTGATGACGAGCGTCCGGCCTGCCGCCTCATAACCGATCGGTACAAAGCCACCCATCCAGAGGCCCTTCCTCTTCGAAGCCGCGATCTTGTCCCGAATGCGCTCCCCCGTGACCTCGCGCTCGAATTGAGCAAAGGACAGGAGCACGTTGAGGGTCAGGCGTCCCATGCTGGTGGTGGTGTTGAAGGCCTGCGTCACAGAGACGAAGCTCGCGCCGCTCTTGTCGAAGACCTCGACGATCTTGGCAAAATCGGTGAGCGATCGTGTCAGGCGATCGACCTTGTAGACGACGACCACATCGATCTGCCCTGAGGCGATATCGGCCAGGAGTTTGCTGAGCCCGGGGCGCTCCATACTGCCACCGGAATAGCCGCCGTCATCGTAGCGGGCCGGCACGATCTGCCAGCCCTCGTGTTTCTGGCTCGTAGTGAAGGCTTCGCAAGCCTCTCGCTGAGCATCGAGCGAGTTGAAGTCCTGTTCGAGCCCCTCCTCACTTGATTTGCGCGTGTAGATCGCACAGCGCGTCCGGCGCTTCGGTTCAAACATGGTTGACCTCCGGGGCGTCGGCGTGACCTTTCTTCTTGCGATGCTGTGAGAACTTATCCTTCGTCTTAATGCCGCTTTTCTTCAGGCCGAAGAAGACCCAGCCATTCCAGCGAGTGCCCGTGATCCGATGCGCAATCTCGGACAGAGAACGATAACACACTCCCTGCCAGACATAGCCTTCCTTCACCACGGCGACCTCATGCACCCGGCCCTGCCATTCCCGCACCAACCGCGTGCCTGACCTTAATTTACGATTAGGCTTGGGAGGAGGTGCTTGACCATTTGGGACGATCTGGGCAACCAGCTGATCGAGCTGCTTTCGTGCCGCCCGATCGAGTCCACCGAGGATTTTCTCCTCAGTGGCATGTATCACCGCCTTCCGTGCAAGCGCGAGCCGCATGAACTTCGGCAATGGGACACCTCTCAGCACGAGGAACTTCACCTTGAGCTCATCAAGCTCCATCGTGGCGATGCGCGCGCTTTCAAGAGCGAGCGCATCGCGGGTTTTGTCGGAGACGGCCATCCTTACGCCGCTACCACCTCAACCTGAGGGGCGCTGCCTACCGGATCACTTGCGATTCGATAGACCGTCTTTCCCTCTTGCGTTTGTGACCTACTCAGAACATGGCCCTGCTTGCGCAGACCGGTCAGAGCCGCACGTGTCGTATGCGGCAGCCACCCGGTGGCAGAGATGAGATCATCGAGGGTTGCGCCCTGATCACGCTGGAGCAGCGAGATGACAGTTGCCTTCTTCGAGCCTGCTCGCGGCGCCGTCTCGCCCAACGGCTGGGGTAGTTTATGATCGGCGGCCGGGATCGGGGTGATCGGGGCGCTCAGTGTTGCTTCAGTCTCGGTATCCGGATCGATCCCGATCGCTTGGAGGCCGGTTGCAGTAATCCTGAGCCCGATCCGGTTTTCCATCTCATCGCTACGCCAGGAGGGCTGATCAAGATCGACTGGTGTTTCCTCCGTCAACCCACAGTTCAGCAGCTTCTCAGCCGTGGTCTTGAGGGCGCTTCCTTTCAGGCGAGCGCCGAGATCAAGCAATCCGTCATCGCGCTGAGATGCTGCCGAGAGCAGCAGGATATGCGTATCGGTCAGTTTCAGCATCCGTGTCATGAGGCCATTCTTTCCCTAAAGGCGGCATCAGTGCCGCCACGGCCTCAAGCCCCGTGTATGGGGCACATCACCTCACCTGCTTGTTCCGGCTGATGAAGCGATGGATCAGCTGCCGTCTTTGCCGGCGCCTTCCTGCTTCCAACTCATGCGCTCCAGAAGCGTGACAGCTGAGAGTAGCGTCTGCGCCTCGCTGAGGTACACCTCTAGATCCAACTCCAGCGTCATGCGTACGGCTTCCGTCTCCGCTCCTCCCTCAGCGCAGGTGAGCGCTCCCCTCGCAACGGCCGCTGCCTTGTCAAGCCGATGTCTGGCAGCCCGTAAGCTCTCGGTGATGGTGAGTGTGCTGCCCATATCTGTCTCCGCGTCGTTGACGGCCCCATGAATGCGTGCCGTGCGGACGAAGTCGAGCGGAATGAGAGCAAGAACAGTACGTTGTTCCGGCCTCTTTTGTCCTGTTGTGATCAGGGACCACTAAGGCGGTTATTTCCTCGGCGTCTTCATCAGCTCGTCGAGCACCGCGTGCGGATCAAAGCCGATGATCTCGGCCAATTCCAGCAGCTCCACGACATCGATGCGACGCTGCCCGTTTTCCATGTTCGTGATCAGCGGCTGGTACTTGCCCAATGCCTCCGCGACCTCAACCTGCTTCAAACCGGAATCCAGCCTGTACTGGGCCAGGAGTTCGGCCAGACGCTGATGACGGCGGGAACGATGGTGCGAGGGCATGGGCAGCCGGAACGAGGGAAACCGGCCTGCTGCCTATGCGCATGGTTTTCATATACAAAAATTAAATATTCGATATTTGCATATTACACTGGACTGTATGCCTCGTCGAAGCGACAAGAGCTCATGTCGAACAGTCCCTTCCTCACCCCTACAGGCCCCGGCGCCACCGACAGCGAAGCTCAGGCGAAGCGGCCGGTGTCAGCCGGAGCGCCCGCCATCGGTACCGGTCAAACCGGGCTGTCGGGCGAGCACTTCGCCATGGGCGAACTTCTGCGCCGCGGATGGCTCGCCGCGATGATCAACGGCAACTCTCCGCTGATCGATATCCTGGCCTCGAAGGGCGCACGCACCATCCAGATTCAGGTCAAGACGCGGACGGAGGGTGCCAAGGGCGATACCTCGCTGGCTCAGGCCAAGTTCGCGCCTCATATCTATTACATCATCGTCGATCTGAACGCGGATGGAGCGAGCTACGCCATCGTTCCGGGTTTCGAGCTCGAGCGCTTCTATTACCGCAGCCCGTGCGGGATCCGGGGACGAATCCCGGCAGCCCGACTGAGCGCTTTCAAAGGCCGGTGGGCGCTTTTAGATCGGCATTCGCCGGACACCCCATGTACCTGACCGCTCCCGCTGCCGTTCCTGAACGGAATCTTAGCCGACGGCCGCAAGGGTGTAGCCGCTGCTCCCATGTGCGAGCGCCTGCGATACGGAATCGACCTGATCGTCATGACGGCCGCCCGGGAAGGCGAACAGCTCGGCCTCGAATGCACTCAGCCACGGCGCCTGCTCGGGCAGGTGGATCAGGCCGGCTTCGAACTTGGCCGTCTGGACGGACATGCGGGTCTGCTTGTCGCGCTCCGGCCTCACGGCCACAGCCACTCGGCCCATCCGGCGCAGCTCGGCAATCAGGGCGGTGCCGGTGCCCGCATCCTCGATCACGATCTTGTACGGCCGATGCTGATCCGCCAGCTGCTGCACCCGCTGCTTGAGGTCCGGATAATCGTACCGGCCGCGGTCGACGTCCAGCAGATAGAATTGCCCCTCCTCGATCTGCCACGTCGTACACACGCTCCAGTCATTCTCGGCCCCTCCCTTCATCGCCGTGTCCCAACTCTGCACGATGCGCGAGCGGGCACTCCGAGCCGGAGGAGAATGGTAGCGACGCACCCAGGCGCGCTTGATCATCGCGCCGCCGGGCGGAACCGGCTGCTGCTGGTACTGTGCGCTGAAGGTGTCGGAGCCGAGCTGCGTACGATAGGTCTCCAGCGCCGACAAAGGCTCACGCGCCGCATGCAGCACGTCTCCGGCACGATAAAGGTGAGACGTGCCCAGGCCGGTCACGATCCTCTGGTCATGTTCAGCGATCGCGGGCAACGTCAGGATCGTCCACTCGTCGCTTTGACGTGTGACGAAGCCGACCAGATCGTCCATGTGAACCCGCTGCATGACGATCACGATCGCGCCGTTGATCTTATCGTCCAGGCGCGAGAGCAGCGTGTTGGCGTACCACTGGTTCACGCCCTCGCGCCGGGACTCCGAGAGGGCATCGCCGGGCTTGATCGGATCGTCGATCACGATGAGATTGCCGCCGCGTCCGGTGAGAGTGCCGCCGACCGAGGTCGTCAGGCGCATGCCGTGGCGCGTGGTCATCACCTCCGCCTCGCTGTTCTTCACCGGCGAGGCCCTCGCATCCGGAAAGGTCCGCCGGTACCATGGTGCGGCCATGATCGCGCGAAAGTCGTTTGCGTGCTTGGCGGCCAGATCCGACGCATAGCTCACGCAGATGATGCGCTGGGTCGGGTCGTGCCCGAGAACGAAGGCCGGGAAAGCCACGGAGGCCATGACCGACTTGAGCGACCGGGGCGGCAGATTGATGATCAGACGCCGGATCTTCCCCAACCGCACAAGGTCCAGATGATGGGCAATGGCCTGCAGATGCCAGTTGTCCTGGAAGTCGACCGCCGGCGTGAGCGTGCCCACGCAACTCTGCACGAAGCTCAAGAAATCCCGGCGCGCAATGGCGTCGGCGAACCGAAGCCGGTCTTCCGGACGAGTCGACATTGTGGGAGGAACTGTTCCATCCATCGCTTAGTTCTCCTTTATGATGGCATGACGGGCGAGAAAGTTTGCGATCAAGGCCTCGTCGTCCCGGTCGCTTGTGACCGGTCCGGTAGCCTCGGAAGGCGGCGCGTGGCGCTCATCGAGCGCCAGTACGGCAGCAGCCGCTTTGAGATCTCCTGCCGCCTCCGCCATCCGCAGGACGATCGCCTCCCTGACCGCAACCTGACGGCGGCCGCCTGCTCCGTTGAGGCTGACCTTTCTGGCCAGCACATCTTTGACGATGGTGCCGGTGTTGCGCGACCCTTTCGGGCGGCCGCGCGGATTGCCGCTCTGACCGGGCCGAAAGCGTGTCGCCCGCGGCGGGCGCCCGTAGCCCACACGCTCATCGGTTTCCCCGCTAGCGGCGCCCGTACCAGCCTTCGAAGCCTCGATAGCGGCATCGTCTTCGTGTGTGTCGCGATGGTTCATGCGATCCCCCTGCACAAGGCAACATAGTCAGAGACTGACTCGGAGGGCGCGGCTGCAGGTTGCGGTGCAGCCTCTCTTGCCTCCTCCGTTCGCTCGGCATCCTGCCGGATCTCGCCCGCGCGTCGTCGCTCTACCTCGGCATAGGTCTCGCCGGTCGCCTCTAGGATCGGATCCGCTTTGGTGAAGGCCATCCAGCGCCGGATGCTCACATCGGCGTAGACCGCATCGATCTCGACGCCGTACGCGCGCCGTCCCAGCTTTTCTGCAGCAAGCAGAGTGGTGCCTGATCCCAGGAACGGGTCGAGGATGATATCGCCGCGATGCGAGCAATCTCGGATGGCATCCGCCACAAGCGCCACCGGCTTCACGGTCGGGTGCATGGCCAGTTCGTCCATTCGTCCAGCCCGGAAGCTGTTGACGCCGGGATAGGACCATACGTTCGAGCGCGAGCGTCCGTGCTGGCCGAGTGCGAACGTGTTCACATGCGCCGCCGTTCCCTTCTTGAACACGAAGACGAGCTCATGCTGCGAGCGATAGAAGCTGCCCTGGCCCGCGTTGCTCTTGACCCAAACACAGATATTCTTGAGTTCGTCGTAGACGGCCCCTCCTGCGGCATGCAGCTCACCCACGTGGCGCCAGTCCATGCAAACGTAATGAATCGAGCCGTCGCAGGCGTGCTGCGCGCACAACCGTAATGTCTGTGTAAGGAATTCCGTAAAAGCCTCGGAGGACATCTCGCCGGAGGCATGAGCGAACTCGCGGTGGTGAATGCGCCCTCGCCCCTGCACGTGACCGGCGATCGGCACGTTGTAAGGAGGATCCGTGAAGACCATGCGGGCCGCCTCACTTTGCATGAGGCGCGCCAGCGCTGTTCCATCCCGCGCATCTGCGCAGATGAGGCGATGTTTGCCGAGAAGCCACAGGTCATCCGGTTGCACTACCGCCGGTTTCGGTGAGGGCAGAGCATCGGCGGGGTCAGGCGGCTCCTCGCCGAGGTCGGCAAACAAGGCGTCGAGCTCCGCCGTCTCAAAGCCCGTGATGGTCAGATCAAAGTCCTCCCCGTCAAGGAGCTGAGCGAGTTCGCCGAGCTCCAACGCCAGGAGCTCGCGATCCCAGCCAGCCTTTTCCGCGAGCTTGTTGTCGGCCAGCACGTAGGCTCGCTTCTGGGCCTCGGAGAGATGCGCTAGGCTGAGGGTCGGCACATGCGTCAGCTCGAGGAGCTTTGCGGCGGCAAGCCGGCCGTGACCGGCAAGGATCCGCTGCTTCTCGTCGATGAGAATGGGATTGGTGAAGCCGAACTGCCGGATGCTGTCGGCGATCTGCCGAATCTGCCCTTTGGAGTGAGTGCGCGCATTGCGTGGCAGCGGCTGCAAGACACTGAGTGCCAGCCATTCGAGATGGTCAGGCAATTGAGATGTCGAAACAGGTTTCATATGGACATTCCTCTATGGTTGCAGATCTGGCGTTAAGTACGGTTAGCGGCGGCCGCGGCGCGCGGGGGGCGTTTGCGTCAGCCAGTAGTCGAGCCGATAGGCCGGGTTGGCCAGCTCGACGAGGAGAACGGTATGGCGGGCGAACCCGGCCAGTTCCATGAATCGGAGGAGTTCATCTCCGCCCTGGACGATATTGGTCGGGCGGCCATCTCTAAGCGTGCGCTTCGTCACCATCCGGGAATCGGAATCGGCCTGAACCGCCAGAAAGGTCATGTCGTCGATATGCTCGACGAGACGGCCTTCGCGAACAAGCGTCTCACGATGATCTGTGCCGGCATTCTCAGTCAGAGACTCCGAGCGGGCGAAGAGCACGGCTCGATCCACCGCGGTGATCCGCACATGTTCACGTTCGAGAGCGGCGCGATGATAGCGCATGAGAAAGACCACCCGGCCTTGGGGCAAGCCGCCAGCGAGGAGCTTGAGGCCCACCCATAGCGCGAACACCTCATAGGAGGAAAACAGCACCTCGTGTCCAGTGCCCGGTGCCTCCGTGCTGTAGAAGGCATAGCGCTCGTCGAACAGCCGTTGTCCGGTCGGGCGTTTGCGGTCGAGATCGAGCAGCCGCTTCAAGCGTGCGCGCTCCTCCGGCCCGCCGGCTTCCTGGTCCGGGCCAACAGTCCGCAGGACGGCTGCTTCCATTTGATTGCGCTTGAACATTAAAACCTGCCTTCAGGTCTCTTAATAGCGCAGGTCAATTGAGACTGCAAGTCGGGTTTCTATAGAGACATCAAATCGGGCTGTTATGCTAGTCGCTCCCCCTGATCCACGACCGTCGGCTCTCTGTCCCGGTTGAAGCACATTGGTTTTACCTCAGTGAGGCACATCGGCTCGGCGACTTCCAGCAAGAGACCATAGCTTTCCCTCACGGGCGCTATGACGACTAGACTCAGGCCTCATTGATTGAGCCAGAAGATGACGGTTGCTGCGATGCGGATGGCGGACATAAAGGTGTGAGTGCATCGGTCATAGCGAGTATGGATGCGTTGCCAGTCCTTGAGCCTTCCGAACATGATCTCGATCTTGTGGCGCTGACGGAAGAGCTTGGCGTCATGCGGGGATCAGGGTCTTGCGGTTGGTCTTTGACGGGATGCATGGTGTGATCTGGCGGTCGGCTAGGGCGGCTCGGAACCAGTCGGCATCGTAGCCTCTATCACCGACGAGAGCCTTTGCCTTAGGCAGTGCGCCGATCATGAGGGCGGCACCCTTGTAGTCGCTCATCTAGCCTTCGCTCAACAGCATGACAAGCGGTCGCCCCTTGCTATCGCCAACACCGCAAGCAATTTAATGAGACCTGAACCTAGGTTGCTTCCATGGGACAGTTTCCGGGAGCAATCCAAGACGGCGACATGTTCGGGCTGAACATCAGCGAGCTTTAGAACTGAAGACGATGATAACCAAGGCCTGCACCGTAGATGTCGGTGCAGGCCCATTCGGGTATGAATGATCGCATCATCTTTTGGTTGCTAAAAACCGAACGCCGTCGCCCTATCAGTTGCGAAATTGCCGAGCTTCGGTTTGACTCAGGTTTGGGGATCCAATGTACTTTAAGAATATTTCACTGCGGAATTTCCATACATTTGATGCCAGGAAGATCGAACTTAAGAAGAAAATGACTGTTTTTGTCGGTGAGAAAAGGAACGCAATCGACGCCATCCGACTTCTAACTTCGCCTCTTGGAGGCCGGCATGAGATTTAAAACCACGGAGAGATTTCAGCGCTCCCCAAGTTTGCTCAAGGTAAGTGCTATGGCCTGCCGACGCTGGCGAAGGGCGCGTCCGAGCACTCCCAGATTGGGAGAACCTGCGGTCTATGGAGCATGCGGAGGTATGGGCGCGGCGGTAGACATGCTTTCATTGAGTCTTCGCGTAAGCAGAAGGTGCACCTAAAGCCAGATTTTGTGTCTCCAACCGAAAAATTAGTTACCGTGTTGTGGCTGCCTCTAGAGTTGAAGATCCCGCCTTCTAAATCACCATTCGGCTGGCTTCTCGCCACACCGATGGTTTGGCTTTCAGAAAGTTCGCGCTGCGATCTCAGCTTCCCTAAGACCTGTCATCAGAGCATGCTGGGCGATTTCAGGCTTTGAGATCGTCGGAGAAATGGTGATGACTCGGAAATCAACAATGCCGATGAATTTCAGGATCCATTCCATATATGGGCGCTGAAAATCGGGAAGCGGCGATGCGATTCCGTCTGGAAAAATAGAGCCAGACGAAAAAATGCATAAGGCTGATTTTCCTTTGACAAGTCCTTCGACTACTCCTTCTGGCGACTTTCTGAAGGTGAGGCCTGGCTGCACGATAAGATCAATATAGTGCTTCAGAACGTGAGGAATCGTAAAATTCCACATAGGAACACTGAACACATATTTATCTGCCGCCTTGAATCTCTCAACGATAGACACGATTCCGTCCCATGCACCCTGCTCAGCGGCAGAAAGCTCTACTCGTCGGAGTTTCGCGTATTTGGCATCTGACGCTATTCCATTCAGATTAGGCAGGTCCGTCTGCCACAGAGCGATCTCATCAACATCATCTGCAGGATTCATTTCTCGATAGAGCTTGAGAAAGGCTCGAGCGGCAGTTGTTGAGTACGATGCATCGCCCCGGGGTGAACACTCAATGTAGAGTACGCGCGCCATTGCTTCCTCCGTTGTTCGTTTGCAGCCGATTGATCCTGCATCCCTTTTGATAAAAAATACCAATAATGTTGATTATGTAAAGCATATATGTATAATGTCAGAACCTAAGGAGCAGTGGCGTATGGCTTATGTTCAGGTCGTCGGCGTTGGAATGACAAATTTCACCAAGCCGGGAGATGGTGTGCCCTATCCCCGGATGGCCGCACAGGCAGTGCGAGACGCTCTCCAGGATGCGCGGATCGAATTATCGGAAGTTGGCGCCGTTTTCGCAGGGTATGTCTACGGTGACACTACGAGTGGGCAGCGGGCGCTGTATGACGTCGGAATAGCAGGCGCGCCTGTTGTCAACGTCAACAATGCATGCGCCACCGGTTCAACTGCTTTGTACTTGGCACGCCAAGCGATTCTATCGGGCATGACCGATGTTGCCCTTGCATTTGGTTTTGAGCAGATGCCGCGTGGAGCCATCGACCGAGTGTTTTCTGACTGGGCCAGTCCCTGGGAGGCCAGCTTAGAGGTTGCGGACAATGTGCACGGTCCAGCAGATGCTCCCTTTGCCGCGCGCTTGTTCGGTGGAGCTGGTCGCGAGTACTTAGAAAAAACGGGAGCCGACCGAGCCTTGTTCGCTGCCGTGCAGGTGAAGGCGCGCCGACATGCCTCACACAATCCCCGCGCGCTATTTCGGAAGGAGGTCACCTTAGAGGAAGTTTTGGAATCGCCTGAGATCCATGCCCCTCTAACGCGCCTGATGTGCTGTCCCCCAACTTGCGGTGCTGCAGCGGCCGTACTTGTGTCGGAACGGTATGCCCGGCGCCATGGCCTCTTGGGAGTCGCCATACGAGCGCAGTCCATGGTTAGCGATCAAGCGGATGTATTTACATCGCAAAGCCTCATCAGTGTGGTTGGCTATGATATGGGGCGCCGCTCTTCCACTAAGGTTTATGAAGAATCAGGCATAGAACCAACCGACATTCAGGTCGCCGAAGTTCATGACTGCTTCACCTCCAATGAAGTCCTGGCTTACGAAGCCTTATCATTGACGTCTGAAGGGACATCGGAAGCCTTTGTCCGCGCGGGAGATAACACCTATGGCGGCCGATGCGTTGTCAATCCATCCGGCGGCCTTCTGTCGAAAGGGCATCCGCTCGGCGCAACGGGGCTAGCCCAATGTGCTGAACTGGTTTGGCAACTAAGAGGCTCGGCAGGCCCGCGGCAAGTAGCAAACGCCAGACTGGCACTTCAGCATAATGTCGGCCTGACAGGCGCATGCGTCGTTACGTTGTACGAGAAGATTTGACCTGTCGCCTTTTCACAATCTGAGCAGCCTTCTCGCTGGGAGCCGGCAAATCGGGCACCGGCATACTGTACCATTCCCGATCTTCAGGCATGACTATACGATCTAGCACATTGAAAAAACTGACTGTTGCAGCGTGCGGCAGCGATCCGAATGCATCTGCGAGGAGCTGAAGCTGCCGGTCGCAAAGCTTCTTATCCAGCCCAGCACCTTTTGGAGTGACATAGTGCCGACGCTTGCGCCGGTCTGCAGGATCTAGCCGCTGAACGATGAGATCGTGTTCGATAAGCTGTTGAAAGACCCGGGTTAAAGCTTGGCTTGTCACCCGCAGGATTGAAAGGATCTCGTTGACTGTAATTCCTGGATGCCGTGCAACCAAGTAAAGGACACGGTGATGAGGCCGGCCGAAACTGTAGTTTTTTAAAACTTCATCGGCAGCTGCTACCAGGGCCATGTGACCAAGGAACATGAGATCAAGGCCAAGAAGGAGTTCGTTGGTGTTGGCCTCATGGCTGGAAGTTTTCTTATTGCGTTGCGACACGTGATTCTTCTGCTGTCCTGTGTGAGTAGACCCTATTTTGTTTCATTTTTAGATAATATGCCAGCCGGCACTTGGTGGGGGCCCGGTTTCCAGCCGACTGATGACAGCTCATTAATTGCAAAAAGTGCAGGCTCGACTTCAAGGTCTGTCGCCAAAGTAGAGTTCCAACGATTGAACCAGCCGAACAGGGCACAGACTGCGACCGCTTCCGCAAGGCCCTGCTCGCCCATTATATCTCGGACAGCTGTCGTATGAGTATCATTGACCTGTTGGCGACCGATCGCGTGGGCCAATTTAAGAGCGCTCTGCTCTGCCAGGGAGAACATGGGGCTGTCCGGCTCCGTCACAGCGGCACGAACCCTGTCAAGTGACTCGCCGAGGTGCTCGGCCCCATGTGCGGCATGAGATGCCGAGTAGGCACATCCTGCAGAAGCGCTGACAGCGTATGCAAGCAGCCATTTCAAGCCCGGCGACAAATGTCCTTCGCCGCGAAGGACTGCGTCGACCAAAGCAAGGATTCGTTCCAAGACCAATGGGATGCGGGCCATCGTTGCCAGTGCGTTTGGACGGTAGCCCACCAAGCTCTCAATCCTTAGCAAGGCAGCCTCCGCCTCTCCTTCCCCAACTTTCTCAATTGGTTCTAAGCGCGCCATCAGGCCCTCCATTCATACCTATATTGTTTATTATATAAACTATCTTGCTATTTTCTCAAGCAGATGTCTATCTTGCTATAGATGTGAACAACGTTGAAGCGGAGGTCGAGTGTGAGATTAGATTTGCTCCACCCCGTCTGTGGTTGTGAACGGATCTCGCTAGCGCCGTCCTTGATGTAGCTGAACCGGCTTTGATTTGAGCATGATCTCTCTAACGACATTACCTCCGATCTTTCAGTCATGGTCTCGACAGCGACATCCATTCGAACGTATGGACGTTGTGGATCTCATTCTCGACCGCGCTCGAAACAGAAGTGATGTTCCGTTTCTGATATGGGAGCCGGTGCATGGAGCGGGGCGCACTTGGACATATGCGCAATTCGCGGATGCGGCCATGCGATTCGGCGTGGCTCTACGCAACCGGGGAGTCCGCCCAAGAGAGGCCGTACTCATTCATTTGGACAACTGTCCAGAGTTTCTCATCGCTTATTATGGATGCGCTTTTGCTGGGGCTGTCGCCGTCACTACGAATACACGGTCAAGCCTCGATGAGCTGAGTTATTTTGCGTCACACAGTCGCGTCGTGGCAGCAGTCACTCAACCTCTTTATGTCGATCTCGTCACTTGCGCGGCACCGGATTTGCGAGCCCTGGCGGTCACAGAAACCAACAGCGGAGAACCGGTCTTATCAGGCCAGGTACTCGAGGCGGGTTGCCGGTTTTCAACTTGGCTTCGGGAAGAGCCTTGCGGCCGCATGGTGGAACGCGACCCATGGGCTCCCATGGCGGTTCAATATACGTCTGGCACAACGAGCCGCCCCAAGGGCGTCCTGTGGACCCATGCCAATGTGCTGTGGTCTGCCAGAGTGAATGCCGCACACCAAGATCTGCGCGACGACGATGTCCATTTCGTCCATCTCCCGCTTTTCCATGCCAATGCATCTGCCTACTCGATTCAAGGGACATTATGGGCCGGTGGGACAGCAGTACTTGTGCCGCGTTTCTCGGCCAGCCGCTTCTGGCCTATATCGCTTAAGCACAAATGCACCTGGACATCGACGATCTGGTTTTGTCTTCGCGCGTTAGCCGAAGGAGATATTCCGACATCGCACAATTATCGACTCTGGGGCTATCCAAGCTGCGATCCGCGGATTGAGCGCTTATTTGGAGTCAAGCCAGTGGGCTGGTGGGGCATGACGGAAACCGTCAGTCACGGGATTATCGGCGATCCACGCATGCCGAACCAGCCTGGTGCCATAGGCCGCCCAGCTCCGGAATATGAGATCGCGATCCTTAGGGACGACGGTCGCCCCGTCGAGCCGGGAGAAGGCGGCAACCTGTTGATCAAAGGCCAGCCGGGTATTTCATTGTTCCAGGGATACCTAAACGATCCATCGGCCACGGCGGAGTCCTATACTGAGGACGGCTGGTTCAAAACTGGTGACGTCGTCCGTCTGCTGGAAGATGGCTCGATCGAGTTCTCCGACCGTCACAAGGATATGCTCAAGGTTGGCGGCGAAAATGTTTCCGCCTCGGAAGTCGAACGGGTGATTTTGAGCGTCGATGGTGTGACCGAAGCAGCTGTCGTCGCAAAAGCGCATCCGATGCTCGACGAAGTTCCCGTCGCTTTCATCATCGGGCAAGCAGCAATTCCTAACTTGGCGGATCGAGTTCTCGACGCCTGCCGTGAACGGCTGGCGACTTTCAAAGTCCCGACAGAAGTTCGTTTGGTTGATGAATTTCCGCGAGCCGCCCTCGGCAAAATCGCCAAGGCCGAGTTGCGAAAGCTCTTATAAGCCGCTGACTAATGCGTAGGCACGGTCTTTATTCAAGCGGCTTGGACGGCCACTCGCATGTCCAGCTGTCCAACAGGAGATTAGCTGATGAGCGATCCACATCTGACCTGTTTAGCCGAACTTGAGCGCAAGGTGCTCTGGCTGTCCACATGGACGATCCACAATGCCAATCACCTGCGGCCCAGCGAGGACGGATTGAAGATCGGCGGGCATCAGGCGTCGTCGGCCTCGCTCTCCACCATTCTCACCGCCCTGTATTTCTCGGTGCTGCG